>NZ_PJPV01000212.1 GCF_002864045.1 Endozoicomonas acroporae
GGTTTTGCCAGCGCCACAATGGGTTTACCGAATACTTACTAATCTATAGAGTAATTGAAACAATCGATTTGGTGCACAATGTTTCTATTGAGCGTCGGGTTAGCCGAGCCTGAATCCAGCCTCTTCAAGGGTAGGCTTTTCAAAAAATAGTAAATAAACTTGGGATCGTTGCCTTTGAAGTCCTTCACCCAGAGACTTGTATCGTGGGGCCAATAGTCTGATTCGATGTAAAATGCTGTTCCAAGGGTCCCTTTTCGGCCAATTACGACTCCAGGCCCTTTAACCATTGGTTTGTAGTGATAGCTATTGACACCACTTGATGAAACTACAGGGTATGGACCATCAGTCTGCTCTTTTTTTGTGATATCAAAGCCTCTTTGGAGCGTTACAAGGTCTCCAATTTTGCATTTATCTAACTTATGCACGCAACACTCCCGCCAGTTGTTTCTCAATCTCCTGCTCCAGCTCTCGTGACTGCGCAAACATTGCGTGAAGGTTATCCGTGAAGCCTTTCATCTTCTCGCTAAACTGCTCGGGAGTGATATCCACGTAGTCGATTTTCACATCAAAGTACTGCCCGGCACTGAGAGAGTAATTTTTAGCGGCAATCTCCTCATAGCTGACCACAACAGAGAAATCATCTTCCAGATCATGACCGTTAAACACATCGATAATAAACGCTTCTTCATCGGCAGAAAGAACAGTCTTCTGGTTTTTGCCATCCTTCACCTTGGTACCCAGGTTGGAGGCGTCGATCAGCACCACCTTGCCTTTGTTATTGGCATCAATAAAAACAATGGAGACATTGGTGCCAGTGGTGGCAAAAATATTGCTGGGCATGGAGACCACACCGGCCAGCATTTTGTTGTCCACCAGGTGCTGGCGAATCTTTTTATCGATGCCGGACTGAGCCGTAATAAATCCGGTGGGCACTACCACCGCCGCTTTTCCGCCCGGTTTCAGGGAGTAGATAATGTGTTGTAAAAACAGCGAGTAGATCGCCATTTTGTCTTTGGCCTTGGCGGGCACTTTCGGGATGCCGGCAAAAAAGCGATCTTTATTCTCCTGGGTATCCAGGTCATTCCGGTAGTCGCTATAGTCCATTTTGAATGGCGGATTGGAGACGATGTAGTCAAACTGCCGCAACGCATTACCATTCTTGTGGGCCGGGTGCTCCATGGTATTCCCCTGGATGACATTGGGAATGGAGTGCACCAGGTTGTTCAGGATCAGGTTTAGCCGCAGCAAATTAGACGACTTTTGTGAAATATCCTGGGTATAGATAGAGCAACGATTTTCACCAATGGCATGGGCTACGTTCATCAACAGTGTGCCAGAACCTGCCGATGGGTCGTAGCAGCTGACGTTCTGTACCGTACCCTGCTGAGCTTTCGGTACCAGAATGGAGGCCATGATCCGTGCCACCGCATGGGGCGTGTAGTACTCGGCGTACTTACCACCGCTGTTGCTGTTGTAGTCCTTGATCAGGTATTCAAAGATGGTCGCATAAAAATCAAACTTCTGGGTGAAAATTCGCTCAAAGCTGAACTCTACCAGTTTGTTGATAATGGCCCGACAGAAGTTGTCCCGTTTGGAGTCGTCAGCAATGTATTGGCTGATGCGGTCGAACAGGACAATTTTAGCGCCGCCATCGGTTTTTACCGCAAACACATCGTTGTTAGTGCTGGCAATGTCGATCAGGGTATCGTCAAATAGTTTGGCGAACTCGGGCTGGTTCTGCTGGCTGAACAGGTAGCTGATAAAGTGTACTGGTTTCAGGTGGGCGGTGTCGGCACCCATTTGCAGTTGCAGCATTTCCAGATCGTCTTCGCTCATGGCGACCAGGGCTTCTTCCCACTTTTCCGCATTGGCTATGGAGGGATCGAGCTGTTTGGCTTCGTAGGCGAATTTGTCGTTCAGGAATTTGTAGAGAAAGGTTTGGGTGATGATTTTAAATTCATTACCGTCGTTACCAAGGCCATAGTTGGCACAGATGCCTTTCAGACCATCGATCAGCGCTTTGGTTTGCTGTTGAAAAGCGAGTTCTACCACGCAGTGGCTCCTGTATTAAATTCGTTCAGATATTCGGTGACCACCAGTTTGTTGATGTACCGTGAGGCATCGGGGGTCAGCTTGATCTGCTGGTTTTTCATAAATTGATGGATAACGTGGGGCATCATGGTCTTGGCAAAGTAGCTTTCGTTTTTCACCATATCGGTGTTTTGCAGCACGATCTGGTCGGCGTCCTGCTTGATATGGATTAACGCTTCAAAGACTTTGCGCTCCGGTGCGTTCAGGCCGCCCTGATTGTCAGGGTCCGTTATGCGTTTGTGGAGCCGTGCGTATTTGCGATCCCCATGGTATTTATGGCTGAGCTGGTCATTCTGACGGTTCAGCTCTTTGATTCGCTCATGAATTTTGCGCAGGGCATCGATATTCTGGCCCATTTCTTCCTGCGTGACCTGGCTGAGGTTTTTCTTTTTAAATAACCGTTCCAGCTCTTCTTTCAGGGTGATGAATTTCGGGTCTTGCTGGTCAAAGTTGCTGGCCAGGGCTTCGCGGGTCTGGCGCAGGGTGTTTTTCAGCTTGTCTGCCAGTACCAGCTCTTCCTCACCAATTTTGGTGAACTGGAAAATGACATCTTCAAGGGCGACATTAAGCAGGTTGGTGGTGTCGCCTTTCTCCAGGCTTTCTTTCAGGTTGAGTAAGTTCAGCCGGTTGCTGGTTTCCCGGTACAGCTGATTGAGCTTCTGGAAATCAAGGCAGGCCAGCAGGTCTTTATCATCCTGCATGCGGATAATATTGTAGAGACTCCTGGCGTCGGCCAGTGCTTTTTTCAGTGCCAGTACGGACTCCCGGTCCTGAATCTCGCTGATCTGCCGGGAGAAGGTTTCCGCATTCTCGGTATCGAAGCGGAACAGGGTGTCTTTGATCGCTTCAATGTCGCTGAGTATTTCTTCTCTGGATTTGAACAGGTGGGAGTAATGTTCGAACTCGTCGCCTAACTCTGCCTGTAATTCCTCGAAGTAGGCTCTGTTGGTCTCGGCAAATTCGCTGCGGATATCCGCAAAATCCACCACGTAGCCATAGCGATGGGTTTTATAGGGGCGGTTAACCCGGGTCAGTGCCTGTAACAGGTTGTGCTGACGGATGATGCGGGCAAAGTAGAGTTTTTTCAGGCGTTTGGCATCAAAGCCCGTTAGCAGCATGTTGTAGACAAACAGAAAGTCTATTTTGCCAGCTTTGAAATCTTCCACCCAGTCATTGCGCTCTTCTTTGTTGCCAACATCGTGCAGGATTAACGCAGCAGTGGTTGCGGCATTGGGGTTTTCAGGTGTGATGTTGTAGATACTTTTTGGCTCAGCAACCTGCAGGGCTTCCCCTTGCTCATCGTTGGCGGCGGGTAGTGCCTGCTTTGCATTACGTTCATTAAACTGATGGAATAGCTCTTTGGCTTGTTCGGCGCTGTCGCAGATGACCATACCACCGATGGTGCTGTCGTTCATTGATCCCCGGCTTTTTTCAAAGTCAGTGACGATGTAATTCAGCATTGGGGTAACGAATTTTGGATGAGCGTAAAGTTTTCTTTTGTCGATACTGCCCTGTTCAACTTCGACTGCTTTCAGGGCTTTTTGCAACTCCATCTTGTAGTTGGAGGCAATGTCTTCCCGGATAAGGCGTAAGGTGTAGCCGTCGGCAATGGAGCTGTTGTAGTAGTATTTGTGGATGTAGCCACCAAACAGGGTGACGGAGTTGTAGTCATCGCCCAGCAGAGGGGTGCCGGTCAGGCCGATTTTTATGGCGTTTCGATCCGACTGATCCAGGTTGGCCAGAAAGCTGCCCCTGGGATTGTAGCTGCGATGCACTTCATCCAGAAAGTAGATACGCTGGATATTCACATCGTAATCTCTGGTTTGGACAACATCCGGATCGTCTTTGAACTTCTGGATATTGACCACGGTTATCTCGGGCTTACCACTGTCGTTATGAATGACTTTGGTGGCTTTAATATCTCTGGAGAATTCGTCCCGTGAGTTTATGGTGTGTACCACCAGTTCACGCTTGGTGAACTCATTGCGAGCCTGTCGCAGTAAGTCAAGGCGGTCCACAATAAAGTAAAACTTTGGAATAATGTTTTTCTTCTGGAAATAGTGGGTCAGGAACTTGACGTTATAATAGGTCAGTGCGGTTTTACCGCTGCCCTGAGTATGCCAGACGATCCCTTTTTTGATGCCTTTGTCCAGCTTTTGTTCGATGGCTTTGGTAGCAAACATTTGCGGATAGCGCATGATGTGCTTTTGCAGGCCATCCTTCTCCTGCACGTAGACTAACGCGTATTGCAGGATAAACTTCAGTCGCTCTTTGCTGAGTAGCGAAGTGCAGATCCGATTCGTTGGGCGGTCTGGCGCTTTGTTACCGATGAACTCCTGATTGTTCTTGATGACTTCGAGGTTATTGTCTTTCAGAACGGTATTTTCGACTTCATCGTCTGGTCGTTTCAACAGTGTTGTTAAGTTGAACTCTTCCTCTTCCCGGAAGTAGTTAAGCACCGGTTTACCATAGGCTGGGCTGGCGTAGAATGCGCCTTCCAGAGGAGGTGATGAATCGTCGTCATACTCCATGTTGTTGGAGAAGATCATCAGCTGAGTGATATTGATGAATCGACGGAATTTGCTGTTTTCAAAACGGGTCTGGATGCGTTTGTGTTCAGCCAGAATGCCATCGTGATTATTGGGTTTCTTGACCTCAATGAATAGCAGCGGCATGCCATTAATCAGCAGTGTGATATCAGGATGAAACTCATCGTCGCCATTTTTACAGGTGAGTTCTGTGACAACATTGAAGGTGTTGTTGTTGTTGAAGTTTTCAAAATCGATCAGCCTGGTACCAGAGCGGTCCAGGAGCTTTTCAAAGAAGGCTTTGCCCAGGTCTTCGTTATCCAGCGACAGCTTTATCTCTTCGAGGAAGCGGCCAATATCATCCTGTTCCAGGCTGGGGTTGATACGGGCAATGGCCTCCCTGAAAATATCAGGGAAGATGTTGGTGTCGTTATCCCAGCTTGTATCTCGCAGTGGCAGGTAGTCATAACCTAATCTGGTCAGGTGCAGGATGGTGGGGATTTTGACGCGTGTGTCTTCAGTAAATTTCATACCTTCCCTTGCAGATTTTGTTGGCTGGTTTTGCCTTGCCTTGGAGGTGCCAGATAAAAATTACGCTACCGCCCGTAGATTTTACCGTTGTCTTTTTTTGACGCGGGGGAGCAGGGTTCCAGATAGCTCAGGGATGTGATTTTTAACCGGAATAGATTACCGAATAATTAGTACTATGTATCTAGTCATCTTTCTGACTCGAATGATTCACCGATTCTTTCTGCGATTGCAGAAATCACTGAAACCGGAGATCGGCGCTGTTATGAATTACTCAAAGATGTAAAGCATGATAAGAACACCATTAATGCAAGAACGGATAAGAAGCGCTTAACACCGTTAAGCTGTGCTGTCGAAACCTGCGATCCGGACATAGTTCGGCAGGTTATTCTGATGGGGGCGGAGCCTGATAAAAAGGCACAAACGGTGTTACAGACACCTCTTTATCAATGCATGACGTATTTTTCTTGGTCATGGCAACCGGGTTGTGGGTGAGGTAGAAGCGTTTCTCACCGACTCGGGTATGGTCGTAGTCGCTCTTTGATCCAAAAGAGGTGTAGGTATGAGTGTAGGTTTCTCGTGCGCTTTAGTGGTATTTTATGAGATGCACTGAGATACTATAAATAGGTGTTAGCCCTGTAATATCAAGGCCTGCAAGCTAATAATGAGACGCTATAATATATATAGCGAATGATTATAAAGTGCTCCTAAGGGGCAGTTCGGAGGTTCGAATCCTCTTGGGAGTGCCAGTTAAATCAAAGACTTACGGTAGTGTAGGTCTTTTTTTTGATCTAATAAAAATTAATTTCTATCACAGTGCTATTGTTTGAAGAACTGATCCGCAAATTTGCCGAAAGCTCCAACGAAACCGCCGGAGAGCACTTTACCCCACGGGATATTGTCCAGCTCACCACCTCCCTGGTGTTTATGGAAGATGACGATGCCTTAACAAAAGAAGGCATTATCCGCACCATTTACGATCCCACTGCCGGTACTGGTGGCTTTCTTTCTTCCGGTATGGAATATGTGCATGAACATAACGCCAATGCGGTGATGCGCGCCTTTGGTCAGGAGCTGAACCCGGAGTCCTACGCCATCTGCAAAGCCGATATGCTGATTAAGGGGCAGGATGTCAGCCGAATCAAGCTGGGCAATACCCTGTCCAATGACCAGCTTACCAGTCAGCAGTTTGATTATATGCTTTCCAATCCACCGTTCGGCGTGGACTGGAAGAAGATCGAGAGTACGGTCAAAACGGAACATGACGTGAAAGGCTTTGATGGTCGCTTTGGCCCGGGTCTGCCACGGGTATCCGATGGTTCCCTGTTGTTCCTGATGCACCTGATCAGCAAGTTCCGGGACATTACGCCGGATAACCCGAACCCCAGCCGGATCGGCATTATCCTGAACGGTTCACCCTTGTTTACCGGCGGCGCGGGCAGTGGTGAAAGTGAGATTCGACGTTATATTCTGGAAGCCGATCTGCTGGAAGCCATTGTCGCCCTGCCTACCGATATGTTCTACAACACTGGCATTGCGACCTATATCTGGGTGCTGTCCAACAAAAAATCGGCGGAGCGTAAGGGCAAGGTCCAGCTTATCAATGGGGCGAAGCTGTTTGGCAAGATGCGCAAGTCCCTGGGGTCCAAACGTAATATTATGAGCCCGGAAGACCGTGCAGTGGTGACTCGCTGCTTTGGCAAATTTGAGGCGGAAGCTACCGACTCCAATGGCATAGCAATCAGCAAACTATTTGAGACATACCAGTTCGGCTACCGTCGTATTACTGTAGAACGCCCCCTGCGCCTCTCCGTCCGGTTTACCGATGAAGCCGTTGCCAGCCTGCGTTATGCGCCCAAGCCGTTTAACAATGTGATGCGCTGGCTATTCGAACAGTTTGACGATGCCTGTTACTCGACACTGGCAGAGCAGGAAGAAGCCATTCGCAACAAGATCAAAAAAGACTTTACCGAGCTGAAAGAGAAGCAGATCAAAGAGGTGTTGGATACCAAACTGTGGTTGTTTCAGCGTAACCTGATGGAAAAGGCCCAACAGCTTCAGTCTGAGATTGGTATTGAGAACAGCGATGACTTCAACAGCTTCGATGAACGATTAAAGGCTGCCATGAAAAAGTGGGCGATCAAGCTGGATGCCAAGGAGAAGAAACAGCTTCTGGATGCCATTACCCATAAGAATCCGGATGCTGAGCCCGTTGTCAAAAAGGTATTAAAAGAAGAGTCGCAGCCCTTCTATGGAGCCTTTGAATACCGAAGCAACGTCGTCGAGTTTGAAACCGATGGCGACCTGCGGGATAACGAGAATATCCCCCTTGATCCATCGGTGACCACCTCAAAGCTGATTGAAACCTACTTCCAGCGGGAAGTGACGCCCCATGTGCCGGATGCCTGGATCAATGCCAGCAAGCGGGATGAGCAGGACGGTGAGATCGGTATTGTCGGCTATGAGATTCCCTTTAACCGCCACTTCTATGTGTACCAGCCGCCCCGAGCTCTGGAAGCGATTGATGCCGATCTGGATGCGGTCAGTGGGCGGATTATGGGCCTGCTGGCGGAGGTACATTCATGAGTAAGGCGAATAACAGCACCAGCCTTGGCCTTAATCACAACAGTGACTACAAGCGGTGGTTAAAAGATCTCAAACAAAAGGTACAGCAAACCCAAATCAAGGCCACCGTTCAGGTAAACACCACCCTGCTGACTTTCTACTGGGAACTGGGGGCCGATATTGTTCAGCGCCAGTCTACGGCTAACTGGGGCGATGGATTTTTAAAACAGCTCAGCAAAGACCTGATGAAAGAATTCCCCGATATCAAAGGCTTTTCTGAACGAAACCTTAAATACATTCGGCAGTGGTTCCTGTTTTACTCACAGGGTCAGGCAATTGGGCAACAGGCTGTTGCCCAATTAGCTCAAGTGCCCTGGGGACACAATTTACAGATCATCAGTAAATGCCAATCGGTGGATGAGGCGCAGTATTACATTCGCAGCACCATCGAACATGGTTGGAGCCGTAATGTACTGATTCACCAGATTGACAGTGGCCTGTGGCAGCGGGAAGGAGACGCGCTCAGTAATTTTGGCGCCACTCTGCCAGCGGTACAGTCCGATCTGGCACAGCAAACCCTGAAAGACCCTTACGTGTTTGACTTCCTCACCCTGACCAAAAGCTACAACGAGAAAGAGCTGGAACAGGGGCTGATAGAGCATATCACCCAGTTTCTGTTGGAGCTGGGCGCTGGTTTTGCGTACATGGGAAAGCAGGTCAAACTGCAAGTAGGTACACGGGATTTTTACATTGATCTGCTGTTTTACCATGCCCGTCTGCATTGTTATGTGGTGATTGAGTTGAAAGCAGGCGACTTTGAACCGGAGCATGCGGGCAAGCTGAATTTCTATATCAAGGCGGTGGATGAGCAACTGCGTAAAGAAGGTGATGCGCCCACCATTGGTATTTTGCTGTGCAAAAACAAAGATAAGCTGGTGGCGGAGTATGCCCTTAGCGACATCCAAAAGCCTATTGGCGTATCAGAGTATCAACTGACGCAATCGTTGCCGGAAAACCTGCAATCGCAACTGCCCAGTGTGGAAGAAATTGAGCAGGAACTGGGAGGTGAGTTGTGATGAGTGGGAAGTATCAAGCTTATCCGGAGTATAAAGAAACGCACTTAGGTTGGTTGAGTGAAATCCCGGCACACTGGGAAATAAAGCGACTGAAATACCTTGGCGAAGCTTTGATTGGTTTAACTTATTCACCTGACGATGTCGTTGATGCTGACGATGAAAATGCTGTATTGGTGCTACGGTCATCAAACATACAAAATAAGCAATTAGCTTTTGAAGACAATGTTTATGTAAGTAAGCAGATTCCTGAGCACCTGCGAACTCAAGAAGGAGACATCCTGATTTGCGCCCGAAATGGCAGCCGTGCTTTGATCGGGAAAAATGCTCAAATCACTGAGGCTTCGGCAGACATGAGCTTCGGTGCTTTTATGTCGGTCTATAGAAGTTCTTACAATGATTATTTATCCAAGGTCTTTAACTCAGCTTTGTTTGAGTATCAGTCAGGCTCGTTTTTGACAGCAACGATTAACCAGTTAACAACAGGAAATCTCAATAGTTTTGAAGTTCCACTGCCGAGTAAAGCTGAACAGCAAGTAATCACCAATTTCCTCGACCACGAAACCGCTAAAATCGACACCCTGATCGAAGAGCAGAAAACCCTGATCCGGCTGCTGCAAGAGAAGCGTCAGGCGATGATCAGCCATGCTGTGACCAAAGGGCTTAACCCTGATGCACCGATGAAAGATTCCGGGGTGGAGTGGCTGGGTGAAGTGCCTGAGCATTGGTCAGATACTGAAATTCGCTATATAACCCATCAAATAGGTGGAGGAACTCCGAGTAAAGACCGGTTGGAATTTTGGAATGGCAACATTCCCTGGGTATCTCCAAAAGATATGAAGGTTGATTATCTTTCTGATGCGCAGGACAAAATCACAGATCAGGCTATACAAGAATCTTCAACAAAACTGCTCCCCGTGGGCAGTGTATTGATTGTTGTACGAGGCATGATTTTGGCTCATTCAGTTCCGGTTGCCCTGACGCAAGCGCCTGTAACTATTAACCAAGACATGAAAGCTTTAGTACCAGGCAAAGGGGTTGATGGCGAATTCTTGCTGTTTTTCATGAAAGGGCTGAAGGGGTTCATTTTAGATTTGGTCGAAGAATCAGCTCATGGAACTAAATGTTTAAGGACTGAAGTGTTTGAAAGAATTAAGATCACCATACCTGACCTTGATGAACAAATTGAAATTATCAAAAAATTGAAGGAGAAGCTGCGCGTTATTGATTCCCTAATTGATGATGCTCAGCAAGGAGTTGAGTTGTTCAAAGAACGCCGCACCGCACTAATCTCCGCAGCAGTCACCGGCAAAATAGACGTCCGTGACTGGAAACCCACTGCCCACCCACAACAAAAACACCCCGAGGCCCCCCATGAGCAAACCGCCTGAACCGCCGGAGCACCCAGACACCCTGTTCAGCGAAATCAAAGGCCTGATCCAGTCCGCCCGCCAGCGGGCTGCAGTGGCGGTGAATACCGAACTGACCCTGCTTTACTGGCAGGAGGGGGAGCGCATCAATGCCGAGGTGCTTAAAGGTGAGCGGGCAGACTATGGCAAGCAGGTGGTGATTAACCTGTCGAAGCAACTCACCGCCGCCATGGGCAAAGGCTGGAGCCCCCAGCAACTGCGCCATTGCACCCGGCTGGCGGAGGTATGCACGGCGGATGAGATTGTCTCTACAGTGTGGAGACAATTGAGCTGGTCCCATATCAAGCAGTTGATTTACATTAATGACCCGCTGAAACGGGAGTTTTACCTGGCCATGGCGGCCCAGGAACGGTGGTCTGTCCGCACCTTCAGCGAACGCCTGGATTCCATGCTGTATGAACGGACGGCACTCTCCCGCAAGCCGGAAGCGACCATTGCCAGTGATCTGAAAAAGCTGCGGGAGCAGGGGCTGGCGAATCAGGACCTGGTATTGAAAGACCCGTATATTCTCAACTTTCTTGAATTGAACGACACCTACCTGGAAAAAGGGCTGGAAGATGCCATTCTGCGGGAGATGGAGCAGTTCCTGCTGGAACTGGGGATGGGCTTCACCTTTGTGGCCCGTCAGCACCGGGTTCAGATTGATGAGGATGACTTTTATATTGATCTGCTGTTTTACAACCGCAAGCTGCAACGGCTGGTGGCTGTCGAGCTAAAGACCGGCAAGTTCAAGGCAGAGTATAAGGGGCAGATGGAGCTCTACCTGCGCTGGCTGGATAAGTACGACCGACAGCCCGGGGAAGAATCACCCATTGGTATTATTCTCTGTGCGGGTAAAAAGCAGGAACAGATCGAACTGCTGGAGCTGGATAAAAGCGGCATCCATGTGGCGGATTACCTGACCAACCTGCCGCCCAAAGCGGTGCTGGAAGAACGCTTCCAGCGGGCCATCCACAATGCCCGCCAGCGTATTGAGAACAAAAGTGAGTAGTGTATGAGCAGGGACGCCACCGTTGAGGCCGTTTTCCAGAACGAAATAATCGCCCAGATGCAGGCCAATGGCTGGCTATTGGGTTCCGGCGACCAGTACCACCGGGAAACGGCGTTGTACACCAGCGATGTGCTTGGTTTTGTCAAACAGACTCAGGCGAAGGAGTGGGCGAAGTTCTGCAAGGTATTCCCCTCGGATTCGGAACAGCACTTTATCAGCCACCTGCTGACCCAGCTTAATAAGGCTGACCCCAATGCCATTGATAAAGAGCTACGCAGTTACGGTACCCTTGGGGTGTTACGTCATGGCCTGAAGATTCGCAATGCCCGGTTTCGCCTGTGCCAGTTTATGCCGGAGCATGATCTGAACCCGGATACGCTGGCCCGTTATAAAGAAAACCGTTGTCGCCTTGTGCCGGAGCTGGTGTATTCGCCCTATGCTACCGATGAGCACCTTGTCGAAACCGGTAAAAAGGCCAGGTCGTGGCGCATTGATCTGGTGCTGTTTATCAATGGTCTGCCGGTGGCGACGCTGGAGCTGAAATCCGAGTTCAAGCAGTCGGTGGATAACGCCATTCGGCAGTATAAAACCACTCGCCTGCCCAAAGACCCGGAAACCGGTAAGCCGGAACCGCTGCTCACCTTCAAGCGGGGTGCGCCGGTGCATTTTGCTGTCAGCCAGTATCAGGTTTATATGGCAACCCGGTTGGCCGGTGCTGATACCTTCTTCCTGCCGTTTAATAAAGGGACAAAAGAAGGCGGCGCTGGTAATGATATTCCTGACGATGAGAACCGCTATGCCACCGATTACCTGTGGAATGAGGTGCTGCTCCCGGATAACCTGCTGAATATTCTTGCCCGTTACGCTCACCTTGAGATTAAGGAGACCGAAGACTGGGAAGGCCGCAAAACCAAAAAGGAGACGCTGATTTTCCCTCGGTATCACCAGTGGGATGTGGTGCGTAAACTGATTGGCGCTGCCCGTACCGAAGGTACCGGGCATCGTTACCTGGTGCAGCACAGTGCCGGTTCCGGCAAGTCCAACTCCATTGCCTGGACAGCCCATCAGCTATCCACCCTTTATAAAGACGATGGAGACAAGCAGTTCCATTCTGTGATCGTGATTACTGACCGGACGGTGCTGGACGATCAGCTTCAGGATACCATTTACCAGTTTGAACACGCCGATGGGGTGGTGGGGCGTATTAACAATAAAGAAGGGCAGGGCTCCAAATCAGAGAAGCTGGCCAGTGCCCTGGAAAATGCCCAGCCGATTATTATCGTGACCATCCAGACCTTTCCGTTTGTACTGGCAGCTATTGAGAGCAGTACCAATCTGCAGAAACGTCGTTATGCCATTATTGCCGATGAGGCGCACTCTTCCCAGACGGGCGATACTGCCAGGAAGCTGAAAGAAGTGCTGATGGTGGATGGTGAAGCAAAAGAAGCAGAGCTATCGGCAGAAGACAAGTTGAATGCATCCGCACGACGGAAGAGCGGCAATCTCAGTTATTTTGCTTTTACAGCTACGCCAAAGGCGAAGACGCTGGAAACTTTTGGTCGGCTGGCTAATCCGGATGAACCACCTTCAAAGAAGAACCTGCCCCAGGCATTCCATGTGTACTCCATGCGACAGGCCATTGAAGAAGGCTTTATCCTGGATGTGCTGAAGAACTACACCAATTACAAAGTTGCCTACAAGCTGGCCCAGAAAATTGCCGCTACCGATGAGGAGGTGGACAGCAAGCGTGCCAAGGTGAAGGTGGGGCGCTGGGTACGCCTCCATGAGCACAATATCAGCCAGAAGGTGAAGGTGATCGTCCAGCACTTTCAGGAACATGTTATGGGACTGCTGGGTGGTCAGGCCAAGGCGATGGTGGTGACCAGCTCCCGCAAGGAAGCGGTACGCTATAAGCTGGCCTTTAAGAAGTACCTGGCTGAACACAAGAGTTCCATTGCCGTGATGGTAGCCTTTTCCGGTGAGGTGCAGTTCGACCAGAATGATCCGGACAGTGCCGCCATTCTTGATGAGAAATTTACGGAAAAAAATATGAACCCCGGCCTCAAAGGGCGGGATATGCGTAAGGCGTTCGATACCGACGATTACCAGATTATGCTGGTGGCCAATAAGTTCCAGACCGGCTTTGACCAGCCCAAGCTCTGTGCCATGTATGTGGATAAACCACTGGGCGGTGTGGAGTGTGTGCAAACCCTTTCCCGCCTTAATCGCACTTATCCCGGCAAGGCGGAGAGCGGCACCTTTGTGCTGGACTTTGTTAATGAGCCTGACGATATTCTGGCTGCCTTCCAGCCTTACTACCAGACGGCAGAGCTGGCGGATGTGTCTGACCCGGACAAAATCTTTGAGCTGCACGAAAAGCTGCGGGCCAGCGGCATTTTTACCTGGAATGAAGTGGAGCGGTTCTGCGAAGCCTTCCTGACCCGAAAGAAAAGCAATGCTGCTGTCAGTAATATCTGTAAGCCTGCGGTGGAACGGTGGCAGAAGCGTTACAGCTCTGCGGTGGCGGCTTACGAGCAGGCCAGGGATATGCTGGACCGGATGAAAAAGTCCGGCGATGCGGTGCTGATCGCCAACGGTGAAAACAGCCTGAAGGAGTGCAAGCAGGAAAAAGACCGGCTGGAGATTTTCAAGAAAGACCTGGGCAGCTATACCCGTTACTACGAGTTTATGTCCCAGATTGTCGATTACGATGATATTGAACTGGAACAGCTCAGCCTGTTTGCCCGCTACCTCCGGCCGCTACTCCGGGAGCAGGTTCTGGACGAAGACGATATTGATCTGGATAACGTGGTGATGAGCCACTATCGTCTATCTAAAATCCGCCAGCAGGACATTCAGCTTAAGGAAGATAGTCCGGAGTACAAGCTGGAACCGGGCTGTGATATGGGTACTGCAAAACCCAAGGATAAGAAAGAGGAGTTTCTATCGCAGATTCTGGCCCGGTTGAATGAGCTGTTTATTACCGACAACCTGTCGGATGCGGACCTGATCAATTATCCCTACAGGGTGCCAGACGAAGAGGCTGCGGTTGTTCCTTTTTGGTGGTGGGGAGAGACCTAAGCAGCATGATTGGCTGCTCAGGCATTTTTCTCAATGGGTGACGGGCACAACCCGCGTATAGATATAAAGCAGTGGCCGTGCAGGAGCTCCATTTTTACGGGTCACTTCTCCGGTTAGGAGCTGTCCTGAAATATTTCCACATTTCTGGGTTTCAAAACTACGTTCGTCCTGAGCCTGTCGAAGGGCGTGAACTCCGGCCTCATGTATTGTGCCAATCACCCTTCGACAAGCTCAGGATGAACGGAGATCGAGTTCAAAATGTGGAAATTATTTCGGGACAATTCCTTAGGCGGTGGCCTGCCTGCAAATGCCGGTGGAACAGATCGAGTCGTCCGCGGTCTACATAGCCGAGTTTCTGGCCATTCAGTTCTATCCGGATAGCCCTGTCATCAAAGGTGTTTGATGGTTCTGGTATAAAGCTGACGTTGGCCTCCAGGGGGATATCGTCAACGGCAACCTCAGACTCATGCTGAAAACCGGCCACTTCAACGATAAACTCAAATGCCCCGTCAGCATTGTCAAACGGATGGATCAGCTCGAAGCCATCATCAGGTAGCCCAGGGCGGTTGCAGCTGATGTACGATAGTTTATATTTTTGTTCTACTCATGATTGCCAGCGTTGTTGACCGTACATTCCCAGACAATTCAGATCACAATTCAGGCCGAATTCTGAAAAAAGAAGCCAAAGCTTGGATAATTTGCACAAAAATCTACAGGCCTTTTACAAAGCTTGTACCATTTGCTGCTTCTGTTATCTTGATTTAAACCAACTGTTTAGTCAGGATAAAATTTCTCCAGCACCAGCTCAGCTCGATAGTCCTGATCTAATCCTGCCAGTTGGATCCGGGCTGCCATACTCTCTTTCTCAAAGCGGTTACTTTGTTTGTGGGCATTGAAACACCACCGCCTCACTGTCGCAACGTTCTTTGCCGCTGTTCTTGACGCCCCCGGTTTTTCTCAATCGTTTCGGCAAAAGCAGGTTCTTCATCAGCGGATTCCGGATCATCCGGATGCTCTTCAATATACTTTGAAAAGTGTGCTTCGATATTACTACTCAAAGTGGGTTGCTTGTCCTAGGTAATCCGCTTTTTTTTCAATGATCTTTTTGCAAATATTTTTTTGACACCCCATGGCATCGCTGGTTATCAAGGCTCCTTCGAGAAAAAGCACATCGAGAACATTGTCGTTTTTTTCTGGATGAGGCCCGATTTTACGAGCATTTATCACCGATAATGTGTCGCTTACCCAATCGACAAATAACTGCGTAAAAGCTTCTGGATCAAGCAGTTTGCACACTGTTGCAATAGTGTAATGGGAAGGAAAAGCAAATTGATAAGGAAAAAACATACGAAACCAGCGATGGTTATACTTGGCGAATCGCTCCATGCCTTGCCATGTCGTATAACCACTCAAAATACTGACATAAACGATAAATATGACTTCCGGAAGTGGATACGTAACGTGATCTTCGCTACGAGGCTCAGTCAGTGATTTAATCCTTACGACCATTGGTGTGTAGCTGGACATTGTCATAGTTACATCTGAGGTATGTTAATAGTATATATGTACATCTCATGCTATCGCCCTGCTCACTTTCGGCGCTTTATTGATGCAGATTTTCTTCCCTTTTTTCGTCTTGTGGCCTGAGTGGTTGTCTTCGTGATCGGAGACACCTTTGGCTTTCAACTGGTGAAAGGTGAACCGTTCCTCTGCTGTGATTTTTCCGGAAGCAACACGGCGGCTCATGCAGTCCTTAAACCTGGCTGAGAATTGCTTGTTACTGATCGTTGAACCGTCCGGATCGTGGAACAGGTGATTTGCATGAACAGAAATACCCGAGTAATCAGCCAACGGCTTCCATGGGTTTGCCCGATGGCACACAAACCAAAACACCGCAGCAAATAGTGACGATGCAGCAACCCTTAAAGTCAGCGTAATTTATTGGCAATATTATCAAACTGTCTTGATTGATGGTAAGAGTGAAGATTGTTGGTCCATTGCCTATAAGTGGCGTTTTTCAAAATCTCTGAAGGATCAGACATGTCTGCAACCACATCACTTCAGGTAAATCTCCTCTTCACTGCATTTCAAGGGCGTTGCTCTCAATGCTTGACTCCAGCTCACCATAGCAGGTTCCGGTTTGCTTCTTCCCAAGCTTTCATTTGGTCGACCCAATCATATCGGTGATTGAGCGAAACCTGCTCTTATTTATAAAATATTCGGGCTATACTCCACAGTCGGCCTTGACAGATTAGGCAGCCTCATCTAAACAACTGTAGGCTCGGTTTTCTTTTCTCCTTCATTAAGTTGTACGTTTGTTTCCTGTTTGCCCTTCAGGTTCATTATGAATGCGTGTATTCCCCTGACCATTACCTTACTTTTGTGTTTCACTCTTCCCTCTGCATTTGCCGAAGAATGCTCGGAAATTGCAGCCATGAGTTTTGAAAAAAAGGAACAAGCCTTCATGGAGTTGAAAAAGAGCTTTATCGAAACCCTGAAGCCGTCGGAGCACCTGGATCAGATTCGCAAACTGGCCACTAATCCCTCGCAGTTAGATGAAGTGGGTGATCTTACCCTGCGGAGCCTGCCTGCAACCGTTCGAGAACATTATCCAGAAATACCTGAAACCGTTCTGGATGACTTTGACGAGCAAATTGAAGAGCTGGAGAGATTCGCGGACTGTTTTCACTTTGGTAAACGAAGCAAAGGCTCTCTAATGAAGCTTCGTTATCGCAAAGTCAAAGAAACCGACAGCCCCTACATTGGCTTCCTGTTACCAAAGGAGCAGGATCAGCCCCGCAAAGTGAAAATGGCCAGTTCTTCATCCTGCCAGGATAAACACTGCGATTTCACTGTGAAGAGCGTCGATGATCTGGACAAAGATATCATCCTGCTGGTTCATCGCCCTGCCCGACTCAGTACTCCAGTTTTTCATACAAAACCCATCGTCGACCCCACGAACGATACTACGAAACGCCTGCCTGAGCGTGCCTTTCTTCTGGAACTGGACCTGAAAAAAGTCGTCAAGCATTTTTTCAGCACGCCTGAAATCTATATGCACCTCACTTACTACAATAGCGACCAACCGATTCGTGAAGACACGATTGCAATTCCCTGGGCGAAAAAAAAAGGTGTTAATGAGGGCAATACTGAGCTGATCATCTGGTTGGATGCAGACTCTGTACAACTGACTCTGATGGAAAATGACTCAGAAATACCCTTTAGACTTATTGGTAAAATCCTCAGCAGGATTGTAAAGATTGGATTGCAACTCGCCGGTGCCTTCCATCCTGAAATAGGTCATATCCAGAGTGCACTTGGTATTCTCAGTAACCGCACTTCAACCGAAAGTGCCGATTTTTATCATGCCCTGGACAGAATGAATGCAGACGACATGCTGGATACCGTTCGCCTCCAGAGAAATAATTTAAATACTTTTGTCCCCATGAAATCAGGGGTCGCCAAAATGGTATTAAAGCCTGTCTACACCTCCAAAACAGGTATGAGTGATGAACTTCATAACCCATTTAATTGATGAGGTTTCCTTGTCGGTCTAAAGCCATGAGGCAATTCTGGCCACCGCAGCTTCTTAACAATGACATCACTGTTGATACCCGATTGAGCTATCTTTAATTGCCTGACAATTAAAATGCCATACAGGAGTTCATTGATGTCCCTGCCAGTTGTTGAGAATGCTTCTGCGCTGCAATTTCCTGCGGTCGTGTTGGATGAAAAGGGTGAGGTTGGCAGTGCATTCAAATATCGTATTGTCCACCGTGTCGATAATTTGATTATCAAACTGCTTGAACAGAGACCCGGGTGGAAAACCTACGAGGTTTTCAGGAAAGCGAGCAGGAATGATATGGATTCCGACGAGCGCTGGCAGGTTACGCTGCTGAACTCCCTGAATATCAGTAGCTTTGACAGAGCCATCACCATTGAGCCACAACGATATTCCTGGTTTGCCCGGGCTGGGCAGGTTTCGGTCAAGGGGGCGGATGGCGAAGGCCAGCCAGTGGGGACGTTAATGTTGCTCAATGACCAGAACGTTAAACTGCTTAATGAAGCTGGCAAGCCCCATCAGCGGAGCCCTTCTTTTCCTTCTGTCCCGGCAGCACCGGATGCAGAAAGGCTGGATGAGTCAATCCATCAATTGCTGGAGATGGTCTCCACCACCGCCCGGCAGCATCATATTTATCAATGGGGAATAAAGGGGTTGCCCAGGCTGGCTGATGCCGGAATTGGTTCCTCTGTGACCGGGCAATGGCCACTGCTGGAAAGTCTGGCAGAGCCCTACATTGAGCAATGTTTGTCGAAAGGCGCTGTTCTCGGTGATGTTATCCATGGTCTGAGCCAGGTAGTGGATACCCTGGCAAGCCTGCACGAACGGGGAGTGGCCCACGGTGATATCCGTCTGGAGAGACTTCGGGAGGTGTCAGGCTGGCTGGGCCCGGGCCTGCCGGAGCGTTTCAGTAGGGTGGATGTGGCGCCGGGGCCGGACACGCTGGGCAGCAAACGGTTCATTTTTTACAACAATGCCTGGCAACCGCCAGAGCTGCGCTTTCCCGGCGTTTTTGACAACCCTGAACAACCGTTTGCTCCCTGGCAATATACTTCCGCTACCCGGGAGGGGGATATCTGGTCTTTTGGTGTAATGCTGGCGGTTATTGTTCATGCCACTGTTGGCGAAGGGGAGTGGTTTAAAGCGGATGAAGGTTTGCAGTTATCGCTATTTGACTATATGAAAACCTGTAGATTGTACGATTGTGCAAAACTGGGGCAGGCTGCGGACCTGACCAAGGGCTTCCTGGCCAATAAAAAGAGCCTGTTGGCATTGAATATGCCGTCCGTTCCGATGCGTATTTCGTTGGCTGAAGACGATCAGAATATGCTGGCACCACTGATTTGTCTGATAGATCAGTGCACCCGGGCAGACCCGCAAAAGCGCCCGACGGCAGAGAATGTCAAAGAGCAGCTGAGTCAGTTGGTTTAAGCCGTGGGACTTGAGTAAGGCTTGTTGTTTTTCAGAGGGATTTTATTGACGGGGGATTACAGGAACAGCGCACTCTCAATATCTGCCGCGAAATAGCAGAGTCAGGAGCTCCGCTGGTGGTATCACCACGACGTTTCTTATGTCCCAGACGACTTTCGGTTTCTCTTCCAGTTTGGTTTTTCCGTGACAGTCCTTGACGGGTTGCAGCTCAAAGATGGTTTTCGGGACTAAAATCTGTTTCATTTCAATGCTCCGGTGTCTGTTTCGGTAGGCAACAGGATAGACGCGATTGACCTGACACTCCCCGCCCTGGTGGGCGAGGGTTCTTGATCGCTCAAGGACGTTTCTGTTTCACGGTCCGTAGCTCAGGGAACAGGCTTGGTTATCGCATAAAAGTTCCACAGTGGGAGCTTTTACGATGGCGAATCTACGGGGGCGCCTAGCCCCATGCTCCCCAAGTCTCACACGAACTCCGCAGACTTAACATCCCGTCTGCCCGACGGTAGGTCTACAAGAGACTGGTGAAAGGTAGCAAGGAATGAACAAACCCTCAAGCGGAAGGCTCCACGCCTTCCTGTCTTATATCACCGCCTGCGCGGCCCGGCCCGATTGGGCGATGCTTTACGATGGGTTTGGTAATAGATGAAAAAAATTAAATCTGAAGTTTATCCTCAGTACTGTGATACTATTTTTACGTAATTCCCGCAGGCCGGTAATACTCTCATGCGCGGGAATTTCGTGAGGCAGATGTTATAAATTGTTGACTGATAAAAACTTGAACGTAGTACAGCGGGTAAATCATGAGTCAAGCGCAATCATTATATGACCGAATGGCTAACACCAGCCTGGTTCTCAGGATTATTATCGGTATTGCCCTGGGTGCTGGTCTGGCGGTTGTTTCGCCGGAAACTGCGGTGGCCATCGCTTTTCTGGGCTCCCTGTTTGTCGGGGCCTTGAAAGCGGTAGCCCCTGTGCTGGTATTTGTACTGGTGGCTTCTTCCATTGCCAACCAGAAACAGGGGCAGCACACGAACATGCGGCCGATTGTTTTCCTCTATATTCTTGGCACACTGGCGGCTTCTTTTGTCGCAGTATCCATGAGTTTTCTTTTCCCGGTGACCTTGACGCTGGTGACCAACAGCGGTGCAGCCCTGCCTCCGGAAGGTATTATGGAAGTTCTCCATACACTGTTGTTCCAGATCGTGCAGAACCCTGTTGAGGCTCTGCTGACAGGCAACTTCATTGGTATTCTTGCCTGGGCCATCGGTTTGGGCCTGGCATTGCGTCATGGCAGTGAGTCTACGCGGTTTATGGTGCATGACCTGTCCATGGCGGTTTCTGCCATTGTACGCTTTGTCATCCAGTTGGCTCCCATCGGTATTTTCGGGTTGGTTGCCAATACCATTGCCCAGACCGGTTTTGGGGTGCTGGCCGGTTACAGCAAGTTATTGGCGGTTCTGATCAGCAGCATGTTGATGATCGGGTTTATCGTTAACCCGTTGATCGTTTACCTGAAGATTCGTCAGAATCCTTTCCCCCTGGTGCTGCGTTGTATCCGGGAAAGTGGTGTGACGGCCTTCTTTACCCGCAGCTCGGCAGCCAATATTCCGGTGAATATGCAGCTGTGTAAAAGCCTGGATCTCCACGAAGATACCTACTCAGTGTCCATTCCCCTGGGGGCTACCATCAATATGGCAGGTGCCGCCATTACCATCACCGTAATGACGCTGGCAGCGGTTCATACACTGGGTATTTCTATTGACCTGCCAACCGCTTTGATGCTCAGCGTCGTGGCTGCTGTTTCTGCCTGTGGCGCTTCCGGTGTGGCCGGTGGTTCCTTATTGCTGATCCCGCTGGCCTGTAGCCTGTTTGGTATCTCTAATGATATTGCCATGCAGGTTGTTGCTGTCGGTTTTATTATTGGCGTGATTCAGGATTCTCTGGAAACGGCGTTGAACAGTTCTACCGATGTCGTCTTTACTGCGGCAGCATGCATAGCGGCTGAACGCAAGGCGGCTGCCCGGGCAGAGCCTCCGTCTGTGAGCGTTTAGGAACTGTCCTGAAATAACTTCCACATCCGATGTTGTCCAGTAAAGAAAAAACCTTGCCACGGAGTCACGGAGGCACGGAGAAAAGAAAAATCTTTTCCTCTGTGACTCCGTGCCTCCGTGGCGAAAAAGAGGAAGTTATTCAGGGACAATTCCTTAATCATCGCAACATAGTCAACCATATTGCCCGATACAAAGAGCGGCCTGTTTGAATCAGCGGGTATCGGACAGCTTATGAGGTCAGGAGGTCTTTGCCTGCTTCCAGGGCTTTATAAGTGCATCCTGCAGGCGGTGAGTCGCTGGTTCGAGTCGATGGCAGTGTATAGTCTATTGACCAGGGCAGGCTGGCTTTTTCAAGTTCTCTGATTTGCAGCTCAAGGTGAGTTTTGAATAGTGGGTCTTGGCTCAAGTCGGGGATGCTGCTGGCTGAATAGTTTGTTTCACCTTTAAGGCAGTCATGTAACGCCCGCCGGGTGACCATTTTCATTCTTGCTTCCCGGATCTGTTCCTCCTTTTTCAGTTGCTGTTGTTCACACTTTTGCCGGGACTTTGCCATTATGACTGTTGCTGTCAGCTGATCTGGCAAGTGCGCCATGGTTGTTTCGCTGCTGTGAAGCAGCGTCTGATGAAATGGTTGATCATCAGCCTTGTCTGCCCCCAGTGATAAAGACTGAAGTTGTCGCATATGCAGCAGTTTAAACAGGTACTCTCCTTTGTGAAGATCAATGTGATAGTTTTCAACGGTATCCATAATCGCCTTGATGTTTTCTCCGGGGCAGTCAGTCCCGCAGGAATGCTCTAAGAATGCATTGATTTCCTGTTCAAGGTTTATTAGCTGGTAGGGAAACAGTGCAGCATCCAGTGGTGGGAAATAGAGACTGGCTAACTGTTGGTTGAAATCAGCAAGGTGATCCGGATTGGCTGATATGTCATCCGGGTTCCTGAGCGCATTTTCCACCAGTGCTTTTGCCCGGACAAAATGGAGGATGTGTTGTGCGTCTCTCTCAACATCGGACTGACACTTTTCCCGAACCGTAGACTTGATACGTTGCAGCATCTCTTCTTTATAATGCAGCTGGTGCCAATACTTGCTTAATTCTCTGAGAAGCTGGTTTTGTTGCCAGTCCTGCCATCCACTCAGTGCCTGTTCTCTGACATCTGACATCTTTGTCAGGGTATCTTTACTGATCTGGTGGGCTTGCTGTCTTGCCTTAATGGCCCTTGGGCTGTCTTTGGCAAAGGTACGTTTCATCTGTTCTGAAATGGTTTCGGATAGTGATGTCCAGACTTCATCCAACCCATTATAGCGTCGGGCGACAAAGCAGCTGCTGCCAAAAAAGGTAATGATCCCGATACAGGCTGTTGTTAGCCAGGGGCTACTCAACAGAAGAACAATGTTAAAGACATTAACCAACAAAATGGCGGCAGTGGTAACCACTGACGACACGCCGAGAATGCCTGCCACCTTTTTCCGCTCTGCTGCTAACTCACTGCGTGCTGCAATACTGGCTGGGTTGGCTTTGGCGTTGTTGATTTTCTCCTGGTATTTATCAAAGCGCATAACCAGTGGATCCAGAACAAAACCCAAAGCACTACCAACGACACTGGTGCGTCGGCCAATATGATGGACAAGTTTGACGGTTGTCTCCGGAGCCATGGCGGCGAGGCAGTCAGAGGTCAGCCCCAGGGTCAGGCTGGGCATTAAATCCCGGGCACAGCGCAGGTTATTCAACAAGCGGAAAATCGCCGGCTTCATCTGGCTGAGACAGTGTCTGGCAAGATAGGCGGATAATACATTCTGTGCGACTTTTTTAGCCTTCGTGATCAGGTTATCCAGACTATTGCTTAAAAATATTTCGATCACTGGCAGTCCGGTATGAAAGGCAGTAATCATGTCCCGGAGCAGTTGGAACCGTTTGATCACCGTAGCCACTTGCGGATTTTCCAGCGGGTCAACATCCAGTGGCTGTGGTTTGTCACCACAAAACAGTGAAGCCAGGGCATGACCGCGCATACAGATCTCAATGCTTTCAAGCAGGCCTGTTACCGATGTGTCTTGCCCAAGCAGGCTTTTCAGCTGAGGCATCAGGAGTGCAAAATCACCCCACATTACCCGAAAAAACTTTGGGTTTTGTTGGGCTACTTTCAGTATTGTACCCAGAGTGTCGGTTATTAATGAGTGGATTGGATTGTCGGCAGAGAACAGCGACGATATCAGTCCTTTGCCTTCTTTATAAAGAAAGCCCAGTGCATTGGGCAGCCCTGATGCATTTAATCCCTCCATCAGTTCGCCGGCTTTCTGGCAGATGGTCCTGCTGGCTTGCGACCCCCAGTTAAATACATCGCCAAAGAGCGTTTTAAACTCCTGATAAGGATCATAATTCAGTAATTTTAAATAGCGCTTGCGATACAGCTCGGCAATGCTGTCTTCAATGCTTTCTTCTTCCTTGCGGATAAAATTCAGGTAGCTGAGATAGTATGCATAGGAGTCAGGGTTCAGTGGCCGCAGGCCCATGCTTTTTCTGGATCTTGCCAATTGCCAGAGTACATCAATATTCTGCTCGAAATGTTCACAGGGCAGTAAGCCGTCAGGCACATCCTGGTCGATCAGGTGAATCAGAAGCTGCTGTTGAGCATAGGTCATATCGTAGTAGCACTGCATCCAGTGCAGACAACTGTCGTAGTTGTCATCCTGTTCAGAGCGGTTCATTGCATCAATGAATTGTAATGTGGCCAGGTAAAAAGACTGCTCGGGAGTATTGCTGTTTTGTGACAGTACGGAGCGTATACGATCAGCAGCGGGGGGCTTGAGAAAAAACCAGTGTGGAAACAGGCCCGGTTGGTTTGTAGGTGATTGAGTGGTCAGAAAATGATGAATTAACCGGGCAGAAACCTGTTGTTCTGTATCGGCAAGGCGGCCTTGGTTTTTTTCGGGGGGCGGCTGGTTTTTTGCCGGGTTCAGTAATCGAAGATTAAGGATATGTTGTCGTTGATCCATCAAGCCTGGCAGACTGGCTTCAGTTGTAGGTGATTTAAGCTCATGCTCAAGGCGTTTGGCATGGAGCCAGCCGATCTCGTTGTCCAGTTGCGGCGCTATTTCTGGCATAAGATCCTGCCTGGTCAGTCGGCTGAATAAAGCCTGAACACTCTCTGCTGTGCACCCTTGCTGATCAGTCGCCAGGGCAAGTTTAGCCGCCTTTATATGCCTTATGCCGCGATACCGTTTTACGTTCAGGCAAACCAGATAAGTCAACACTTTTAGTATGGTTTCAGGTTGTTCCCGGATGTAGTGATTAACTGTTCTCCTTTTGCCGGTGTCTGTTCCGGAAACGGGTACTTTGACTGGTGGGAGCTGTATAAGCTCGTTAAGAACGGTTTGAGCGGATTTTTCCAGATGATAGTTTGCCAGACTCCACATAGCCCCCCTTAAGATGATTTCACGCTCTTTGCACTGGTAGCCCAGCGGTCTCAGCCAGGTAGTGGGCTTAAGGGGTTTTGGGGCCTTAAGTTGATTACCCTCGACGTTGTCAATGGCGGTGGCTAACTGCTTTGACGACAGCCGTCCTTTTTGTACCAGGAAGTCGGCATCCATTTTTGATTCCAGGCAGTACACATTGTATTGACGCTCAAATTTTCTCAGATTCTTCAACATTGCGAGTTGAAACCTGACATTGTGCCGATCACGTTCAAGGTCGTTGAGGTTTTCTCTCAGGGTTGCCAGGTTGGTTGCCAGGGTGTCCCTGAATCCAGTACGGTTTTGCATCCGGGATTTCCGGAGTTGTTCGAAGGTATCTATTGAGGTGCTGCCCAGCTTCGCAAGCCGACTTTTGAGAATCTCAAGGGCGGTTTCAGGGAATAAAATAAGCAGGGCCTGTAAGATGCCGTGTGGATAGAGAGCAATCATCAGTTCAGGCTGGTCATCTTCCCCATCAATGGCAATGTTGCTGGGATTGCCGTATGTGTGTGGTGAGAGTTTTACGACGGGCAGTGACTGTTGGTAGATTTCCTGAAGTTCTGCTGATCTGTGATGTGTCCTATGGACGACGCTATCTTTTCTCTGAGAAACGTCTGCCGTTTTACTGTCGCTTTCTTCCGACTCATAAGTTGTGCTGGAACACTCTTTTTCGGGTTGAACACTTTTGGATTGCGCTTTGCTGACGGGTTGCCCCCTGCTATTCAGATCACTGTCGATGGCATCGACATCTATGGGCAACTCAATGTCTTGATCCTCCTCATATTCTTCACTGAAGCATGGCATATCAAGATTGATATGATCCAGGGCCTCTGAAGGTGTCGGCAGGACGGCATTGGCCAGTTTTTTTATGCCTGACAGAATATACTGCGCCGTAGAATGCCAGTAAGAGCTTTCTGCTTCTATTGGTGTTTTGACGTTGTCTTGTTCACCGACAGCCGGGTCAGCTTGTGCAGTTGGTGCATCCGTCGTGTTTTCTTTGGCTGGCCTGTTCCGGGGTCTGATGGTTTCAGCCTCAGACTCGCAGCTATTCAGTGTGCAGGTGCTGTCGCCAGAGCGGGTGTCACTATCTGTTGTTGCCGGTTTTCCTGACTCCTTCCTGTTTAACGACGGTGTTTCTCTGTCTGAAGACTCCAGGCTGTTCCGGGATGAGTCGGAGCAATAGCTGATCTTATCGAGCTGAACCGGTCGTGTTTGACGGTGGTGAATAGGGGTGTTGTTGAAGTCCGGACATTCACTGATATCTGCTGTTTTAAGAAGCTGCCGGGGGGAGTCTGTATTAGCGAGAGTGTTTAGGGGGAAATACGACGATGCAATTACCGACTGCATTATTATTTAGCCCTGAACGTTGAAAAACTTTAACCAACTGTTCAGACCCGATGGGGAGATGATGGTTTCATCTGCTTATTGTAAATGTTTTGGCAGTTTTTCCTTTGTTATTGGGATTTTATTGAGTGCTTAGCTGTTTTATGTGGAGATAATCCTTGGCCCCCGGTTTTATCGGCTCTAGTTTTTTTGTCGCACGATGAACTCTTATAAGGTGCCTCCTGAAGACAAAAGGGATTAGAGATCGTATAATCCTCCGAATTTTGTCTGGCGCATACTGATCGATAACTCCTATGTATAAATTGACACGAAGTGCCCTGTTCTGCCTTTCTGCCGAAACTGCCCATGATTTTGCCATGGAAATGATCAGTGCGGGGGGGCGTCTTGGTCTTACCCGGTTGATGGCACCTGCTGTCCCTGTCAAACCAAGGGAGGTGATGGGATTGACCTTTAACAATCCGGTTGGGTTGGCAGCGGGGCTGGATAAAAATGGTGAGTGTATCGATGGTCTGGGCAGTCTGGGCTTTGGCTTTCTTGAGCTGGGAACCGTGACGCCGGTGGGGCAGCCTGGCAACCCCAAACCAAGAATGTTCCGTATCCCTGAGAGAGAAGCGTTGATCAACCGTATGGGGTTTAATAATCTGGGTGTGGATCAACTGGTCGCGAATGTTCAAAAGAGCCAGTACCAAGGCATTATCGGTATTAATATTGGCAAGAACCTGACCACGGCTGTTGAAGATGCCAACCAGGATTATCTCACCTGTTTGCGTAAGGTATATCCCTACGCCGGTTATGTTGCCGTTAACCTCTCTTCCCCGAATACTCCCGGGTTAAGAAAACTGCAATATGGTGATGCCTTGAAAAGCCTGCTGTCAGTGTTGAAGGAAGAACAGGCGTCACTGGCTAAAGCCCATGGTCGCCAGGTTCCTCTGGCCATCAAAATTGCCCCGGATATGACCGACGATGAAATAGCCTCGGTTGCTGCCGAGTTGGTGTCGTATGAGCTGGATGGCGTAATTGCCACCAATACGACACTGGATCGAGATAAGGTCAGCGGCTTTGCTATAGCCGAGGAAGCGGGAGGACTCAGTGGCGCGCCGTTGAGTGATAAGTCCACGGGAGTGATTCGACTGCTTGCCAGCGAGCTTTCCGGTAAGCTGCCGATTATCGGTGTTGGTGGTGTTATGGATGCTCAGACGGCGGCTGATAAGATCCGGGCGGGGGCCAGCCTGGTGCAGATATATTCGGGCTTTATTTATAAGGGGCCGGAGTTGATCCAAGAGGCTGCGGAAGCCGTCTATTCTGTTGATGCATGAGAAAGCGCGTTGATCTATAGAAGCAGGTGATATCAAAAAGCCCCGGACGGGGCTTGTTGACAGCGCAATCAGAGCTGGTTGGCTGAATAGGAGCGAGAGAAGTTATACATTCGGTGTAATCCCGAGATTCCTGTCATTCCTTCCCAGTTAGCAACTCGACCCTCACGCCAGCCACTTAACCACGACTGGCGCAAATCTGCCTCCTGATGGGGGCAGATATCCCTGGAACGGCCAGACAGGCCCACTTGGTATCCTTTATTAAAGGCTCTATCTGATTTATCCCTTTTGAGTCTTTTCAACATGGTAATGCCTCTTGCTGATATGGTTTTTGACGGCCTCCCTGGCACCTCGGGTTTGGTTCAGAATGACCGGACAGCCGCAAGTGCTAACTGTCCCCCAAAATACAGTGCGGGCAAAGTGTCGACTGAAGAAGGTATTCACCCAAGGAAAGTCAACATTCTAAGTTTTATCCAAATCTGAAGCTTTTGTTGAGAAAACATTGAGAATTTTTAGTTAATAAGAGCTGTTTTTTAGCTTTTTTCAGGAATATGACGTTATGAGTACAACGATGTTGACTCTGTTTGCCAGTTGTCCCAAGGGGGTAGAATCCCTGCTGGCAGAAGAGCTGAAGGAACTGGGAGCCAGTGAAGTGGCAGAGACCGTTGCCGGAGTCAGTTTTGCCGGTCACCTTGAGTTGGCCTACAGGGCTTGCCTGTGGTCTCGTCTGGCCAGTCGGATTCTGCTGCGCATCGGCGAAGTGGATGCTTCTGACAAGCATGCGCTGTATCAGGGCGTGCAGTCGTTTGACTGGGATGAGCATCTGGATCAGGGCTCCAGCTTTCGGATTGATTTCAATGGTTCGACACCGGATATTACCCATACCCGCTTTGGCTCTCAGTTGGTCAAGGATGCCATTGTTGATCAGCTGCGTGATCGTTATGGCTGGCGGCCATCTGTGGATAACAGCAAGCCGGATCTGCGGGTCAATGTGCATGCCAGAAGCGGCAGGGCATTTGTTGCCATTGACCTGTCCGGCCAGAGCCTGCATGAGCGCGGTTACCGCCTGGAAGCCGGTGAAGCACCCCTGAAAGAAAACCTGGCGGCAGCGATTTTGTATCGTGCCCGCTGGCCTGAACTGGCGAAGCAGGGCAGCACACTGCTGGACCCTATGTGTGGTTCAGGCACCTTTCTGATTGAAGGTGCCATGATGGCGGCAGATATCGCGCCCGGAATGCTCAGGGCCCGTTTTGGCTTTGATAAGTGGATGGGGCATATTCCCAAAATCTGGTTGGCAGTGCTTGAGGAAGCCCGTGCCCGTCGCACGGCTGGCCTGGCTGCGATCAAGACGACCATCGTCGGTTATGAAGGTCTGCCAAAAATTGTCGGGAGAGCCAGGGCCAATATCCAGCGTGCCGGGCTGGGTAAGCTGATTACCGTCAAACAACAGGAGCTGGCCAGTCTGAAGGTTGACCCGGACATGCCAGCCGGACTGGTGATTGCTAACCCACCCTATGGTGAGCGTATGGGCGATGAGGCCAGTCTCGTTTATCTCTACAAACACCTTGGTGAAAAAATCAAACAGCAGACACCGGGTTGGCAGGCGGCGATCTTTACCTCTTCACAGGCGCTGGTCAGAAGCCTGGGCATGGGGCCGAAGAAAAGCTACACCCTGTTTAATGGTGCGCTCTCCTGCAAGCTGTTTCTCTATGATGTTCGTGAACGACAGGCTGACCAGCCTGCTTCCGGGCAGAGCCGTGCGGACAGTGCGGCTAATACCTTCAAGGCCAGCACCGCCGGTGGT
Organism: Endozoicomonas acroporae; assembly: GCF_002864045.1. Taxonomy (GTDB): domain Bacteria; phylum Pseudomonadota; class Gammaproteobacteria; order Pseudomonadales; family Endozoicomonadaceae; genus Endozoicomonas; species Endozoicomonas acroporae. The sequence continues at coordinate 29,244 of NZ_PJPV01000212.1, forward strand.
GAAATGTTTGCCAACCGCTTGAAGAAGAATCTGAAGCAGTTGGGTAAGTGGGCCAGGAAAGAGAATGTCGACTGCTATCGTCTATATGATGCGGATATGCCGGAGTATGCCGTTGCCGTGGATCTCTACAGGGATTGGGTTCACGTGCAGGAATACGCGGCACCGAAAAGCATTGACGAGACTAAGGCCCATCAGCGTCTGCTGGAAGCACTGGAAGTGATTCCCGGTGTATTGGGTATTCCGGATAGTCATGTGGTCTTCAAGCGTCGTGAACGTCAGTCTGGCAAGCGGCAGTACGCAAAGCTTGAGCAGTCCGGTGATATACTTGAGGTGAAAGAAGGTGATTGTCGTTTACTGGTGAACCTGAGGGACTATCTGGATACCGGACTGTTTCTGGATCACCGGAAAATGCGCCTGCGTATTGCCCGGGAGGCCGCAGGTAAAGATTTCCTGAACCTGTTCTGCTACACCGGAACGGCAACGGTTCATGCCGCCGTGGCCGGTGCGGCCAGTACCACCAGTGTCGATCTGTCGAATACCTACCTTGGCTGGGCCAGAAAGAATCTGGCGCTCAATGGCCTGGTGGACCGCAAACACCGGTTGGAGCAGGCGGACTGCCTGCAGTGGCTGAAACAGGATACACGGAACTATGATCTGATCTTTATGGATCCCCCTACCTTCTCAAACTCCAAGCGGCTGCGCGGGGTATTTGATGTGCAGGAAGCCCATGTTGAGTTGATCGAGCGGGCAATGGTCAGGCTGAAACCGGGTGGGGTGCTCTATTTCTCCAACAACTTCCGACGTTTCCAGCTGGCCAAAGAACTGGAGCAGAAGTTCAGTGTTGAGGAGATCACTGCTACTACCATTGATCGGGATTTCCAGCGGAGACCGGGTATTCATCGTTGCTGGTGTATTCAGCGCTGAGTACTGAAGATGGCATTTAATTCAGTAATATTTATAGTCCATATTAATCTTTGTGGTTATAAAGCCTCACTCTTATAGTGCATGCTGTTAAGTTATGGATTGATGGGGAAAATAATGAATCTGGAGATGATCAATCAGGATCTGTCGACTCTGAGCCCGCAGGCTATTATTCAGTGGGCCGTCCAGCGTGCTGAAAAACCGGTGCTGACCACCAACTTCGGGCCCCATGAAGCGGCCATTATCCATATGGCCACCCGGGTCAAGCCGGATATCCCGGTGGTCTGGATCGATTCGGGCTACGCTACTGACGCGACTTACCGCTTTGCTGACCAGCTGATTCGCCGTTTGCAGCTCAATATCCGGGTCTTTCACCCACAATACAGTCGTGGTTTTCGTGATGCCATTTACGGTGGTGTACCGGAGGTTGACACCCCGGAACATGATGAGTTTACCCGGCAGGTAAAACTGGAGCCTTTTGCCCGTGCCATGGACGCATCAGCACCGGATTACTGGCTGACCGCCATCCGTAAGGATCAGACTGAATTCCGGCAGAACCTTGATGTGGTCAGTCTGACCAACAATGGCTATTACCGGGTGGCACCGCTCCTTAACTGGACGGAACTCGATGTTGAGGAGTACCTGGTCACCCACGATCTGCCCATCGAAGAAGATTACTACGACCCGACAAAAGTATACGGACACCGGGAGTGTGGTTTGCATACTTCTGTGGCGGGTTAGGAACTGGCATTCGACATTTCTGGTAAGGAATAGTCCTTGAATAATTTACACATTTCGGAGCCTCCGAACTCCGTTCGTCCTGAGCCTGTCGAAGGGCGTTAACTCCGAGGCATGATAGATTGTGCCAGGCACCCTTCGACTCCGCTCAGGATGAACGGAGAGTGAGTTCTAAATGTCGGAATTATTTAAGGACAATTACTAAGCGCTTCCCGTTACCCGCCACCCGAAAGAGACAGGCCGCTTATTTACTTTTTACTGCCGCCCCGGCAATCCGGTGATGTCGGGGCGGTCTGGTTTCTTGTCTGCCACTCAACGGGTGTGTATGTGTGTAGCGCCAGCGCATGAATCTGCTCTCGCAGTTCGTCAGCCAGCAGTCCGTAGATCATCTGGTGCCGTTTGACCGGCATTTTACCTTCAAATGCTTCACTGACAATCACTACCTTAAAGTGTGACTCTGAGCCCGGTGGCGTGTTGTGCAGATGGCTCTCATTGGTTACATCGATTAAGTCATTCTGTAAGGACTCATTCAGCTTATCGATGATATTTTCTTTCATTCCCATACATCACCTCTTCAGTCCCGGCCCGAACGACAAGGAGTTTGTCTTACCTGGCAATCTCTTTCTGGCACATTATAAGTAGCTAACCCTGTGAAATCATATATTTCTAACGCCTTGCACTGGTTTATGGATGATTTTTTTTCATGGTCTATGCTCATACCACCTTATTGCAGAAGCCCTCCGCTCAGTTGTTTTCAGGCTATACGGCGAAGTTCTCCTTTTACATGATATTAAAGGTGCAGGTCTTATGGGAAATCCGGATAAAGGTTTTGCTGGCAGAACAGTACAGTCAGCCATAATCGCTCTGTCTGCTGCAGTGATTATTGCCGCCTCCTCAACCATCGCCCATGCGCAAAAGGCAGAAGCCTCCGATAAGGACAGCGACGATGGTGTGCCTCTCTATACGGTGCTGGCCGATGGGGAGTCCGGTGGTAAGCTCCAACAAGAAAGAAGGGCGAATATCAATCCACAAAACCTCAGTGTATCCAGGGATTTTAAATTCTATAACCAGGTTGCCGCCCTTGACCTTACCGACCCGGTGCAGGCAGAAACCTTTCTGAAGTTTATGGATATCCGGTTGGCAGAAAAGAAACTGAATGAAGAGGTGGTACTGGTCGGTAACAATGAGTCCGAAACCAAGGGACAGGAAGTGGTGGTGCCGGTTGAGCAGACAGTAGTCACAGCAGAGCAGCAAAGAGCCTTAAAACCTGAGGTGGAGAATGAGACAGGTGTTGTACGTCAAATGCCTGTCAATACTGCCATTACCAGAGATTCAAAAGCCCGGGAGGCAAAAGTTGTCAGGCCTGCAAAACTCGATAAGGGGAGGGAGCAGCAGGGGCCGCGTTCAGGGAGTGTACAGAAGGACAATAGCAAGGTCAGTGACGCAAAGTCAGCAGTAGTTAAAGAAAAGGACCAGGCAAGATTGGCCCGGGTAAATGAGGCCCGTCAGGCAAGGGAGCAGGCCAGAAAGAAAGCTGAAGAGCAGAGGCTGGCACGGGAAACGAAAGAGAAAGCCAAAGCGGAAGAGTTAAGGTTGGCTGAGGAACAGCGCAGGGCTAAGAGAAAAGCCAAAGCCGAAGAGTTGAGACTGGCTAAAGAAAAGCGAAAAGCAGAGGAAAAGGCCAAAGCCGAAGCGTTGAGAGCGGCTGAAGAAAAGCGGAAAGCGGAGGAAAAGGCCAAAGCCGAAGCGTTGAGAGTGGCTGAAGAAAAACGGAAAGTAGAGGAAGAGAAAGCCAAGGCTGAAGCGTTGAGAGCGGCTGAAGAAAAACGCAAGGTAGAGGAAGAAAAAGCTAA
>NZ_PJPV01000213.1 GCF_002864045.1 Endozoicomonas acroporae
ATCATCTTCTGAATGATGGACTCTTTGAACTCTTCTGAATAGCGGGCCATTGATTACTCATGACCGCCCCCTGTTGAGATTTCTAATTTCAGGAGAGGCGACAACTATGCTGACACAGGGGGTGAATGGAACCACGAAGGACACAAAGAGCACTAAGGAAAAGAAAATCTCTTCTTTGTGCTCTTCGTGTCCTTCGTGGTTCCATCTTTAACTTCCCGAAGAGGGGAGTAGACGCTTAATGTCTACCCTAAGTGTTTCCCTTAAGGGTTGATGAGTCTAAACTGTCGTAAAGCCTTGAAATGGGCGATTCTGTTATGCAGGCCCAACAGTTTCAAGACCTTCTTAATGTTATACCGTTATTAACCAGCCAGCAGCGAAATACACTTATTAACGCTCTGTCATAGCAGAATTCTCCTTTCGATATTGCCAAGTCTATCGAAGATAGTTTTGTTCGGGCTCCAAAATGTCCTCACTATTGAAGCTGTCGTATGCGCCGATGCAAGCCTTGCACATGAGAAGCTTGCGAGAACCGTTCACCTTTAAAGAACTGGTGTCATCCTCTGGAATACGGGTTATAGAAGGTGTTTTTCACCTGCAACGTGTGAATGCATATCACAGCCCTTGTAGGAACTCTTCCATCCAGTCATCGTTGTTGACCAGTTCTGACTCTGTCGCCAATGAATCCAATGTCGCCAATGAATCCAAATCCCATTCCACTATTTCATCAAGCCCAAGTGGGTCTCTTCTCCTTTTCTCGCTGGCTTCAGTCCATTCTTTCCGTGTTTCTGAATCCACTGCGTAGCTCATTTTGCAGATAGCAGTGCTTAATTCAACATAAGTCATTTGGCTTCGGTGGGGTTCCAGCAGTTCAAGTTCTGCATTTCCCAATTCGCGAAAACGGTCCAGAGCTTCCATTGCCGCGTCAAAGTTAGATAGCGGCCCTTGAATGCGACTGTTGGCAACCTGTTTCCCTTGAGTTGGTATGCTTGCCCTTGCTGGAAGTCCT
>NZ_PJPV01000214.1 GCF_002864045.1 Endozoicomonas acroporae
AAAATATAAACTATCGTACACTAGGTGCAACCGCCCTGAGGGGAAGGTTCATTCAGGAATGGGGGAGAGTCTTTTGGTATAGGTGCTAGCAGTCCAATGGTGGTAATGGGGTTCTGATGCCTGTTGTTTATCGTTGTTGGGTTTGATTTGCGGGTAACAGTTATCTGCTGGCTCAGATACCGGTTGGAATGTGCTCATACGAGGCGTCTCTGGTTCTACTTTGCGCAAAGCCAGTTCGATCCATTGGCTTTCTGAGGGTACTTGCGCAGAGGATGTTTTTTTTACGAAGTCTCCGGTCAGGCTATCGAAACTTTGTAAATGCCGGGTTGGTGAACTTATTGTTTCTATTTGTCCGTGCTTAAACGGGTTGATGGTGTTTGGCGGTTTTTTTTGGTAAGCATCTGTTGGAGTCGAAACATTTTGAGGGTTTTTCCGGGTGAAATTTAACCGGCTGATCCCAGCTAAACAGTTCATTCAGTTCATCCTCATAATGGCTGGCTCAAAAAGAGCAGACTGGCAATAGGGGGGATTGGTTCCTGTTGATTAAATAAAAAGACGTTTTCACAGTTACGATTTACAGTTCATCCTTGAAATGCCACACACCAGCACTATATAGATAGCTAACCATATGAAATCATCTGTTTCTGGCTATTTAGAAGTAAAAACCGGAAGTGAGATCATGAGTAGGAGAAGGTCATTATGAGAATGGATCGACTGACCAGCAAGCTCCAGTCAGCTCTGTCTGATGCCCAGTCTCTGGCTATTGGCAAAGATAACAATCAGATTGAGCCCGTCCACCTTTTGCTTGCGCTCATCGACCAGAAGGGAGGCTCGGTCAAGCCTCTGCTGATGCAGGTCGGGTTTGATGTGAACACCCTTCGTGGTGAGCTGACCGACATGTTGGAACAGTTGGCCAGGGTGTCATCGCCGACCGGTGATATTCAGACGTCCCAGGCCCTCTATCGAATGCTGAACCTTGCGGACAAAAAAGCACAGCAGGCCAGTGACCAGTTTATTTCCAGTGAAACCATGCTGCTGGTCATGATGGAAGACAGTGGTCCGCTGGGCAAATTACTGAGCAGTCAGGGAGTCAGCCAGAAAGCACTGGAAAACGCCATTAAAAATATTCGCGGAGGTGCGTCTATTGACGACCCGAGTGCGGAAGATTCCCGAAACTCCCTGGGCAAATACACCATTGATCTGACCGAGCGTGCAGAAGAGGGTAAGCTGGATCCGGTCATTGGGCGGGATGATGAAATCCGGCGGACGATCCAGGTTCTGCAGCGAAGAACCAAAAACAATCCGGTGATTATTGGAGAGCCGGGCGTCGGTAAAACCGCCATTGTTGAAGGACTGGCCCAGCGTATCGTCAATGGTGAAGTGCCGGAAGGTCTGAAAGGAAAAAGACTGCTATCACTGGATATGGGTGCATTGATCGCTGGTGCCAAGTTCCGGGGAGAGTTTGAAGAGCGGCTGAAGTCGGTGCTGAATGACCTGGCCAAACAGGAAGGTCAGATCATCCTGTTTATTGATGAAATACATACCATGGTGGGTGCCGGTAAAGCGGATGGTGCCATGGACGCCGGGAACATGCTGAAACCTGCGCTGGCCAGGGGCGAGTTGCATTGTGTCGGTGCCACGACCCTCGATGAGTACAGACAATATATTGAGAAAGACGCAGCCCTTGAAAGGCGTTTCCAGAAGGTGCTGGTGGATGAGCCCACGGAAGAGGATGCCATCGCCATTCTCCGTGGCCTGAAGGAACGTTATGAGGCGCATCACGGAGTTGATATTACTGATCCGGCCATCATTGCCGCGGTCAAACTGTCCCAGCGTTATATCACTGATCGACAACTGCCGGATAAGGCGATTGATCTGATTGATGAGTCCGCCAGCCGTATTCGGATGGAAATGGACTCCAAGCCGGAAGCCATGGATCGACTGGAACGTCGCCTGATTCAACTCAAAATAGAACAGGAAGCCCTGAAGAAAGAAGATGATGAAGCGTCCAGGGAACGTCTGGCCAGGCTGAATGAGCAGGTTGGTGAACTGGAGCGCGAGTATTCCGACCTGGAAGATGTCTGGAAAGCAGAAAAAGCCCAGTTGCAAGGGGGGCAGAAGCTGCGTGAAGCAAAAGAAAAACTGTTGATTGAGCTGGAAGCCGCCAGACGGGCAGGAGATTTAACCAAAATGTCCGAAATTCAGTATGGCACCCTGCCGGAACTGGATAAACAGCTGGCCCAGGCGGATGCCCTGGAAACCGGCGAGCATCAGCTTTTGAGAAACCGGGTCACGGAAGAAGAGATTGCTGAAGTGGTGTCCAAATGGACAGGCATTCCGGTTGCCAAGATGTTGGAAGGCGAGAAAGAGAAGTTGCTGCGTATGGAGGATGCGCTCCATAAACGGGTGGTTGGCCAGGATGAGGCAGTGATTGCGGTTGCTAATGCGGTGCGGCGCTCCCGGGCCGGGTTAGCGGACCCCAACCGCCCTAACGGCTCCTTTATGTTCCTTGGCCCAACCGGTGTTGGTAAGACCGAACTGTGTAAGGCGCTGGCTGAATTTCTGTTTGATACGGAAGATGCCATCGTCCGTATCGACATGTCAGAGTTTATGGAGAAACACTCGGTTTCCCGCCTGTTAGGTGCGCCTCCGGGGTATGTAGGTTATGAGGAAGGTGGCTACCTGACCGAAGCCGTACGTCGTAAGCCCTACTCTCTGGTGTTGATGGATGAAGTTGAGAAGGCGCATCCGGATGTTTTTAATATTCTTCTGCAGGTATTGGAAGATGGTCGTCTGACCGATGGTCAGGGGAGAACGGTAGACTTTAAAAATTCCGTTATTGTCATGACATCAAACCTGGGGTCTGACCTTATTCAGACATTCCAGAACAAAGAGACCGGTGAAACCGATTTTGAACAGCTGAAAAGTACCCTGATTGAAGTGGTAGGCACGCACTTCCGGCCAGAGTTTGTTAACCGGATTGATGAGGTAGTGGTATTCCATCCGCTGGGTGCCAGCCAGATCAAATCTATCGCCAGCATACAGTTGGCTAACCTGGATCGCAGGCTGGCGGACAATAATCTACGGCTGGCGCTTTCTGATGAGGCAATGGATCAGCTGGCAGAAGTCGGTTTTGATCCGGTTTATGGTGCCCGGCCGTTGAAGCGGGCTATTCAACGGAGCATAGAAAACCCGCTGGCTGAAGCTATTCTATCTGGCCGATATAAACCAGGTGATACCATTAACGTGGCAGTGCAGGATGGGGAGCTGGCGTTTTCCTGATTGAGAAAACTACGGATTGAACGATTTTCCACCTGGCCTTACGTTAGCAGGTATTTTTTTCAAGGGAAGGGACTGCCTGCTTCCTCAGGATACTCTTCCTCTGTTTTCTGCAATAGGATTTGCATAGAGGTATTTATATGTATCCAGTGGTTGTATCTGATCTTGATGGAACTCTGCTCACCAAACAGCATGAACTTTCTCCCAGAACCCGTGACGTGATTCGGCACCTGAGTGAGAAAGGTATCAAATTTATTTTTGCTACTGGCCGCCACTTTCAGGATGTTGAAAGAATAAGATCACAGCTTGGCGTGGATATGTATCTGATTACCAGCAATGGTGCCAGAGTTCATAATCCGAAGGGCGAAATGATTGTTCAGCACGATATTAACCCCGAATTTGTGCAGCCATTATTGTCCCTGCGAAAACCCTTTGCAGATAAGGTTCATACCAGCGTTTATCAGGGAGAGCAGTGGCGGGTTGAGGTTGAGCATAAGGACCTCCATGGGTTCAGCAAGGCTAGCGGCTTTACCTATCATTTGGCTGATTTTGATGCGGTTGAAACCAGTGCCATCCAGAAGATCTTTTTTGTCGCGGAATCCCACGCTGACTTATTGCCACTATCTGACCGGGCCCGTGAACTTTACGGTGATCAGTTTTATATGACCTACTCTCTGCCGGAGTGTTTTGAAATTATGGCACCGGGCGTTTGCAAGGGGACAGCACTGGAAGAGGTGCTGAAGCTGAAAGGCTATGGTCTGCAGGATGCCATCGCTTTTGGTGATGGTATGAATGACTTTGAGATGCTGTCCAGCGTCGGCAAAGGTGTGGTGATGGGTAATGCGGACCCATCGCTGGTGAACAGTCTGCCGGGGCTTGAGCGTATTGGTCATTGTGATGACCACGCGGTGGCTGAGTACCTGGCGAAGCTGTACAGCCTTTAACTATTCCCTGTTGGTGGTCCTGACGCATGGCTGCATTGGCATGGCCAGCAAGGGTGACCACCGTCTTCCTCGTCAGCCGTGCGCTGGCTTGCCAAAAGCTTTACATCATCATTGCTAATATCTATGGCATTTCTTTCTGCCGGGTTGACATTAACCCTGGGCGGTTCATGGTATGGAGGAACTTTTACAAGAAAGAACAGTCCTAGCTTTTGATTCAATTATTCAATTATTCAATTATTCAATTATTCAATTATTCAATTATTCAATTATTCAATGACTGATCCATATTTTAACTCCCACTTTCTGTGTTTGGAGTTTCAAAAAGCGTACGAATCTGTTATGTCGAACAATGGATTGGTTTTGTATGGCTGGCCGCAGCAAAGAGGTTTAGCGTTTGGGCTGCCGGTTGAACAAACTGCACCTGTCAGGTATTTGGATACTTCGATTCCATGTGGTGCAAGCTTTAATAACCCGGTCAGGGGTGCTCATTTTAAACAAGTGCCAGCCAGTGCTATTTATTCTCAAGAATCTGAACAAGGCGAACCGATAGACTTATCACATAGACCCGGAGCATACCGGCAAGCCGACCAAAATACTAAAATCCTTACCGTTCAACCTGAAATAAGAATTGATCGGGTTTGGAGTATGGGGGATGAAGCGAATGCTTACTTATATTCTATCAATGCTAATCACACTGCACCTGCTTCAACACTGAAAGACACTGCCGTAAATGAGTCGAACGTTAAAGCTTCTACTTCCGGCTCTGGTGAATCTCTGACCATATCTCATGATAAGACGTACCAGAAGGCTTATGCCCAGTCCGAAAAACGGGAGGCTACCCGAAAAGCTTACCATGAGCCCGATAAAGGACGGGTGTGTCGGCAAACTCAACCACGGTCCGAAAAACGGAAGGCTACCCAGAAAGCTTATGCACATTCCGAGAGAGGGAAGGCTACCCAAAAGACTTATGACCAGTCCGAAAAGCGGAAGGCTTCCCAAAAGGCTTATGCACATTCCGAGAGAGGGAAGGCTACCCGAAAGGCTTACGACCAGTCCGAAAAGCGGAGGGCTGCCCAGAAGATTAACAATAAGACTTACAATAAGTCCGAAAAAGGGAAGGCTGTCCGATGGGCTTATGAGAATTCCGAGAAACGGAAGGCTTGCCTGAGGGCATACCATAAGGTTTACCAGAAGGCTTATTATCACGTTTTCAAAAATACCGGTGATAGAGAACGAGCAAGAATTGCTGCCAAGCAAGCAACTGCCTTAAAAAGAGAATCGGATAAAACAAAAAATAATGAGCTTTCAAACTGACTCAGATGCAAGCCTTGCACATGAGAAGCTTGCGAGAACCTTGGGGTTCACCTTTAAAGAACTGGTGTCATCCTCTGGAATACGGGTTATAGAAGGTGTTTTTCACCTGCAACGTGTGAATGCATATCACAGCCCTTGTAGGAACTCTTCCATCCAGTCATCGTTGTTGACTAGTTCTGACTCTGTCGCCAATGAATCCAAATCCCATTCCACTATTTCATCAAGCCCAAGTGGGTCTCTTCTCCTTTTCTCGCTGGCTTCATTCCATTCTTTCCGTGTTTCTGAATCCACTGCGTAGCTCATTTTGCAGATAGCAGTGCTTAATTCAACATAAGTCATTCGGCTTCGGTGGGGTTCCAGCAGTTCAAGTTCTGCATGTCCCAATTCGCGAAGACGATCCAGAGCTTCCATTGCCGCGTCAAAGTTAGATAG
>NZ_PJPV01000215.1 GCF_002864045.1 Endozoicomonas acroporae
AAAATATAAACTATCGTACACTAGGTGCAACCGCCCTGGGCAGGGTAGAGAGCACCGCTCACAGACATCCCATGAACCCAGCATTTTCCGGTGCTTTCTGCATAAGCCTTCAGTGAAGCCAGCTTGCCGACTGCGCGGTGAAAACGATTATTCCAGCGCATAGTCTCCAGCCATTCTTTTGGGTCAATACCCAAGCGCTCCAAGATAGGTGGTACATCGTTAGTTATATGACCACGTTTGCCTTTTCGGACAATTCGGACAGACCAGTCAACCAGTTCAAAGTAGCTACTGAGTAGGTATGGAAGCGCCTGTTCCGGGTTTTTTCAAATATATACCACCATTCATTTATAAAAATAACACGACGCCTGCAACGCGTACCCTTAAATAAAAAAATGAATCGGAAACTTTTACGACACCGCATGTTCGAAGAGAGTGCCCGGTAATTTTTTGTGCACAGTTCTAATGTACTGTTATGCAATACAACATCAAGAGCCCTGTTTATGATTCAGCAACCCATTCAGCAGCCCACTCAGCAACCCATTTGCGACAGTGCTTCCCAATGGTCAGGGAATGGCATCGAACGTTCCTGGCTCGGCCATGGCGTTGCTGTTTGTAAAGCATTTGCGACATCATTGATTCCAACGGAAGATCCTTGCCTCAGTTTCAATTCCCGCAAAGCAGTGGAAGATCTTGTGCGACTGGCCACAGTAGCTATCCTGCCGCCGAGTTCCATCCTTTTTATAGTGAAAGATATGGCCAATGCCTGGTCCGGAAGCGGTTTGCCCGGGCCGGATGCAAAACCGGAATTACCACAGACATCAAAAGAAACCCGGGAAGAGGCTCAGGAAAAAGAACCCGGCTCGAAAGACGTACCCCTTCAACAGCCATCCACGGCCCGCTATCAAGGGAGTGAGGGAACCAAAGGGCTACTTGCCCTTGGCACGCTGGCCAGCTCTTTTCAGTATGCGAATTCGAAAATGATTAATATTACTAATGCAGAAGACCTGGGCAAGATTGGTCGAGATCGCGAATATCAACTGCACGATACCTATCAACAGACAGCGGATATTGTTGTCACTAAAGACCATCAATCCATTGGCAATGATACCCATCCATTCACCGGGGAGTACGATGGGCAGTGCCGTACCATCAGCGGCCTGTCTGACTGTTTTGTTGACACTCTGCAAGGCAGCATCAGGAACCTTCACTTTACTGGTGCCAATATAACTTCCCGGAAGACGACCGGATTAGCAGCCTGTGTTGTTGAACGTGGAGGAATGGTTGCCAACATCATGGCGGTGGACAGCACGGTCGAAACCGTGGGTGCAGACGCCGGCATCGGGGGTGGGAGGGTTAAAGGAAAGGTTGCCAACACCACGGCGGTGAACAGCCGTGTCACAACCTCGGGTGACGATGCACAAGCCGGCATCGGGGGTGGGTGGGTTGAAGGAACGGTTGACAACACCACGGCGGTTTACAGTCATGTCACAACCTCGGGTTATGGTTCAGACGGTGGCATCGGGGGTGGGGCTGTTCGAGGAACGGTTGCCAACACCACGGCGGTGAACAGCCGTGTCACAACCTCGGGTGACGATGCACAAGCCGGCATCGGGGGGGGGAGGTTTACAGAACGGTTGCCAACACCACGGTGGTGAACAGCC
>NZ_PJPV01000216.1 GCF_002864045.1 Endozoicomonas acroporae
GCACGCTGGCCAGCTCTTTTCAGTATGCGAATTCGAAAACGATTTATTTTATTAATGATACAGAAACCCTGCTCAAGATTGGTCAAAGAGATTCCGGCTTTCCAGAGGACGGTATCTATCAACAGACAGCGAATATTAATGTCAATGAAAGCCATATACCCATTGGCACATTCACCGGGGAGTACGATGGGCAGTGCTATACCATCAGCGGCCTGTTTGACTGTTTTGTTAACACTCTGAAAGGCAACATCAGTGACCTTAAGTTTACTCGTGCCAATATAAAAAATTCCACGAAGGTGACCGGGTTAGCAGCCTGTGTTGTTGAGAAATCTGGCACAGTCAGTAATATCTGGGCGGAAAATGTTCATATTGTCAGCTTGAGTGACAGTGCACACGTCGGCATCGGGGGGGGGCAGGTTAAAGGAAAGGTTACCAACATCATGGCGGTGAACAGCAATGTCATAACCAAGGGTAAGGAAGCATCCGCCGGTATCGGGGGGGGGGAGGTTAAAGCTGGAGGAAAGGTTGACCACACCACGGCAGTGAACTGCCATGTCACAACCAAGGGTAATTAT
>NZ_PJPV01000217.1 GCF_002864045.1 Endozoicomonas acroporae
CTCCTGCCGTGTCCACCATTTCGCCATGGCCCACAGCAGGTTGGCAATATGCTGAGGAATAAATTGGTTTTTCTGTGCATTCACGAGGGGCAACAGCACGGCCACGGCCTCTTTAAGTTTTGGTGTCCGCTCATGCCCGTTGTCCACCAGTTTGGCCATGGCCCACAGCAGGTTGGAAATTTCCTGTGGTTTAAAGTTATCTTTCTGTGCGTTCACGTCGGGCAATAGCCTGGCCACGGCCTCATTGAACACCGGTGTCCGCTCCAGGCCCTTGTCCACCAGTTTCGCCATGGCCCACAGCAGGTTGGCGACACCCTGGGCATTAAATTGGTCTTTTTGTGTGTTCATGTGGGGCAGCAGTGCGGCCACAGCTTCGTTGAGCCCTGTTTTTTGCTCCTGCCCGCTGTCTACCAGTTTCGCCATGGCCCACAGCAGGTTGACGACACCCTGGGCATCAATATCCCTGGTGTGAGGTTTTTGGCTGCACTTGAATATGATTGCATCAAGTAGCGTTGACAATAAGGCAACTTGAGTATGCTTAACACGCTCATCTGTGGAGTTATAGGGGGTAAAAACGCCCGCTGAAGTAAATGAGTGCAGTGTTGTCGTCAGGCTTCGCCAATTCCAGCTCCGCGTTGCTGTGAAATTTTGCAGTAAACGCATCAGCTGGCTTTGTTCCGCTTGATTTAACGGTCTTTTAGCAGCTGATGTGTATTTTTTAATGGAACTGGCATATCGACCGTGATGTCTCCCATCATAGCGATGACCGAAACGACCCGATTTACTCATCAGATCATCCATTATTTCCTGTTTGATGAGGCTATTAAAATCCTGAGGAGGGTTTACTGAACGGCGCAGTAGATATTGAGAAGAGTATGCGCTAGAAGATTGGTAAAATTCATTACGCCTTGGGGCTGTGCGGGGGGGAGGATCCCATTGTCTGACTGTGGTATGTCTATATCGTCCGCGCCTTGAAGAAGCGGCATGGTTATTGGGTTGGTTGTAAGCATTATTTGATCTTGTGTATTGACCACTGATACCAGCAGAGCTTTTATCCATAATTATATTTCATTAATTCATGAAAATATAAAAAGCAGACTGTTGTTTTGTTCAAAAGTTCATTTTGCTGCAACGTCTATCAACGTAAACGGTTGGGGAAACACATCTACTCCTGATGCCATCAACCCGTTATTTTCCAATCATCCGGGGCAACAGGTGTTCAACACTGGCATTCCTTCCCGGCATGTGAAAACGGATCTAGAGTCATGATAGGAGGAAGGCAATTACTGGCTGTTTGTTTTCTTCCTCTTTGCCGGTTTACTGGTTTGCTCCTCTGAATGTTTTTCGGCAGTTAAGTAAACGTGCTCTGTGGGTTGCCTGCCTTTATCAGCAGTAACGTATGCCGCATCTGCCCAACTTCTTCTAAGTGATACAGAGCCATGCCCCTGTGGCGGGAAGCCTATCCTGGTCTTTATTTGATCAATGTATGGTTTCATTAAATCCTGATTCCAAAGCCTGTTAACCGGAATTTCAATGACCTCAAATCCTGCTTTTTGCAACAGTGCGATTTTAATCAGAGTCGAACCATTCCTGGTTTTGAAATCACCACCCACGTAATGAGACGGTCCCTGAACTTCAATCACCATGTTGTGATCTGGCAGTAGCAGGTCAACCGGAGGTAATGAATTCAGACTCTTTTCTTCTTCAATCCTCAATGATGGAATGCATGATTGGAGTTGATCGCAGAAGTCGGATTGACGTTTTGAAACAATTGTCTGGTAATGGGGGACGACCGGACACGCTCTGCCAAGCCAACTTGCAGCCAGGGCAATGGTACGTTGATCCTCTTCATTGTCCGGGAATGTATTTTCCAGACGGTTAAACAGGTCATCCATGCGCTTTTCCAGCACGTTACTTTTACTGGTATTGGGAACCAGAGATAACCTGGCACAGCATACCATTACTCCCCAAAGGGACATCAATATCGCTTGCTGAGAGAACTGGGGGTTGCCATTGATTCCCTCGACAAGCGATTTGAACGTGGAGGTTGCCAAGTCCAGCTCAATGAGTTCGCCCAGTTTCGCCATGGCCCACAGCAGATTGGCGATTTCCTGTGAATTAAAGTTGGCTTTCGGTGCTATCACGAAGGGCAGCAGCGTGACCACGGCCTCGTTGAACTCTGATGTCCACTCCCCGTTGTCCACCAGTTTCACCATGGCCCACAACAGGATGGCGATTTCCTGTGGTTTAAAGTTAGCTTTCTCTGTTTTCACTTGTTGCAACAGCACGACCACGGCCTTTTTGAACTGCGGTGTCCGCTCCTGCCCGTTGTCCAACAGTTTCGCCGAGGCCCATAGCATGTTGGCGATTTCCTGTGGTTTAAAGTTGGCTTTCGGTGCTATCACGAAGGGCAACAGCGTGGTCACGGCCTCTTTGGGCCCAGGTATCCACTCCTGCCCGTTGTCCACCAGCTTCGCCATGGCCCACAGCATGTTGGCGATTTCCTGTGGTTTAAAGTTAGCTTTTTGTGCGTTCATGTCGGGCAATAGTCTGGCCACGGCCTCATTGAGCCCTGGTGTCCGCTTCTGCCCGTTGTCCACCAGTTTTGCCATGGCCCAGAGCAGGTTGGCGATACCCTGAGCATTAAATAGGTCTTTCTGTGTGTTCACATAGGACAAAAGTACGGCCACGGCCTCGTTGAACACTGGTGTCTGCTCCAGCCCGTTGTCCACCAGTTTCGCCATGGCCCACAGCAGGTTGGCGATTTCCTGTGGTTTAAAGTTAGCTTTCGGTGCGTTCACGTGGGGCAACAGCGCGGCCACGGCCTCGTTGAACTCTGATGTCCCCCCCCCGTTGTCCACCAGTTTCGCCATGGCCCACAGCAGACTGGCGATATGCTGAGGAATAAATTGGTTTTTCTTTTCGTTCACGAGGGGCAACAGCGCGGCTACGGCCTCTTTGAACTCTGATGTCCACTCCCCTTTGTCCACCAGTTTCGCCATGGCCCACAGCAGGTTGGCGATATGCTGAGGAATAAATTGGTTTTTCTTTTCGTTCACGAGGGGCAACAGCGCGGCTACGGCCTCCTTAAGTTTTGGTGTCTGCTCCTGCCCGTTGTCCACCAGTTTCGCCATGGCCCACAGCAGATTGACGATATGCTGAGGAATAAATTGGTTGTTCTGTTCGTTCACGAGGGGCAACAGCGCGGCCACGGCCTCTTTAAGTTTTGGTGTCTGCTCCTGCCCGTTGTCCACCAGTTTCGCTATGGCCCACAGCAGATTGACGATATGCTGAGGAATAAATGGGTTGTTCTGTTCGTTGACGAGGGGCAACAGCGCGGCCACGGCCTTTTTAAGTTTTGGTGTCTGCTCCTGCCCGTTGTCCACCAGTTTCGCTATGGCCCACAGCAGATTGACGATATGCTGAGGAATAAATGGGTTGTTCTGTTCGTTGACGAGGGGCAACAGCGCGGCCACGGCCCCGTTGAGCGCTGGTGTCCGCTCCAGCCCCTTATCAACCAGTTTCGCCATAGCCCATAGCAGGTTGGTGGTTTCCTGTAGGTTAAAGCCTGCATTCTGTGCGTTCACCCGGTGCAACAGCGTGGTCACGGCCTTTTTGAGTACTGGTGTCCGATCTTGCCCGTTGTCCACCAGTTTCGCCATCGACCACAGCAGGTTGGCTATACCTTGTGGTTTAAAGTTAGCTTTCAGTGCGTTTACGTGGGGCAACAGTGCGGCCACGGCCTCATTGAACTCTGGTGTCTGCTCCAGCCCGTTATCCACCAGTTTCGCCATGGCCCACAGCAGGTTGGCGATTCCCCGGGCATCAATATCCCTGGCTTCAGGTTTTTGGTTGCAGTTAAATATTATGGCATCAAGTAGTGTTGACAATAAGGCAGTTTGAGTAATCTTAACACGCTCATCCAAGGGTTTATGAGGGGTAAAAACACCCGCTGAAGTAAATGAGTGCAGTGTTGTCGTCAGGCTTCGCCAATTCCAGCTCCGCGTTGCTGTGAAATTTTGCAGCAAACGCATCAGCTGGCTTTGTTCCGCTCGATTTAACGGTCTTTTAGCAGCTGATGTGTATTTTTTAATTGAACTGGCATATTGACCGTGATTTCTCCCATCATAGTGATGTCCGAAACGATAAGATTTGCTCAGCAGATCATCCATTATTTCCTGTTTGATGAGCGCATTAAAATCTTGAGTAAGGCTTACTGAACGGCGCTGTAGATGTTGAGAAGGGCATGCGTCAGAAGAACGGTAAAATTTATTACGCCCTGGGGTAGTGCGTGGGGTATTATCCCACTGTCTGACTGTACCATGTCTATATTGCACACGCCTTGAAGAAGCGGC
Organism: Endozoicomonas acroporae; assembly: GCF_002864045.1. Lineage (GTDB taxonomy): Bacteria > Pseudomonadota > Gammaproteobacteria > Pseudomonadales > Endozoicomonadaceae > Endozoicomonas > Endozoicomonas acroporae. The sequence goes on from NZ_PJPV01000217.1 coordinate 4,356, forward strand.
ATGGTTATTCGGTTGGTTGTAATCATTATCTGATCTTGCGTATTGACCACTGGCACCAGCAGAACTTCTATCCATAATTACATTTCATTAATTCATGAAAATATAAAAAGCAGACTTCTGTTTTGTTCAGAAGTTCATTTTGTTGAAACGTTTATAAGTAGTTAACCAAATGAAATCGTATTTTCTGACTAAGTGGGCAGTTACTCTGCGGCGTTACAACTCCGGTCACATAGCTA
>NZ_PJPV01000218.1 GCF_002864045.1 Endozoicomonas acroporae
ATCTACAATCGCCAACCTACACGGGGCCATGGCGAAACTGGTGGACAACGGGCAGGAGTGGACAGCAGGGCTCAACGATGCAGTGGCCGCACTGTTGCCCCACGTGAACGCACAGAAAGACCAATTCATTCCTCAGCATATCGCCAACCTGCTGTGGGCCATGGCGAAGCTGGTGGACAGCGGGCTAGAGAAAACACCAGAGTTCAAAGATGCTCTGACCGCACTGTTGCCCCACGTGAACGTACAGAAAGACCAATTTATTCCCCAGCATATTGCCAACCTGCTGTGGGCCATGGCGAAACTGGTGAAGAACGGGCAGGAGCAGACACCAGAGTTCAACGAGGCCGTGGCATCGCTGTTGTCCCTCGTGAACGCACAGAAAGCTAATGTAAAACCACAGGAAATTGCCAACCTGCTGTGGGCCACGGCGAATCTGGGTGAGCTCATTGAGCTGAACGTGTTTACATCCACGTTCAAATCTCTTGTCTACAGAATCAGTGAAAACACTCAGTTCTCTCAGCAAGAGATACTGATGTCTCTCTGGGGAGTCATGGTATGCTGTGCCAGGTTGGCTCTGGACTCCAATGCCCATAAAAATAACGTGTTTGAAAAGCACATGGATGACCTGTTGACTCGCCTGGAAAATACATCGCCAGATAATGAAGAGGATCAATCCATCATGATCATGGCCGCAAGTTGGCTTGGCAGAGCCTGTCCGGTCGTTCACCATTACCAGACAAACATTTCAAAAACCCAGGTCGACTTCCGTGATCAACTCAAATCATCTATTCCATCTTTGCAGATTGAAGAAGAAAAGAGCCTGAACTCATTACCTCCGGTTGACCTGCTACTGCCAGATCACAACATGGTGATTGAAGTTCAGGGTCCCTCTCATTACGTAGGTGGTGATTTCAAAACCAGAAATGGTGCGACTCTGCTGAAAATCGCACTGTTGCAAAAAGCAGGATTTGAGGTCATTGAAATTCCGGTTAACAGGCTTTGCAATCAGGATTTAATGAAACCATACATTGATCAAATAAAGACCAGGATAGGCTTCCAACCACAGGAGCATGGCTCTGTATCACTTAAAAGAAGGCGGGCAGATGCGGCATACGTTACTGCTGATAAAGGCAGGCAACCCTCAGATCATGGTTACTTAACTGCCGAAGAACATTCAGAGGAGCAAACCGGTAAACCGGCAAAGAGGAAGAAAACAAACAGCCAGTAATTGCCTTCCTCCTATCGTGACTCAAGATCCGTTTTCACATGCCGGGAAGGAATGCC
>NZ_PJPV01000219.1 GCF_002864045.1 Endozoicomonas acroporae
GGACACCGGGGCTCAATGAGGCCGTGGCCAGCCTATTGCTCGACGTGAACGCACAGAAAGCTAACTTTAACCCACAGGAAATCGCGAACCTGCTATGGGCCACGGCGAAACTGGTGGACAACGGGCAGGAGCGGACACCGCAGCTCCAAGAGGCCGTGGCCGTGCTGTTGCCACAAGTGAACCCAGAGAAAGCTAACTTTAAACCACAGGAAATCGCCAACCTGCTGTGGGCCATGGCGAAACTGGGCGAACTCATTGAGCTGGACGTGTTAACCTCCACGTTCAAAACGCTTGTCGACCAAATCAGTGGCAACCCTCAGTTCTCTCAGCAAGCGATATTGATGTCCCTTTGGGGAGTAATGGTCTGCTGTGCCAGGTTATCTCTGGTTCCCAATACCAATAAAGGTAACGTGCTGGAAAAGCACATGGATGACCTGTTTACCCGCCTGAAAAATACATCCCCGGACAATGAAGAGGATCAACACACCATTGCGATGGCCGCAAGTTGGCTTGGGAGACCGTGTCCGTTCGTCCCCCATTACCATGCGATCGTTTCAAAACGTCAATCCGACTTCCGCAATCAACTCCAATCATGCATTCCATCTTTGAGGATTGAAGAAGAAAAGAGTCTGAATTCGTTATCTCCGGTTGACCTGCTACTGCCAGATCACAACATGGTGATTGAAGTTCAGGGACCGTCTCATTACGTGGGTGGTGATTTCAACACCAGGAATGGT
>NZ_PJPV01000022.1 GCF_002864045.1 Endozoicomonas acroporae
CGGAAGCCTGGAAGCTGCGTCAGCAGGCATGGCCGGTTCGGTCTCCATTGGCTCCGGATTAGCAGGTAGCGAAGTTGCAGAACACACAATACTCCTGCTGTTGTCAGTAACACGCCTGCGCTTTATGGATGGGATGGGCCCGGATTCAGATTGCAGTTGATGCGGTGGAAATGTTCCAGTGCCCGTTGTTGTCTGTTCCACCTGGTAACCTGACATGGATCGCTTTCTTTCTTGTTTTCGGCTGTTTGCTGGCTGGTGCCTTCCGGCTTCAGTGGATGTTAACGGGGATGCCGTGTCTGCGGTTACTGAGGAGGAAGGTGACTGCATGATTTCTTCGGGGATTACCTGTTTCCAATTGGAGAATCGTCTGGGGATGACAACAATAGAACGTAAACGCTAATTTAACCAGCGTAATAGCCAACCCCGCCGGATCGGCTTATTCTTGAGATGCCTGCACACAGCTTCTTTTTCCAATAACCAAGCTGTGATGGTCTGACGCCATTTTGTCGGCACCAGGCTTTTTGGCTAAGCCCGGAGTCGTGCCAGGCTTCGATCCGTTGCAGCCATTGTTCTTTAGTGATTTCTGGGTGGTCATCGGAGCCTCCATGCAATCAGAGGTTTTATGATCCACGATCAAATCTCAGCGGGGTAGGACGTGGGTTATTTTGGCGGTTACGTTCCGGGAAGGACGTTACAAAAGCCAGGCGCTGCTCGACGAAGCGGCTCTGCTTATGGCCTATGTCGATTTAAACCCTGTTCGAGCCAAATGGTGAAATCGCCAGAGACCTCTGAATACACTTTTATCAGCAAAAGGACGAAATATTTGATTGTTGTGGCTTTAAAATCTTTTGGTGTTCTTTTTTATTTTACAATTTGCACAAAGTATTACGACTGGACTGATATCTGACAGTCGCATTTTTACCGTAGGATAAGGGCGGCCCACGGAGCAACTCTATAAACGTATTGCAATAATCGGCCAGTCTCGCCAGTTGATGGCTATTACTCTGTTGCAGTGCCCGGCACGACCGGATCAATCGCTCTGTTTCAAGCACCTGAACAGGACTGTCACTTGTTATTTTATCCTGACGTGATGCTAATAAGATGGGTTCTAACTGCTGGCAAATATCAGCACATTCCCCTGATAAGTGCACCACTGACTCAATATTTTTTCGGGTTATTGCCCGGGCCTGAAGGCTCAACAGCCTCTCCAGATTTTGCAGTAACTGATGAAGTTGCGAACTCTCTTTTTGGCCCCCATCGTCTTGAGACTCATCATCGGACATTATGACCGCCTCTCCCCTTCAACCGGGCGTACCTCACCTTCATTGATCACCCGGCATTTGAACGGTCTGCCATTTTCTTTCTGAACCAGGATAATATCACCAATATGGCCGCTTTCCATGGCGACACCGGTGGTAATTAATTCGATATTTTCTGATTGAACAACAATGGTTAAATGCTGCCCCCGACGGATAGCAGTGGCCCTTTTTACCATATCGGTGGTAATCACAGTGCCAGCACCAATCTTTCGGGTAGCGATGTATCCGGAAGGATTATCCTGAAATACATTCGGTTTCAGGGAACTCAAACGAACTTTTGATGTTTTCAGCCTCGGCTGTCCTGGCCCCGACAACGCCTCGCCCCGGTTCAGATCCCTGTCGGCAAGCAATACCGATACGTCAAAATCCACTCTGACCGCCAGCCGTTGTTTCCAGCGGTGTTCCGGGAAGGTGCCGAGATGATCAGGACAGCTGATCAATAATGGCAGTTTACCGTTCTGAGCCATGGCAGAGAAGCGGATATCCGGTGTTACCGGACAGTCTGGCAATTGCTGCCAGCGTTCTTTATGCAGCAAAACCACCCGGGGATTACGGCCGTTAAAACGTTTAGCCAATAAGCGCGAATGCTCACAGAGTTGACTGATGACCTCCCCCTGAACCCTTTGATCAGAACTCTTATCTGATTGATCTGACTGCGGGCTGGTATCCGTACATGACACTGTATGGGCGTTTGCAATATTGGGAATATTGAGCAAGCACAGACACAGGGATAAAACAAAACGACGACTGATTGATAATTTCCTGTGGAGAATAAAATATGTGACAAATAAATACATTTTTTACGACAACGTACTACTCTTTACACACGACTTAATATAGACGAATAGATAGCCTGTATGTTGATTTCATTTGAGTCGGCCATGGGTATACACCCAAGAGTTGCACAGCTCAGAAGCTCTCAGATTGCCATCCAGTCAGGCAATATTTTTAATATTGAAACACCACAATACCGGGCACTTGAGGCTAACCTCAACACTTACCATTCGGCTTATGGTTTATCTCAGGATTTGTCGGTCTCAGACAAACGGCATATCACCCCAAATCAACTGGCGGATGTTGAGTTATCCATTGCCTTTAAAAATTCAGGCGGTATTGCCTCGGAAAATGGTAACGATGTATCTCTGGCACTGGAGCAGGCAAAACTTGCACAGTCGATGGCCGGGTACAATATCAGCATATCGTTAATCCGGGAGCGTCTGAGCATGCTGGATAAGGTGATCAGTGGTCGCTAGTGTATGGTTTCAATGAGTTTGACGGGTTGACGTGCCTCCGCACTCCGTTCGTCCTGAGCCTGTCGAAGGACCCATAGGGCCTAAAGGCGGAAACTCCGGACTCTGATAGATTGTGCCAAGCACCCTTCGTCCGTGCATCCTGAGCGGGGTCGAAGGGCGCTCAGGGTGAACGGAGATTGTACACATCAAACCCATTGAAACCATGTACTACCTAGGAGGCTGTCCGAGAATAGACGTCATAAATTGTTAATTCGATGAAGTGAGAACCCTATGAGTCTGCAGTTGGTTCAGGCTATGTCTGGTTACGCCATGGTCGCCCAGGCAACCCGTATGACACTGGTGGCCGAGGCGCTCTCTTACAATGAGGTTGCAGCAGCGTCTGCTGCTGAGGTGCTGCGGCCGGGGCGAGCGTTACTTCAGGCCAGAACCGTAGATGCTGGCTCCGCTGCCAGAGAGAATATTCCGGCGTTTACCGTTGAAGTAGCGGGCATTATCAAAGATAAGTCACCTCCCCAGGTGCGCTATCAGCCGGGCCATCCTCTGGCTAATGCCAACGGTGAAGTGTTTTACCCGAATATCAGCACGATTGAAGAAATGGCGACCATGATTTCGGCAGCCCGTTCTTTTGATGCGGCTGTCTCGGTGTTCACCAGCGCCCGTCACATGCAGGGCCAGGCACTGGAGCTGATCGGTGTTCATAAGTAGTTAACCAAATGAAATCGTATTTTCTGACTAAGTGGGTATCACTATGATTTCATCCATTCAACACGAAGTGCCCTTCATCGGTGGTAGCGCTTCGTCGTTGCCTTCTCCCGACAGTTCCAGTGCCTTGAGTAAAAACTTTATGACGTTGTTGATTACTCAACTTAAGCACCAGAACCCGCTTGAACCGATGGAAAGCGGTGATCTGCTGAATCAGCTGGCGGCCATGACTTCCGTATCAGAGTTAAGAGATATCCACGCCGGTATCAGCCGGTTGAGCGATCAGTTTGCAACGGCCCAACTGTCCAGCGCTACGGCACTGCTGGGTCAGGAGGTCGCTATTGATGCCCGCCAGTTTTCATTCAATGGCGATGGGAATAAATTAGCCCTGGCCTTTCCTTCGCCAGGTACAGGGCACTTGTTGCATTTTTTGCTCACCGATCAAAATGGTACCCCGGTAAAAGAAGCCCATTATCAGGGGCGTCATAATGAGTCACCGGGTACTTCCATAAAGAAAAGCCTGGACCAACTGTTTGGCTCGCTGCCTCATGGTCAGTACTGGCTGCAAAGCACCCTGGATGGTGATAGTGAAGTGGTTCCTGTGCAGCTGGTCAGTAAAGCAAACAGTATTGTTTTCAACAGCTCTGATCAGGCACCACAGATCAGGCTTGAGGCCATCGAGCCTGTGGCACTGTCCAGCATTCATTCCGTGACCCGACCATAAGGCTGACTGTTGTTGTCTCATCGGTGAGGTAAGCGTCTATGTCAATCAGTACCTCCGGCATGAATGCCGCCCAAAGTCAGCTGGAAATAGCCAGCCAGAACCTGACCAATGCGGAAACGAATGGTTATAAGTCGTTCCGGGCGATTCTTGGTGATGCCTATGCCCAGGCGGGAACTGCATCGGTGGATATGGCCGGGGTCACTCTGCTGGCAACCCGGCAGGAGTTTGCCCAGGGACAGTTGACGCAATCGGGTAATGCCTTTGACCTGGGCATTGATGGCAAGGGCTTTTTTGTCCTTGGCAATAATGGAGAGCAGCTCTTCAGCCGGGCAGGCCTGTTTACACAGGATAAGGAGAATTATCTGGTGAACCCCAGTGGTTACCGCCTCAGGGGCTTTGGTGTCAATAATCAGGGTGCGGTTGATACCTCAAAACTGGTTGACTTGCAGGTCATTCAGGCTAACCGGCCAGGCAAAGCAACCACCAAAGCATCAGCTACCATTAACCTCAATGCCAGTGAACCGGTGATTAATCGTACGACGGTTGCCCTTAACCCGTCAGACCCAAGGACATTCAGCTGGTACGGAGCGTTGAATATTTTCGATAGCCTTGGCGAACAACATACGCTGGGTAGCTATTTCACCAAAACCGAGACCAGTCAGTGGCTGCTTGAATTTCAGGTGGATGGGCAGTCCCTCAAACAGACAGAAAACCTGACATTCAACAGCTCAGGCCTGTTGACGACACCCGCCGATGCGCAGTTTTCACTGACACCACCGGAGCTGCCCTCAGGTGCCGTTCTCCAGCCCCTGGCCATGGACTTTTCCGGCATCACCCAGTTCGCCATTGATTCGTCATTCCGTCCCCTGGTGGTTGACGGGCAAATGGCGGGCAGCCTTAACCAGGTCAGTTTTGCCGACAACGGTTTTCTGCAGGGTAGCTACAGCAATGGTGAACAATACCTGCTTGGTCAGGTGGCACTGGCTACCTTTCCCAATGATAACGGGTTAGTGGTTAATGGGAATAATACCTGGATGTCGTCTATGGTATCCGGCACTCCGCTCTTTAGTCCATCGGGCCTTAATGGCGCGGGCCTTATCAGGGCGGGGTTTGTTGAACAGTCCAATGTGGATCTGGCCAGCGGGTTGTCGGATGTCATTCTCGCCCAGCGCAACTTTCAGGTAAGCGCCAAGGCTTTCCAGGCAGAAGATGTCCTGTCACAAACACTGATCAATCTCACCTGACGGGCACCTGGCCATGTTTTCCGGAATGCAGATGACCACCGCCAGTGCCGAACGGGTCTGGCAAAGCCTGTCCGTGTTTGCGGGTAATTTATCCGGTCAGTCGGTGCCCGGTTACCGGGGCGACTCGGTATTTGCCCAAAAACTGGCACAGACACAGACGGCAATGGCCCAACAACGGGCTCCCGCATTTTCCCTTCAGGCTGCCACCAATTTTACCAGCGGCTCTCTGAGACCCACAGGACGCCAGCTGGATGTTGCCATCGACGGTGCCGGATGGTTAGTGGTGCAAGATGCCAGCGGAAAGGCAGGGCTGACCCGAAACGGTTTGCTCAGTCTGACCGCAACGGGTGAGGTGTTGACCGGCAATGGTGCCCGCGTCATGGGACAGACGGGGCCGTTGACCATTCCTGCATTCAGTCAGCTGACCATTGGCAGTGAGGGGTCTGTCAGTGTCGTTCCTGCCGGTGGTCAAGACGTTGAAGAGGTGGGGCGTATCCGCTTTGCCAATCCCCCCCAGGCCAACCTGATTCGGAGCCCGAATGGCCTGTTCAGGCTGGCGGATGGCAGTGCGCCAGTCCCTGATCCACGGGTTAAGATGGTCAGCGGGGCGCTTGAAGAGAGCAATGTTGACCTGATGGCGGAGTACCTGAATGTGGTGGAAGCTGGAAAAACCATGGATCTCCATGTTCGTATGTTATCAGCCTTTGATCAGATGGCAGGGCGAGGCAATGAGTTGCTGAACCTGACCCGGCGCTGGTAGCTGAAAGCCTTAAAAAGAAGGGAACCACAAAGACACAAAGTTTTTTTCGGGTTTGCGTGAGCTGCGCCTGGCAAACAAAAAAGGCTTCCTTTGTGCCTTAGTGTCTTTAGGGAACCACAAAGGCACAAAGACACAAAGTTTTTTTCGGGTTTGCGTGAGCTGCGCCCGGCAAACAAAAAAGGCTTCCTTTGTGCCTTAGTGTCTTTGTGGTTCAACGCTTTTATACCTTTTGTCACACTCTCGCTCTTTGTGAGAACGAGTTCATCACCGCTTCCGTCTTCAGGAGATTAGTTAATGAGAGCATCACCATGAACAGTCTGTGGATAAACCAGGGCGGCCTGACCCTGCAGGATGCCAGAATGATGGCTGCTTCCCAGAACCTCAGTAATATCAGCACCTATGGCTATAAAAAAGAACGGGTGGTGGCTGCGGATCAGTTTTATACCACCCTGAAACAGGCCGGAGCAATGGCCAACAGTGGGGATGAACTGCCCAGCGGCCTGCAGGTGGGTACGGGTGCCAGAATCACCGCCACCCAGAAAATATTTACCAATGGCAATGTCCAGAATACCGGTAATGCGCTGGATCTGGCTATTGTCGGCGATGGCTTTGTGCAGGTTCAGTTACCTTCCGGAGAGATGGCTTATACCCGTAACGGACAGTTGCAGCTCAATGGCGAAGGTGAAATCGTGGTGGCCACCGGCCAGCCGATAGAGCCGGTGATCGCCATCCCGATGGAAGCCCGGAACATCACCATTGGTCAGGATGGCACGGTATCCGTTGCCATGCCCGGTAGCCCGGAAGCTCAGGTTCTGGGGCAGATCTCTCTGGTTAATTTCATCAATCCCATGGGGCTGCAGTCCATCGGCGATAACTTCTATCTGGAAACCGCTGCCAGCGGTTCCCCTGTGGAGGGCGTTCCCGGCACCAATGGTCTTGGTGAAATCCGGCAGTTTTCCCTTGAGGCCTCCAATGTCGATGTGGTGGAAGAGCTGGTCAATCTGATCATGATTCAGCGGGCTTATGAAATGCAGGCCAGGGCCATCGATGTGGCCAGTAATTCCCAGGAATATCTGGTGAAAAGCAGTTAGGAACAATTCAAACCGGATGCACCCTATGGGCAAAACAGTTACATCGACGTTTATTTGGCTGATCGCTGTGCTGGTGATCGGGTTGCCGGGCTGTCAGGTGGTATTGCCACACAACCAGCCCCTGAATAATGCCGACGATGAAGACACTGAACCCGTGCTTACCCGTGCCCCGGAGCCCCCTCCGGCACCGGCACCGGGCAGTCTTTATACATATGCCACCAGTATGCGCCTGTTTGATGATCTGAAAGCCTATCGCCCCGGCGATATTCTGACCGTGATGCTGCAGGAAAAGACCTTCTCCAGTAAAAAGGCCAATACCAGCCTGGACAAAAATGCCAGTGCCACCATAGCGCCCCCCACGGTATTCGGGAACAAATACTCGAGACTGGACACACAACTCAGCAGCAACCGGAACTTTGGCGGCAAAGGATCGACCTCCCAGCAAAACCATTTAACCGGCTCGGTGACCGTGGTCGTGCAAAAAGTGCTGCCCAGTGGTGCGCTGTTGGTTAAGGGCAGCAAAATGGTCCGGCTGAATCAGGGTGATGAAGTCATCTTTGTCAGCGGTGTGGTGCGCCCTGAAGACGTTACCCAGGACAACAAGGTCTCCTCGCTGCGTCTGGCCCAGGCAAAAATCAGTTATACCGGCCGGGGCGACCTGGCCCAGGCCAACACCCAGGGCTGGCTCTCCCGTATTCTGAACAGCAGCTGGTTTCCATTTTGAACAGGCTGGTCTGGCTGTTATTGATGACGCTTGTTTTTTCGCCGATCAGTCAGGCAGTGCGTCTGGTGGACCTGGTCGATATAGAAGGTGTGCGCAAAAACCAGTTGATCGGCTATGGCCTGGTGGTTGGTTTGCAGGGTACTGGCGACCAGACCCGTCAAACCGTTTTTACCAGTCAGTCCATGGTCAACATGCTGCGCCAGTTTGGTATTCAGTTACCCCCGGGGAGTGATCCGCGGATGAAGAATGTTGCTGCCGTCAGTATCAGTGCCAACCTGCCCACCTTTGCCCGCCCGGGAACCACGCTTGATGTGATGGTTTCCTCGATTGGTGACGCCAAAAGTCTCCGTGGCGGTGTGCTTCTGGCGTCACCATTACGGGGTATTGATGGCCAGGTCTACGCCCTGGCCCAGGGTTCAGTGATTGTTGGCGGAGTGTCTGCCCAGGGCGCTACCGGCACCCAGATCAGTATCAATACAACGACGGTCGGACGCATTCCGGGAGGTGCCACCATTGAACAGTCGATCATTCCTCCAGAAATAACGTCGAATGTCGTACGATTAAATCTCAGGGAGCAGAATTACAGCCAGAGCCGTTTACTGGTCAAGGCTATCAATGATCACTTTGGCAGTCATATTGCCTGGGGAGTAGATGGCAGCCAGATTGAAGTCACGGTACCCGAGGGACGGAATAACCGGGTGACGTTTCTGTCCATGCTGGAGACTCTGGATGTTCCCCAGGGCGTCACCCCGGCCCGCGTCGTGATCAATTCCCGTACCGGAACCATCGTTATTGGTGCCGATGTCCGCATTCGCCCGGTAGCCGTAAGCAATGGTTCCACCACCGTGAAAGTCATGGAGCGTCCCAGCGTGATCCAGCCCAACCCGTTTTCCATTGGGACCACACAAATCGAGGAGCAAAGCACCGTCGACATCATACAAAAAACCGGTGGCATGTTTATTGTCCCTGCCACCACCAGCCTGTCCGATATTGTTAATGTGGTGAACAGTGCCGGACTGACGCCCAATGAACTGATCTCAATTCTCCAGGCTATCCAGGAAGCTGGGGCGATGGAGGGTGAGCTGGTGATCATGTGAGGAACTGTCCTGAAATAACTTCCTCATTTCCAATCTTATCCAGTGAAGAAAAAACCTTGCCACGGAGACACGGAGACACGGAGAAAAGAAATTTCTTTTTCCTCTGTGACTCCGTGCCTCCGTGGCGAAAAAGAGGAAGTTATTCAGGAACAATTCCCAATCGGAGGTTTGCCATGGTTTTCACGCCGCTATCCCACCCCACCCACCCTATACTCCCCCTTGATGCGGGGGCCAGCAGGCCGGTCACCGGCAGCAACCGTGATTGCGAAGCATCATCCAACGACTTTATGCGGGTGTTACTGGGGGAAGTGACCCGTCATCTGCAGAAAACCTCAGGACTGTTCGCCGGCAAAGAGCACAACGGCACAGCATCACTGTTCCAGAACGAACTTGCCGGAGCGTTGCTGGCACAGTGTCTGGCGGACCGGCTGACGGAAAAACTGTCCGGTGACCAGCCATGACCGTCAACCATATCGGGCTTAGCGGGGTAAATACTGCCGATATTCTGTTAAATAATACCGCCCATAATATTGCCAATGCCGAAACCCCCTGGTTTAGTCGGCGTCAACCCGTATTGATTACCCAGCAGAGCCACTGGGGCGGTTTGCTGAACCAACTGGGTGGCGTCAGAGTGCTTTATCTGATACAGGTATCGAACGACTATCTTAACGACCAGGTGTTTCGCGCCAGTGCCAGCCAGTCAATGGCAGACAGCTTTGCCGTACCCATGGTTCAGCTGGACCAGTTGCTCGGCGGGGATGATACCGGGTTAACCCGGGTGCTCAATGGCTTTATCGGCAACCTGCAACGGCTGGAAACACGCCCAGAATCTCTGCCCCTGCGCCAACAATGGCTGGGCAGTGCCGGACAACTGGTGGACCGTTTTCATACCCTGGGTCAGCAGCTGCAGGTCATCTCGCAACAACAGACCAGCCAGATCAGCAATGTGATCACCGAGGCCAATCGGCTGGGCGCGGCCATTGCTGATCTCAATAAACAGATCATCGAAGGCAATGGCTCCAATCATAAAATCAGCGATGGCAACTATGCGGACCTGCTGGACCAGCGGGACAACCTGATTAATCAGCTGTCTGAACAGGTATCGGTGGAGGTTTATCGCAACAGTAATAATGCCGTTAACCTGGTGATTCCATCCAGCCAGGGGGCGATTCCCCTGATCATTGGCACGCAGTATTTTGACCTCAGTATCAACCCGGACGCTGCTGACCCAATGAACCCCGATGTGATGGTCAATATCCCGGGCGTCGCTGTTCAGGTCACACCGCAGCAGGGCCGGTTGGCAGGGCTGCAAAAGCTCCATCGGGATGGGCTGATGCCCGTCATCAATCAGCTGGGGCGGATGGCGGTGGTGCTGGCCTCGGAAGTGAACTCTCAGCTGGAGCTGGGTGTTGATCTGGCCGGTGATAAAGGTAGGCCTCTGTTTCAGGATATCAACTCAACATCGGCTATGCAGCAGCGGGTCCTGCCGGCAACGGTTTCGGGGACGGAGGCATTGACCGTTGCAATCGGCGATATTTCCCAGCTGGTGCCATCGGAATACCAGCTGGTATTTACGGCTTCTGATCAATGTCGTGTAACCAGACTGTCGGACGGGCAATCATTCAGTGGTAGCCTGACGGCAGCGACGCCTTTTACCATTGATGGCCTTACCATTCACCTGACAGGAACACCGGCTATCAATGATCAGTTCCTGCTAACACCTTGGCGCCATGAAGCCACACAATTGCGTATTGTTCTTAACGACCCTGAGCAGTTGGCGTTTGCGGCACAAGGCTCAGGACCCGGCGACAACCGGAATCTGCTGGCACTGCTAGGCTGTTTAAACGGTGATTCTGCGAGCTCTCCTGATGTACTGGAAGCTAATATTTTACTTCAGTCGTTTGTTGCCAACCAGACGGCTTCCGCTGTACGACAGAAGAAAACCAGTCAGAGTTTATATCAGGCTGCGGTTGCCGAGAGGGAGGGTCTCAGTGGTGTTAATCTGGATGAAGAAGCGGCTAACCTGCTGCGATTCCAGCAGTTCTACCAGGCCAATGCACGTCTGTTACGAACCAGTCAGATGATTATTGATGAATTGCTGGCAGTTTGTCGGTGAGACCGATGCGGGTAAGTACAGCACAACAGCAGGCCATGGTTTTGCAGGATCTGCAGAACATCAGTCAGCACCAGCTGGAAGGCTGGAACCAGGTGGCCACGGGCAAACAGATAACCCAACCAGCCAAGGCTCCGGGCAGCTGGACGCAACTGCAAAGTGTCAACAGAGAGATCAGCCAGACCGGCCAATACCTGAATTCCATTACTGCCCTGACGTCCCAGTTTCAAATGGAAGATACCCTGTTGCAGAGTTACACAGGCTACCTGCAGGATATCCGTGCGCTGGTGCTGCAGGCCAACAACCCCGGGCTGGCAGCGGTGGACCTGGCCACCCTCGGGCAGCAGGTTGTGCAGTGGCGAAACGCAATTATCGGGCTGCTGAACAGCCGTGATGCCGAAGGTTACTACCTGTTTGCCGGTTCCCGGACCAGCACACCGCCGGTGACGGTTTCAACGGCCAGTGATGGCAATGAATCGTTTGTCTTTAATAACAATAACGACATACGGCAAATAACAGTCGCCTCCGATATAACAATGTCGTCTACGGACAGTGCTGAGTCTTTGTGCTTTACTGTGGACGACGGTGGATCAGGTTTTAATGTAATCCTTATGCTCGGTCAGATAGCGCAGACACTTCAGGCTCCACCCGCCAACCTGTCAACGCTGCTTGCCGGTTACCTGGTACAGCTTGATCAGGCACAGAATCAGGCTGGCAGCGTTCATGCCGCCCTGGGAACCCGAATGAAAGCACTGGATGGTATTCGCAGTGACCTTCACGAGGCCAGGTTGTACTTTCAGGAACAGGCAGGGCAGCTGGGTGATCTGGATTATATCAGTGCCATCAGCCATCTGAATCAGCAGAAAGTACAGTATGAAGCCGCTCTTAAAGGGCTTTCTGAGGTAGCGAACCTGTCGTTATTTGATTATCTCTAGGAGGCTGTTATGGCCATCAGTATCAACACCAATATTCCATCAATGCAAGCCCAAATCAGTCTGGAGCGGGCCCAGAACGGTCTTGATACAGCGATGCAAAGGCTCTCGACCGGTTATCGCATCAACAGTGCCGCTGACGATGCCGCCGGGATGCAGATCAGTAACCGGATGAGTTCACAGATTAATGGCCTGAGTGTGGCGGTGCGTAATGCCAATGACGGCATCTCTATTGCCCAGACGGCGGAAGGGGCCATGACGGAAACCGCGTCTCTGCTCCAGCGGATGCGGGACCTGGCAGTACAGTCCGCCAGTGACAGCAACAGCAGCGATGACCGGATTGCCCTGAACGGGGAGCTGAAACAGCTGGGGGCGGAACTGAACCGGATTGCCGAGTCCACCACCTTTGCCGGACAGAAATTGCTGGATGGTTCGTTTGTTGACAAGAACATTCAGGTGGGTGCCTACGCCAATGAGATTATTACCGTCAATGTCAATAGTGTCAGCGGTAAAGACATTGGTATCATGAAGGGGGCAACGCTTACATTTCCTGGCATGGCTCTGCCGGGAACAACCGCCATTGCAGCACAGAGCCTGACGATCGGGGTTAATGGCAATGAAAGCAATATTTCCATAGAGGCCGGGGATAGCGCCCAATCCATTGCCAGTAAGGTAACGAGCGCGGTATCCAGTATGAGCGGGAAGGCAAAGACATCGGCATTAGTGATCTTATCAGCCGGAGATTCCTCCACCTGGGATACAAGCGACACCATTTCCCTGACCGTTAATAACACTACTAAAACCTCGCCAAAGACTGCCGCCACTATTGCTGAGGCCGCAGAAAAACTGGCGGAAGAGCTGGCTTCTTTGGCAAATCTTGAGGCAACGGTTGATAAAACAACGGCAACCAGCCCTAAAATAAAATTGGTTGATAGCAGTGGTAAGAATATCACCCTGTCTGCATCTTCTACAGAAGGAGGTTCAGGTTCTAATAGCCTTACCTTCACTGCCGAAGCCCGGCCACTCGATTATGCAGGTGATGCAACTGAGGAAGCAAAGTCAATTACGTCAGAAAAGATGACCGTCGTGGGTGATATTAAGTGGGTCGGTTCGGATAACAACGCCACCTATACCATGAAAAGCGATGGCAGTTTAGTGCCAACGCTCGCCACTGCCACAAAGGAAGCCCAGTCTGGTAGTATGCCGGTAGATTCCATCGATATCACCACTTATGCTGGTGCACAGCAAGCCATCAAAATCCTTGATCACGCAATAGCCGACGTGGATTCCAACCGGGGCACACTGGGTGCCATTCAAAACCGCTTCCAGCACACCATCTACAACCTTCAGAACGTTCGGGAGAATATGATGGGCTCCCGAAGCCGGATCAAAGACACCGACTATGCCAGCGAAATGTCCAAATTGACCCGGGATCAAGTGCTGAAACAAGCCAGTATGTCCGGCCTGAACCGGGCTAACACCATGCAGCAGGAAGTCCTGGCTTTGTTGCAGTGACTCATTGAATGAATACGGTTGCGCCACTGCCGGGCAGTTTTGATCTGGGGACTGTGGTGGATGCTGTGGTCAATGCTGACATGGCACCCTCGGAAAATGCCCTGAAACGGCGGGAAAATCAGCTGTCCCGGGAGCAGGATCTGATGGTTTCGGTCTATCAGGCGGTCAGTAACCTGCAGCACTCCGCCCGGGCGCTGGTTCAGGAAGCCAGTCTCAACAGTCACCATGTGAATGGCAATGGCCACAGTCTTGGCCGCTGGGTTGCGGTGTCCAGTGAGTCCGACCGGGTTGGCGTCAGCGTCAGGGGTCGTCCTGATCCCGGCAGTTATCAGCTGTCGGTCCATCAGCTGGCCTCACCGCAAATTATGACCAGCCCGCCGTTTGCCAGAGATACCACCTTTAAAGACGCAGGTACGCTGGATCTCGCCCTTAATGGTGGGCACTGGACGGTTAATATTGTTGCCAACAGCACCCTGGCGACCATCGCCAAAGCCATTCAGCTGGGCACTCAGGGGAAAGTCCGGGCAACGGTCATTAACGGCAAGGCGGGGCAACAGCTGCTGCTGACCGGTGCAGAAAAAGGGGCCGATCTTCGTATGACGCTCAGTGGCACCGGAAGCGGTGCCAGGCTGGCAGAGATCATGTCAGAACAGGTGGCTCCGGCTGATGCCCTGATCAGTATTAACGGCGTCACCCTGTATCTGCCCGGCAACGTCAACCAGCCCGCCATTAGCGGGCTGAGCCTGACCCTGAAACAGGCCGATCCTGACCGGCAGCTATACATTGAGGTCAGCCAGGATGTTGAGGCGTTGGTCAGCGCAATGTCGGAATTTGTCAATCACTGCAATAACCTGCTGCAAGCCAGTGACCCCAGGGACAACCAGGGCCTCCAGATCGATGCGGGCACCCCCGCCTCCCTGAGGGGAATCAGCAGTCAGTTGCGTAAACTGGTCAACGCCACGTCTGCAGATACCGGGTTAAGCAGTTCAGAGCAGATCACCAGTTTACTGGATCTTGGGGTCAGTACTGAGCGCAACGGTTTATGGTCTCTGGATGAAGCCTGGTTTCGCCACCAGCTGAATGCCATGCCCTACCAGGTCCTGCAGTTTCTGTCGGACCGGGAAAAGCCGGTGCTGGCACTGGCGCAGAAAATGGACACGCTGTTATCGGGCAGTGGCCCTTTAATATCGAGGATCAGTTATCTGTCACGGGATTTGCAACGGCTGGCGTCGGACCAGTATGCACTGGATATGAGACGACAATTGCTTCATCAGCGCACCAATCAGCAGTTTTTAAATATGGAGCAAACCGTACAGCGCATGAACCGGAACCTGGCCTATGTTGACACTATTTGACCTACTTGACCTGCGTGACCTGATTTTCACCACTGGAAATAAGGAATTACCCCTGAATAACTGCCTCTTTTTGCCACGGAGACACGGAGGCACGGAGAAAAGAAAAATCTTTTCCTCTGTGTCTCCGTGTCTCCGTGGCAAGGTTTTTTCTTTACTGGATAAAATCGAAAATGTGGCAGTTATTTCAGGACAGTTCCCAAGGGGCGATTATGAAGTCTCCAGCCACTGAGTACACCCGGCATCAGTACGGGCACCTGGCCCGGAAAGAGAGTGTTTTCCAGCAGACCTCCCTGCTGTACCAATTATTCCTGGATGACCTGGACCGCTGCCACGGCCATATCAACAGTGGTGACAGTGCCGCTC
This sequence comes from Endozoicomonas acroporae, assembly GCF_002864045.1. Taxonomy (GTDB): domain Bacteria; phylum Pseudomonadota; class Gammaproteobacteria; order Pseudomonadales; family Endozoicomonadaceae; genus Endozoicomonas; species Endozoicomonas acroporae. Next base: position 15,193 of record NZ_PJPV01000022.1, read on the forward strand.
GCGGAGAGCGGATTCACCACGCCCTCTCTATTTTGATGGTATTAAGAAACCAGGCCCTTGCCATGGTCGACAATCAGCAAGGTCAGCCCCCGTCGGCCAATGAACTGCCCGCCCGGCTGCTTGAATTATATGACCACTGCCTTGCATGTCTGACATCCGTGATCGCTGATAATGATACTGCCCCCCTGAATACCGCCCGGTCTATGATCGATACGGTTAAAGGTGCCTGGGATGAGTTGGCCTTACAGCAGGGGCAGATGACTGAGACTTGTTAAGGCTGGAGCCTGTCTTTTGCGGGCAGCGGGTGGCGGGAAGCGGGCAGCGCTTACTGAAATGTCGAAGTTATTAACAGCCATAAGCAGAAAGTTCGGTTCCCCTGACCATGCCATGGGATGAACAGGGCGATGAAAGAGCCCGCCTGTTTATCGTAAACAGAGAGCCATCTTTTATGAATATTGAGACAGTTGGCACTGAGACTGACCGTGTGATCGACGCACTTCGGAACAGTCCTGAAATAACTTCCACATTTCCGATGCTATCCAGCCAGGAAAGAACTTTGCCACAGAGACACGGAGGCACGGAGGAAAAGATTTTTTCTGTTCTCCGTGCCTCCGTGTCTCCGTGGCAAGAAGTTATTCAGGGACAATTCCTTCCAGCCTCGTATTCCCGGGAGGCGATAACCGGGCAGCTGTCTGTACAGAACGGGTTGGTGCAGAACGGACTGCCGGAGGAAGATGAGTTTCAGGCAATTCTGCAGCAGATGATCGAACCTCTGGGACCGATAAATCCTGAGGGGGCTTCGAATCCGTCTTTACATTCCGATTTACCATCGACTATCTACACCAACACAGCGGATTTCGGGGACGACATACAGGCAATTGAGTGGGCAACGACCACAGATGCAGAAGTTCCAGCGGTTCACCCTCACCCCGAATTGACGTTAAATTCACAACACTTGCCGTCTGATCAACTGACCCGGAGACCAGACCCGGTAGAGATGGGGCCAGTTAAGCCTGACCATCCGGGGGAAGAGGCTTCCGGCCAGGCGGTGTTACCTGACGTTCAGCAAACCATGGAGATTGGCTCGCTGCGTCAGTCTGCACAGCTTTCTATGGTAGCCACACAAAAGCGAATACTGTCGAATCAGGAGGCCTTAGCCCCAGAGTCAACCCTGGAGTCGTCGCCCGCCAATCAAGAAAGTCAGACAACCATACAGCCAGTAACAGCTGAGGTATCGGATACACTTCTGAAAAGATTGGAACCTGCCAGCGTCCGCCAGCCATTGCCCGGAAGTCAATCGTCTGCAATTCAACCGGTAACGGCCCCGGTGAAAAACTGTTTGATGCTTGGCGGGGATCGTTATGCCCGGGCCGTTGCCGAGTTTCCCGGACTGGGTACGGTGCAGGTGGTGATGACTCGCCATAACAGCGAGGTCACCGTGAATCTGCAAGCCAGCCAGCAGTCTCTGCCAACCCTTGAAAGCTGTTCCTCTACACTGCAGCAGTTGGTCAGCGACAGCATTCAGCAGATGCACATTCCCGGCAGTTCAGTGAATAAAGAAGGGCCCGGTGGTTCTTCAGCAACGGAGTCTGGGCTGAAAATAGCACTCTCATTAACCACCCCTGATCATTCCGGGTCAGGCCGGGGAAGGGAACATCCGTTGGCCGAAGAGTTGGCAGGAAGGTCTTATTTTTCTGGCACAGACGGAGATCTTTTGGCTCTAGCATCCCAAACCTCACCAGCATATCAGTCACCCATTGCTCTATCGCGGCACTTCGGTGTGGCGCTTATTGATCTGCATATTTAGCCATTGTTTAACAGAGCTTTCCTATGAACATGAAGAGAATATGAAGACTGACGACGATGATCGTACCATAAAGAACAGTGCTTATGCTCAGTGGCCAGCAGTGCAACGTGGCAGGGTTAATTTCATCGCTCTTATCCTGGCGGGGGTTGTCATGCTTGCTATTGCAGGTGGTGCAACATATTGGTTTTTTTTCCGGGAGGATGACGACTCACTATCGCCAGTGCCCACTGTCGCGTCACCGGGACCTGCGCAATATCTGTCGTTTAAAGATATGATCGTCAATCTGGCTAATGATGAAACCTATGAACTCCATTATATGCAGTTATCCGTTTCTATCATGACCCGAAAAAGCAAATGCCTTGAACAAATGGAAATGAATCGACCGGTCATTCTCAATGCCATGCTTGACCAGCTGTCATCCTGGACATTCGAGGATGTGATGATCACGGGAAATCGGGAGGAATTGCGGAAACAGCTTCTGACTACGGTTCGACACAGGACGGGGCTATCACTTACTAAGGGGGTAGAGGATGTCTTCATCATTAATATGGTGATTCAGTAATCACACAACGAATTGTCCCGGAATAACTTCCTCTTTTTTGCCACGGAGGCACGGATTTTTTGCCACGGAGGCACAGAGGAAAAGATTTTTTCTTTTCTCCGTGTCTCCGTGTCTCCGTGGCAAGGTTTTATCTTTAGTATTAACAACGTACCGAGTTTTGCATGCTATTGAGAGTCGCTGGCTTTGCCATCCTGTTTCTGAGTGTTTTTGGCGGGTTTGTCATGGCCGGCGGCAAGCTGCTGGCACTGTGGCAACCCCCTGAGATTCTTATCATCCTCGGTGCCGCGATCGGTGCTTTTGTGATTTCCAACCCGGCCACTGTCCAGAGAATGACCCTCACTCATCTGAAATACGTACTGATCAGAAATAAAGAGTTCGACAAAGCCTTCTTTATGGATTTGCTGGCCCTGCTGTTCCGCCTGATTGAAACCCGGCATCGAAAGGGCGTGAACGCCATTGAAGACGATATTGAAACGCCGGAAAGCAGTGAGCTGTTTCAGAGTTATCAGCGCATCATATCCCATCCACGACTGCTCTATTTTATCACCGATAATTTACGGATTACCGGTATGGGCAGTATGCCCGGACATGCCTTTGAAGGTTTGATGGAAAGTGAGATAGAAACCCTGGAAGAGGATCTGAAACGCCCGGCAAAAGCACTGAACACTATTGCTGATGCCTGCCCCGGCTTTGGTATTGTGGCCGCGGTGATGGGCATCGTGGTGACTATGGGTGCGATGGATGGGCCGGTAGAGCTGATTGGGGTCAAGGTAGCAGCAGCACTGGTGGGTACCTTTTTGGGTATATTGCTGTGCTACGGTATTTTTGGCCCCCTGGCCGCAGCGCTGGAAAGTACTGAGCAGAGTGAAATGCTGGCGTTTGAATGTGTCAAAATGACTTTGCTTGCCAGCCACTCAGGGCTGGCACCGATTACCGCCGTGGATTCAGGGCGGCGGCTGCTTTATAAAGAGTTACGCCCTACATTCCCGGAATTGGAGGATTTGCTGCAATCCCTGAGGGCTAGCCATTAATGGCCAGGGCTCCAGAGAGCAATCAGCCGATTGTGGTCCGTCGGGGGCGCACTGCCAACGGCAATGCGCACCATGGCGGCAGCTGGAAAGTGGCTTTTGCCGATTTTGCCATGGCCATGATGGCCCTGTTCCTGGTGCTCTGGCTGGTGGCCGCGACTACACCCGTGCAAAAGGAAGCCATTGCCACCTATTTTTCCAATCCGGGTCTTCTCAACCGTGTTAGCAGTAACTCGCCGGTGGAGATGCAGGGAGAGCGCTCGATATTACCGGGAATACCAGTGCAGATACGGCCAAAGCCCTCCGGTATGACGGGTATTGAGCTTGCCGGTCATAACACTGCCAGTGCCGAGGGCATCGCTGCCATTGTGCTCGGATTATCCAAACTGCCGAAAGAACAGGCCATCAAGGCAAAAGACATTCAGCTGCGGGCCTGGCCCAGGATGATTCTTATGACACTGGCTCAGGCCAGAATCGGTCCCATGTTTCCACAGGGAAGCAGGCACCTGGTACCATTTTATGAAGATTTTCTAATCGCCCTGGCCCAGGTGCTGGCAAAACTGCCCTTCAAAATCATTATTACCGGGCACTCCGATGGTGTCATTGGTTCTGACCTTGATAATACCCCGGAATCCACCCGGAAAAACTGGGAGCTTTCCGGACAACGGGCCGAAACAGTCAGGAAAGTCATTGTTTTCACCGGAGTGCCGGAAGATCAGATACTGTTAGTAGCAGCCATGGGGGCAAACCAGCCTATTCCGGGGCTGGATCCGGAGTCAGGATTAAACCGCCGGGTCGACTTTATGCTGGTTCCCCAACAAGATGCCAGATCGTTGAGTCAGCAGTTCCAGCACAAACGGCATACAGAAAAAGCCCCCCCACCGGTGCCTTCATCGGACATGGATAAAGCCATTCAGCAGGCCCGGGATAATCGCTATCCGCAACCTTCAAAGTGAACAACTTTCAACATTTCCAGCGCCTGCAGGAGCATGAGCGTTCAGAGCGGCATCCGCATTATCCCCAGATGACTTAACAGGACTTTATCCCGATAATCGGCCCATGAATGATACTTTTATTGTCCCCTGCTGCAACGAGCCATTGTCGGAGCTTTACCGCGATGAGTGCATTGTTGTGGTGAATAAACCGGCAGGCCTGCTCAGTGTTCCCGGCAAGCCACCCAATCATAACGACAGCGCACTGTCACGGCTGCAGACCATCAACCCGCAAACCCGTGTCGTCCATCGGCTGGATATGTCTACCTCTGGCCTGATGGTCTTCGGACTGGATGCCGACAGCCATCGTGCCTTAAGCCGTCAGTTTCAGGACCGTACCGTTGCCAAGGAATATATTGCCGAAGTGTGGGGAAAACTTGCGCAGCCGGAAGGAAAAGTAGAGCTGCCTCTGCGCTGTGACTGGCCAAACCGGCCGAAACAGATAGTTGACCATGAACTGGGCAAACCATCACTGACCCACTTTCAAGTGATTGACAATCAGAGACCGGCATTTGACCGGGTACTGCTTAAACCGGTGACCGGTCGCTCCCATCAGTTAAGAGTTCACCTGGCTGAACTTGGCCACCCCATTCTGGGCTGTGAGTTTTATGCCCACCCGGCTGCCCGGCAGGCCAGTCAACGCCTGAACCTGCATGCCACAAGACTGGGCTTTACTCACCCTTTAACCGGGGAGCCAATGGTGTTTGTGTCGGAAGCGCCTTTCTCGGTTTAAGCCAGCTGTTCACGGCTTTCTACATTGAGGGTGTTTCTTTACTCGCTGGCCCATGACGTATCAGCCATACGCGGGTCGTCGATCCGCTGGCCGAAGCAGTTGTAACGTTGCTCCTGTACCTGACGGAACATGAATGGCTCGAACAACATACGGTATATTTTGCTGGCGGTGCCACCATTGATGGTTTTTCTCGGGCGGCTTTCGATCAGTTTTTCCGCTTCCAGTTTTTTCAGGCCGAGATTGACTGTGGCAGGATTGATTCCCAATGTTTTAGCCAGCCTCAATTGACTGGGCCAGCACTCCCCTTCACTATTGGCGTAGCTGGCCAGCACGATCAATAAGAGTTTTTGTGTCGTGCTCAGATTTTCCATGCCGTTAAAATTCAGTTCCACCTTAATCAATTTTACCGCTCCAATTGTGTAGGCGAACGAAATCATTGCTATACTGCTCCGCGAGCATCAGCTCATTGTTTGAAGTGAAACCCGGTTAGGAGTGCCACCTCCGTTCGAGCCGGGTTTTTTCTTGCCTGAAAAACATAGTCGAGGGTTTTGGGATCGCAAGAAAAACAGGTATTTTTTTGAGCAACACCCTGTATTGTTTCAGCAGCTTTAGCCCTATTGTCTGAGCCAAGACAAACAAGATCAGTTAACAATATAAATAAACAAGTGTGTCATGCTGCGGGGCGGCCATCCGCTGGCAATTGGTTTTTTTTAAGCTACCCTGTGTGCCACAACCAACATTCTGGAGGCCTGTCATGTTGAACAAAGAACGCTACGAATTGTTGGTGGATATCGGTGCTGACATAGATCGCAGCAAGTACCCTTCGTCCGTGCATCCTGAGCGGAGCCGAAGGGCGCTCAGGGTGAGCGGAGAGTGCGCATCAAATGTCGGAATTATTTAGTTACTCAATTCCCTGACTGCGCAGGTAATCATCATAAGTACCGTGGAAGTCGACAATACCGGTATCCTTGATTTCGATAATCCGGGTAGCCAGCGATGAGACGAACTGACGGTCATGGGAGACAAAAATCAGGGTGCCTTTGTAGTTTTCCAACGCCAGGTTCAGTGACTCGATGGACTCCATATCCATGTGGTTGGTTGGCTCATCCATCAGCAGAATATTGGGGCGTTGCTGGCTCAGCTTGCCAAACAGCATACGGCCTTGCTCACCACCGGAAATAACCCGTACGGATTTTTTCAGGTCGCTCTGGGAGAACAGCATCCGGCCCAGCACGCCACGAATCACCTGTTCATCGTCGCCTTCCTTCATCCACTGGCTCATCCAGTCGAACAGGTTCATATCCATATCAAAGTCAGCACTGTGATTCTGAGCGTAGTAACCGATATTGGCATTTTCTGACCACTGGATAGTACCCGTACGCGGTTCCATGTTGCCTGCCAATGTGTGCAGCAATGTGGTTTTACCGACACCGTTCTGGCCAATGATGGCAATACGCTCACCCACTTCAACCATCAGGTTGACTTTGCTGAACAGATCTTCTTCATAGCCCTGGCTTAGCTTTTCCACCACCAGCGCATTACGGAACAGCTTCTTCTCCTGCTCAAAGCGGATAAACGGATTCTGGCGGCTGGAAGGTTTGATTTCTGTCAGTTGAATCTTATCGATCTGTTTGGCCCTGGAAGTCGCCTGTCGTGCTTTGGACGCATTGGCAGAGAAGCGGCTGACAAAGGACTGTAACTCGGCAATCTGGGCTTTTTTGCGGGCATTATCGGCCTGCAGGCGCTCCCGGGCCGCAGTGGCTGCGGTCATATACTCATCGTAATTACCGGGCATCAACTGCAGCTTGCCGTAATCCAGGTCCGCCATGTGGGTACAGACACTGTTCAGGAAGTGACGGTCGTGAGAGATGATGATCATGGTGCAGTCACGCTGCTTGAGGATCTCTTCCAGCCAGCGGATCGCATTAATATCGAGGTTGTTGGTGGGTTCGTCCAACAGCATGATTTCCGGGTCGGCAAACAGTACCTGGGCCAGCAGCACACGCAGCTTCCAGCCCGGCGCAACGGCACTCATCAGCCCGTAATGCTGTTCAATGGGAATATCCAGCCCCAGCAGCAGTTCGCCTGCACGGGCTTCAGCGGAATAGCCATCCATCTCACCAAACTGAACTTCAAGGTCGGCAACCCGCATGCCTTCTTCTTCGGTCATTTCAGTTTTGGCGTAAATAGCATCCCGTTCGGCTTTTACTTTCCAGAGCTCGGCATGCCCCATAATCACCGTATCGATCACCGTGTAGTGTTCATAGGCAAACTGATCCTGACTCAGCTTGGCCATACGTTCATGGGGGTCTTTGCTGACAGTGCCGGATGTTGGCTCCAGCTCTCGACCCAGAATTTTCATGAACGTCGATTTACCACAACCGTTGGCACCAATGAGTCCATAACGGTTACCTTCGCCAAACTTGACGGATATATCCTCAAACAGGGGCTTGTCACCGAACTGCATGGTCACGTTAGAAGTTATCAGCATAACCTTTTGCTATCCTCTCTGGCGATCTGTCTGACCAGACCAACCACAATCATTAATAGGTAAACGGCAACTATGACACAACCTGCCCAGACAGGGCGAGCGAAGGTCGTGCCGCGCCTCTATAGTTATCAAAGGTGCTCCATGCTTTCCCAGATTGATGGTGATACAGTTCGCCGTCAAACTGCCGCCGCCCGTGCATACGCTCAACAGGAAGGGCTTACCTTCTCCGACCAAACATTTTCTGATCTTGGTGTTTCCGGTTACAGGAATAAAAAACGGTCAGGGCTTGAGGCATTGCTCCACGCTATCAATACAGGTGAAATCAAAGCCGGTGATGTAATCTTTCTGGAACATACCGACCGACTCAGCCGGAAAGGCTTCGACGATAGATATAGCCTCGTTCGGGAAATTGTCCAGACCGGAGTTTCCCTGTACGTTGATTCGGAGAAGCTCCTCCTCGACCGCAAAGCCCTTAATGATCTGGTATCGGTCATTCGTCTGGCAACGCTAGGCATACTCAGAATCAGCGAATAAATCCCGTCGCCTGCTTGAGACGAAAGGCGAGAAGCGCCGTTGGGTAATCGAAGGTGAAAAACAGGCCCGCAGAAGGATCGCTCTGATGAATGCAACATGCCACCATTCAAGCACCTGCTTGACTGCGTGTTCCGCATGACTCGGAAAATGAAGGTCATCAAGCCATTTGCTGTTAAGCAAGATCAGGCAACCCTGCTTGCTGACATCAGGCAAAAGGAATCGGCATTGGAACAGGTACAGGCTGCCATTATCTCTGGTGTTAATGTGGCTGCCCTGATACAGACTTCCCAGAAACTTGAGGAAGAGATAAAGCGCCTTCAGGCCTGATATTGTACCCACTGAAGACAAGGACTATCTCCAGCTTGTAGTGGAATTTTTTGGCACATATCCATAATAGCCAGAGCAAATCCCTATGCCTGGTTAACATAAATATTGAATCGGTTGTCAGGAAGGAACTTTTATAAAAAAAAGAGGTCTTTAGCTGAAATTCAAGAATTCAAGAATTCAATGCATAGTCCTACTTTTTCTGCTCAATTAAATACAGCTTCTTCTAGCTTTTCTTATTTTCAAGATACGGCTTTTTCTGAGTCTGGCGCATCAGGTCTGGCCGTCTCACGTGAAGTTGTAGAAGCAGCTAAAATTCTATGTGCTATGCGTGCTGATGAAATTACTGAAAACTTCCTTCAACGGCCAACGATGCCTTTTCATAATCCATTTGATGATTCCCGGCTGGGAAAAAGGTCAGTAGTGATCGTTGATGGCTGTACTGAAGAAGCTCTGACATTTGACTTAACGGTTAGAAGAAAGTTTCAGAATAATGATCACCCTTCCAAATATATTACTGATAATGAACGTTTTTCGATCCAGTCCAGTTTAGATTCAGGTAAATCAACCTCACAAAGCTCATCAGTTGTTGAAAACAACCTTCATCAACCGGTAAAAAGTTCTGATCAAGAGTGTGTTGATACTTTATTAAAATCAACAGCTTTAAAATCAACAGCACCCATTGCGACTACTATACCTCAACCAGGTAGTTTGCAGCTTCAACAACACGCATTTCTTGCAGTGAGAGGGTTTGGCACAGAACACCCTGCGTTTCATAGCCAATACCAAACCCGCACTTCTGCAAGGTGTGAAATTGATTCATCAGGCGATTTAGCCCATGCAGAAGTTGAGCCGTCTTATGAAAGTTGCCTCTTACCAATTGAGCGCCAAAGGAAGCGTCATAAGGATCCCGCTTACGCAGAGCGCAACAGGGAACGTCAAAGGAAGCGTCGTAAGGATCCCGCTTACGCAGAGCGCAACAGGAAGCGTCAAAGGGAGCGACGCAAAGATCCCGCTTATGTAGAGCGCGAAAGAAAACTCAAAAGGGAGCGCTACCAGAATGACCCCGCTTTCGCAGAGCGCCAAAGGGAGCGCCAAAGGGAGCGCCGGAAAAAACTTTGTGAAAATCCCGCTTACATAGAGCGCGAAAGGAAGCGCCTGAGGGAGCGCTACAAGAATGATCCCGATTACGCCGAGCGCCAAAGGAAGCGCCAAAGGGAGCGCCAAAGGGAGCGCCAAAGGGAGCGCCAAAGGGAGCGCCGGAAAAAACTTTGTGAAGATCCCGCTTACAGAGCGCCAAAGGGAGCGCTACAAGAATGCTCCTCCTAAGCAGAGACTGACACTCCCCGCCCTATCGGGCGAGGGTTCTTAGATCGCTCCAAGAACCTTCCTGCTTCAACACGCCTTCCCTAGATAGCGGTTTAAGCCGCTATCCCCGTTCCAGTCTAGGCGACCCCGTCGCTCCACAGGCTAACCCCGCCAGTCCGGCGGTTCTGATATTCTTTGCGGCGTTTATATCCCTGTCGTGATGGGTTTTGCACTCAGGGCAATCCCATTCACGGATAGACAACGGTAGACTTTCATGGACAAACCCACAGCAGGAGCACCGCTTGGAACTGGGAAAAAAGCGGTCTATCTCAACCACAGTACGATCAGCCCATTCAGACTTGTACTTTAACTGTCGGACAAACTCTCCCCAGTTGGCATCTGCGATGTGCTTCGCCAGCTTTGGATTTTTGATCATGCCCTTCACATTCAACGACTCAACGCACACAACTTGGTTTTCGTTAATGAGTGTACGGGATGCCTTGTGGGTAGCATCCATCCGGCAGTCGGCTATTTTGGCATGGACACGGGCAACCTTGAGCCTTGCTTTGGCTCGGTTGTTACTGCCTTTCTGCTTTTTAGCCAGTTGACGCTGAAGATAGGCGAGCTTTTGCTCATAGCGTCGGGTATGGCGGGGATTGCCGGATTTTTTACCGTCCGATGTGATGAACAGATCGGTTAAACCTAAATCAATGCCTACTGTCTTGTTGGAAACAGGCATTGGTTTTGATTCAAATTCGCAGAGCATGGAAACAAAGTACCGGCCTGCCCGATCTTTGCTGATGGTGATGCTGGAAGGCTCAGAAGTCAGGGGCCGACTCCAGCGGATATTCAGCGGTTCTTTGCTTTTGGCGATGAACAGTTGGCCTTTTTTCATACTGAAAGCGGCCTTTGTCAGTCGTATACTTTGCCTCGAATGTCTCTTTTTGAATTTGGGGTATTTCGCCCTGCCAGCCCAAAAGTTCTTGAAGGCTTCTTGCTGATCCCTCAGTGTTTGTTGCAGGATCACGCTGGATACATCAGCCAGAAATGGGAACTCTGTCTTGAGCGACACAAGCCGCTTTTCTGCCTCGGAATGGGAGATAGATTGCCCATTTTTGTAGTAGGCATCAGTACGGAAACGGAGGGTGTTGTTATAAACAAAACGGCCACAGCCAAATGACTTAGCAAGAAGTATTTCCTGTTCAGGTGTTGGGTAGAATCGTTCTTTGTAGGCGCGTTTTAGTTTCATGTTTACAAAGTACCACCTACTCTGTAAACATACAACGAATAATAACCATTGGTTACGGAATCCATCTCACCCCCAGTCCTATCGGACTGGTCGCATAGGGTAGGGAACGTGCTCCTGTAAACAGGTTGCCGTTTCCCCCCCTCCGAACCGTGCGTGCAACTTTCACTGCACACTGCTCTCCATGCTGTTACGAGGACTGTACCTGTTGTCTGGCAGCTTGCCAGCGTGCAGTACAAGTCTCAAGTCCCTCTAATTTTCGTTGTGTTTTTCCGGAAAGCATATTCACTATCCATTACCATTGAAAATTAAAGATCACACAACACTGCCTCCCCTCCCCCTTCTCCCTTTCGGCTTTCACTCGCATCACTGCTTGCTTATACCATCCGGATAGGCCGGATTGTTTACCGGCTGCCAGTACCATTACAGCCTGACATTGGGTACTACGGGGACTCTGTCACCATACAAGTCAATGACCAGCTTAGGCGATCCCATGTTTCCAGTGCATAAGAGATGCTGTGCCCTTAGGTTCCCTGTCCGCCATTTATCCTGCACTGATCTCAGGTGGCCCGACCCTGCTGGTTGAGATTTGCTGTCACTGACCCCATACAAGCAGAGGTCTCTCAAGGGTCGGCGCAGCTCAGTAGCAATCATGGGCTGCGGGTGCGGTGAAATGCCACGGCTAGAGTTTAAACAGTATGGTCTTAACCGTAGGCACATTACCTTGACCGGCATCGTTCGGATTGCTCCCCTTTGCTCAGCCTTTTCTGTAGGTGCTATGTTCAGCACTCCTTTTCAGGATTTCAGCCTGTTACCAGGCGTACCTAACTACAGTAGGTATGAGATATACCAGCAATCTCAGCCACGTTTGTGGCACTCCAATACACCGTTTACACGGCGCACTTGTATCCCCGCCCGATTGGGCGAGGCTTTACGCGGAGATTCGGTAAAAACCCCGGTGATGACCAAATGATGGTCGATGCCAGAACCCGCTTTTTAAATCACGGTTACTATCAACCCGTCGTTGGCGCATTGATTGATAAACTCATGTCGTTCAGTCATGAAGCCCCCACAAAGTATTCTTTACCATGACTTAAAATACCCGGGCGCACTGGACACCATGATATCAATGAAAATATCCCTGAACTGCTCAGGAGTGCCCGCATCGCTGGCAAAACACAGTCTCATTGCGGCAGCAAACTGAGTGGTCAGCAGCAAAATATAGCGTTTGAGTTGATCCCGGTCTTCCGGCTCTCCCAGCTCAAGCAGTTTGTGGTAAATTTTGTCGGTGTTAATTTCACAGTCCCTGATCGCCAGTTTGCTTAGCTCCGGGTTAATGGAGTCAAACCAGATCTCCCTCAGTGCCGGTTCGTTTTTGTGCAACCGGTAAATATCATCAAAGTTTTTCTCAAAAACCCGCGTAATGTCGCTGAAGCTTTTCAGTTCGGCAAGGTTGCTGTCGAGGATGGCATGGATCTGATCGATAAAGTGCTCAGCAAGAGAAAGAATAAGAGTGTCTTTGTCTGAAAAGTACTGATAAATAGAACCGGATGAGGTATTGGCCCGTTTGGCAATGTCAGTCATCTTGAGATTACCAATGCCTTTTTCTTCAATCAGCGACTTAACCGCCTGAAGAATGACAGTGACTCTCGCCCGACTTCTACTCTGTGCGGGACTTCGCCGGTTGGTCACTTGTTGTAAATCCATCTTGGTCACTCTTTGCGCGCATCGGCGGTCATTTTGGTTTTTTGATACGTTGGTATTCCGGGGCTACTGCGCCGGGTGTTTAGGAAGCTGGCTGCTGGCCGCAAAAGCACAAGCAGCCTGTCTTTTTCGGGCAACGGGCTTTTGCGACATTAAAATACCATGGCCATGTATCTCATCACAGCTGCCTGATATGGAAAAGCCGGGTGCCAAAATCACCAATGTGCGACACCTGCTCAGACATTTCAGTGCCCGTAAACTGACTCTTTAACGGAATGCCCAGATGTTGCAGCTGGTCACCATACAGAGTGTAGGTTTCGTTATTACTTGGGTGCAGAACCCGGTTAGCAACGATACCGTGTAAAATCCCCCGGTCTTTGATATTCAAAGGCAGTTCTTCGTTCACCAGATCGCCAAACTGACGAATATTGTGAAACTGTTCCCTGCTGGTTACCTGGTAAAGCCCATCGGTATTCAACATTGGCAGTTTAAGGGTTTTCAGTGTGGGATTGGCTTGCTGAAGTCCCTGAAAGAAACCCGCCACGGCTTCGGTTTTATCGTCATTGACCACAATCCAGGCGGTTTGCTGATTGCCACTATCAATGGAGAGGCGATAAAAATCCCCCTGTTGAAGTAACATCCTGTGCTGCTTATAGAAGCGGATTTGCTTCATAATCACCTTTTCTTCAAAGGTGGTCAGTTTGGTTAAATCCAGTTGATAGCCGGATAAACCAAAACAGGAGACATTAAAACGTGACTCAATCGGCGTATGCCTCAACATCTGGTGAGATGGATGCCCGCTGACATGGGCACTCATACAGCATTGCGGATACAGTAAAGAGAAACCCTGCTGAATGGCAACCCGCTCATAGGCATCTGTGTTATCGCTGGTCCAAGTCTGGGGCATAAAAAAGGTCATTCCCAGATCGAAGCGATTGCCACCGCTGGAGCAGTTTTCAAACAGAACCTCCCCAAACGCCTCTTTCAGTTTAAATAACAAGCGGTAGAGCCCAAGTACATAACGATGATAGAAGCCGGATTGCTGGTCGGGCGGCAAATGGTTTGAATAAACATCGCTGAAATTACGATTATGATCCCACTTCACATAGCTGACTTCTGCACGACGAAATACATCCGCCAGTTGCTGATACAGGTAGTCAATAACCTCAGGGTTCGACATATCCAGAAGCAGCTGACGCCGCCCCAGAGAGGGTTGTCTCTTAGGTGAAATAACCGCCCACTCGGGATGCTGACGGAAAAGATCGCTGTCTTCAGAGACCATTTCCGGTTCAACCCACAGGCCAAACTGCAGCCCCTGCTGACGAATTTTCCGGGAGATTCTTGCCAGCCCGCCGGGCAGTTTCTTTTTATCCTCGACATAATTACCCAGGCCGGATGTTTCATCATTCCGGTTACTGAACCAACCGTCGTCTAAAACAAACAGCTCAACACCAAGATCTTTTGCTTTTCTGGCCAGCTTCATCAGCTTGCCTTCATCAAAGTTAAAGTAGGTGGCTTCCCAGTTATTTGCCTGAATCGGGCGTGCTTTATTCTGCCATGGCTGGGGAATCAAATGTGTCTTGATTATCCGGTGGAAATTATTACTCATTTTGCCAAGGCCCTGATGACTGAATGTCATGACAGCTTCAGGACAGGTGAACCGTTCCCCTTCCGCCAGTGACCAGCGAAAGTCAAAATCAGAAATACCCAGCATTATGCGGGTCTGGTCGTAGGGCGACACTTCAGTGGTGATTTTGTGATTGCCGCTGTAAATCAGACTGAAGCCATAACAGTCGCCGGTCATTTCCCCGCAGCCTGGCTTAGCCAGAGCCATAAAGGGATTATGGGTGGCACTGCTGACACCACGGTTGCTGCCAATAGAAAACACTCCCTTGTAAAGAGCGTGGCGCTGTAGCTGCCCTTCGGCAATCCATTTCCCGGTTAAATGAAGGGCATCAAACGCCGGGGAGGAAAGGTCGAGATTCATACTGCAGGCTTTATCAACCACCACCGGTGTTGAACCCAGGTTAATAATTTCCATGCTGCGACAGATCACATCCTGCCGGGCAAAACAGGTGTAGTGCAGATGCAGTTCTACCGGTTTGATTTTCTCCCGAAGCACGATGGTTAACGATTGATCGCCATCGGCGGGTGAGTGCGTCTGTGGCAACCCATCCAGACAGGGTTTGTTGCTGTTCAATTCATATCGATCAAACACAAAATCCGATGTACTGCTCCCGTCATCTGTGTAAATAAGATGCAGACTGGATTCACGGTAATCGCCTTTGCCAGAAGTGCTCACTTCCTGTTTCCGGGTTTCCAGGCAGTAACGCTCATCTTCTGAGGAGTAAGCCGTGGTAGAGCCGAGCTTGACCTGATACGAATGATCAAGGATCGACAGGTTGTCCCGATGCTCCAGACGTTGACCATAATAGAGATTTAATAAATGGCCAGCGTCTGATACTTGTACAACATAGCTGCTGTTCAGGGTTTGCAGATGAAAAATCTGCTCATCATTATTGACTGCAATCACAAATAATTTCTTTTTCAGGCGGTAGCAAAAGTGTTTTCAGCAGGTTCAGGTTCGATCTGAGCCATCACCTGTTTTTCATCATATTTACCCATCAGGTACGTTCCCAGAAACGCCAGACAGCCCGCCAGTAACGCGGACAGGGTAACGCCCAGAGTGGTGGGCTCCGGAGACAGGTCAGCCGCTTCAGCAATGGAGCCAATAATGATGATGGACGGAAACAGCAGAGCGGTTAAAGAGGTTGCCGCTTTATAGGCAAACATATTGGCACCAAAAAACATGGCTTCTTTATGATTGCCTGTTTTTGCAGCATCAGATAACGCCAGGTCTGCCACAATAACATTGGGAATAATGCCCATAATCGCCAGGGGAAACGGCATAAACGCCAGCAGCGCCCAGCCAAGTATATCCGGACGGCTGACAAGGGTGCAAAGGGAGAAACAGCTCAATAATAGGCCCTGAACAAACAGAGCGGTGCGGAACAGGCTTTTTTTGGAATATCTTTTCGATAATGCGACCACAGCCGGATACAGGGCAAAACTGGCCAGAAACAGCAGTAGCATAATGATAGAAGCGGTAGATTCCTCAAGCCCCATCAACATGGTGACGTAATAAATAGCGCCCACTTCCAGAAAGAAGCGCGTCATAAATGCCAGACCGTTACAGGCGGTAAAACGGGAAAAATTTTTGTTGGCCATGGCGGTTTTCAATGAAGTCAGCATATCTTCATTGGTTGAGCTGCCCCGGCAATCGCGTTTTTCATTAATCGCCAGAACAGGAACGACCATGGCCAGCATGCCCAACACAGAAAATAGTGATACGGCTACCTGGATGGCTTCTACCGGCGTATAACCAAGGGATTGAATGTAGTCTTTGATGACCCAGATCAGCTGTCCAAAGGCAAAGGCCAGTGCCCAGGAAACGGAACAGAAGGTAGAAATCATAATCCGGTCATGGTCGGTTTTGCCCAGCTCTGGAATCAGTGACATATAAGGCACGACATACATGGTCACACTGACCGTCACAATGACACAGCACATCACCAGCCAGACAATATTCAGGCTGGACACAGTATCCACCGGAGGAAAGAAAATCGCTGCCGACATCAGCCCGGTGGGCAGGAAGCTGAGCATCATAAACAGACGTCTGCGGCCAAAACGACTTGTGGACCGGTCACTGAGATTGGCAATAATCGGATCGGTAATGGCATCCAGGGCCCGGTTTAAGGCATAAATAAGCCCCACGGTGGTGATACCAAAAAGCACCGGTGCCCGGGATATAAACTCAGGAATCTGACTGGCCGACTCAGTCGCCGGTGGGTAGTAAAAATAAGTAATCAGAATTGAATACGAAAACGTGGCCAGACACCAGCCAAAGTTGCCAAAGGAGAAGAAGAATATCTTCCATTTTGAGAGACTGTTACTTTCCATGGAAACTCCATATTTTGGTTTCAGGCTGATATGTGAACGTCGAGTTCAATGTTGAGTTCAATGCAGTGCTGTCCGAAACGAGAGGATTTAACCCTGACCTGTTCATGGCCAGTGACACCTCTGGTTCTCACCCAGAAGGCCGTTCTGCCAGCGGTTAAAGAAAGAAAGTCTGGCCCCATTAATTCCAGTCCGGCACTGACTTCGACCTGAATTGGATCATTGGCATAGGGACGTACGACACCGTCCTCATCCACACACTGAACGGTGATGCGAGTGACATCATAGGTATGCTGGTGTTGCAACCGGGACTGGTCGGCTTTAACGCTAAGCTCGGCTTTTCGGGACTTGCTGCGTGTTTTTTTTATCACACACTGGTCGTGTTTATAACCTTCAATGCGATAGCTGGCTGATGCATCACCCCAGTTGCCAACATATTTTAAAAACAGGTTAACGCCGTCCTGAATTGATTGACGGTTTTTCTTCAATATCCAGAACATCTGCGCCTTTTGCCAGAGGTTTAATCCGTCTTGCCCTTTGCGCATGATGATTGAAAAAAGCTGGCGAATGGTTTCAGCGTCGTCAGGGCTGAATGGTTCATTGACAGCAATCTGGTCGCCAATAAAATCATCAATGACCACGGGTGGATGGGGCAGATGAGGAAAGCTGTTTTTATCGGGATAAAACGTCTGGATATAACGATCATTCTTAAACAGTTTGATACTGTCACAGTTGGTAAATACCCATAATGCACCGGCCTGGCCAGCCGCATAATCGCCGTTTTTCATATTGCCAGCCAGTTCCATGACCGGCATCTCATCCTGCTGACTGGCATAAACGGCGGCGGCGTATTTGGGTTCCCGGAACATATCGAGCACGCCGTGATAACAAATGCGATCACCACTGCCGAAATCTTCATGGGTATTGTAATCAAACAGGGACCAGCCAATAGCACCACAATAGTCCGCGTGACCAAAGGTTTTATTTAACACCCTGGCGTGTCGTAATGCCTGCTCCAGTAAACGGTCCTGACTGTCAAACGGCTTGGTTGGAAACATATGGCCACAGTGCTCAGTCACCAGATAAGGCACATCAGCACCGGCCACCTGCCTGCGGCTTTGCAGTGGCTCGTTATTTCCGGTGTGGGAAAAATCATTGTAGGTATAAACGTCTTCTAACAGTTCGCTATTGCCAATACACCGCACGCCACCGGTCGGGCGTGATGAGTCCAATTGGCGGGCAAGGGCATTGGTTGCCTTATAAAGATCATGGTGGTCAGGGGATTCATTGATACGAACTCCCCAGATAAAAACAGAAGGATGATTGACATCCCGCTCAATCATTCTCTGAACATTGTCCATTGTTCTCTGCTGCCATAAAGGTTCTTCACCAATATGCTGCCAGCCCGGAATTTCATTAAACACCAGCAGACCAATTTCATCACAGCGATTGAGAAAATGGCTGCTCGGTGGATAGTGAGATGAGCGCACACAATTACAGCCCAGTTCAAACTTCATAAGCTCGGCATCGCGAGCCTGTGCACTTTGGGGCATAGCGTAGCCCACATAAGGGTATGACTGATGGCGATTCAGGCCAATCAGCTTGACCGGTTTGCCATTAAGATAGAATCCGTTGTTTTTGCAAGCAACCGTGCGAAAGCCAAAGCGAAATGTTCTGGTATCTAACGGCGCATCGCCAGACAAGTGAACCACCAGCTTATAAAGCGCCGGGTTATCCAGCTCCCACAGCCTGACATCGGACACCGTAAAATGATGATCAATCCGTTGGGTATGATGTTTTGACAGCGTTACAGCAACAGGTTCCTGGTGGATAACCTGATCATTCAGGTCACACAGGGCAATCTCCAGATTTAACTCATTGTCGTGTAAATCCGGATTGGCAATGTCAATGGCAAGGTGGACTTTCTGGTTGTTATCGTTATCCGGTGCAGTATGAATCCGGGCGTTTTTCACATAAATGTCTGAGACAAGAATCAGCTCTACTTCCCGATAAATGCCGCCATACGTCAAAAAGTCCACAACATGGCCAAATGGCGGTATTAATGGATCTTCAGAAGCATCAACAACAACGATGATTTCGTTATCCTGATCCTTTTTTACATAAGGCAATAGATCAATTTCAAACGGTAAATAGCCACAGTGATGTTCACCCACCAAAACCCGGTTGAAAAATACCTGACAGGAAGACATCACGCCTTCAAACCTTAACAGCGCATGACTGGCATCGGCAAAATGCTCAAAGGCTATCTGTTTGCGATAGGCTGATTGAAATTGATAGGCGCGTTCATCAAAATTGTTGTAAGGCAGCTCCCTGTTGGTATGGGGAATATCGACCTTTGAGGCATGACTTTCCCACGCCAGGGAGTGAATATCAGACGGATCAATATCTGCTATGTATTGCCAGTCAAAATTAAGATGAACGCGCTTTCTCATGACCCGAACTTACTTCAAAATGTCAGTGTTGTATTCTAAGAAAATACCGAAACCAGTAAGGTCCAGGTTAGTATCCGCACCCACCATGAATCGATAGCTCAAACCTTCACCGCCATAGTTATGGAGCAGTTCCAGGTTGATTTCGGTGTAGTCTTTTTCAGGACTCAGCATCTCTTGATCAAAGGACAACTTACTCAGGTCAGTATCAGTTGCCATGGCTGCAACCCCCTGGAAACGCCATTTCTGCAAACCGACGCTGTCCAGATCATAACCACCCACGACAAAATAAGTACGCTGATTAGCCAGGTCGAAGCTGTTCACAACCGCCATATCACCCCAGACAGCGGTACCACCACCGGCCTTTCTGCCATTCTGAGTCCCAAAACCTCGGAAGCTTTCCTCACCGATCTGGGTAACACCAAACAGAATATCGAAGTCGCCAGTATCCAGGCCAATACCAAATTCGGTGACATCTGTCTTATGGTCAGAGTTCCGTGTGCCATCACCTTCTTCCATTCCGTACTTAACCAGGAACTTGATGATCTTGCTGCTATCGTAGGTATCAGAGCCGGTCAGGAAGCCTATTGGAATACCGGAATAGACTTCGATAATGCCGTTCTTTTGAAAATCAGGGGCTACTGAGTAGGAGGCGCTGCTGACGTAGTAATCGGTAACGGTATGGAAACCAACGTTATAAATTTTGTCGTATGAACCGAAGTCTTTATTGTCTTTCAAGTCATCTTTGAAATTAACCGTTTTGGTCGAATGGATATCACTGTAACCCGTAAAGTAATTTGCCCAGGGCTGAATCATGCCCCAGTCCCATTGGTACTGGCCGGTCAGCGAGGCCCCTTCATAAACTTCGTGCAATGCGCCGTAGGTGTAATCCGGGCGGTGCAGCAAATTATAAATCGTGGGCGTGAAACGACCTACAGACAACTTGCCGTAATTGTCCTGATCGCCAAGACGAACATGAACGTTGGCGTTGCCCAGCTTGCCAATCAGCTTGTCTTTTGTGTCATCTTCATAATAACGGCCGTAGTCCGAAGACATAGGTATTTTGATTGGTCCCATCGACATAAAACCATCAATATAACCTTTCTGACGAAGGTTGGGAGCCGCTCCCAGATAACCCAGTTGTACACCAAACACATCGAATAAATAACCGGACTGCCAGTCCAGCCAAAGGGATGAACCAATTTCATCCATGTTGATTTTGGCAGTACCAGAAACGCCAGGCATCTTTTTGGAATTGAAATCATGGGTACCAGACAGGTTATAAATATTAACCTTGGCTTTCATATCTAATGTTGAGTCTTGTAGAAAGGCGTCAACACTGGCGTTAGCACAGGATGCCAGCGCTATAGACGACATTAGTATTACATGACTCAAAGGTTTAAGTTTCATGATTCCCCCGGGTTCTGTGTTAAGCGCAACAACTTGGCTGTGTTCGAAAAAGATAAAAAGTGAAATTTATTCATATTTTTATGTGAGGCATATTGCGCTCGAAGCAAAAAAGCGTCAACACAAAATATGAAGATGGTTCACTTTTTTTGATTTTTGTCAGTTTATGAGGGGAAATGATTAAAAAAGAGACGAAGCAGACTCACTCGGTAACTTCAATACAGAGTGAGTTTGAGGATTATCGAGGCAGGGTTTTGGTGATCCAGTTGAGAATGTTCTGGTAAAACTCATCACGATTGGTTTCATTAAACAGCTCATGGCGGGCATTTTTGTACAGATTGATATCCACCTGTTTAAGCCCGGCGGATGTGAAAAACCGATACAGTGATTGTACGCCTTTCCCCATCCGTCCAACGGGATCTTTATCCCCAGCGACCAGATAAACCGGTAATTCAGACGACATTTGTCTGGCCGTGGACATAGAATTAATACTTATTAATCCCCCCATAAAGTCATACCAGAACTGGGTGGTGCATAAAAAACCACAGAGCGGATCGGCGATGTATTTACCCACCTGTTCCCGGTCCCGGGATAACCAGTCAAAATCCGTCTCAGCGTTTTTGACCGTTTTATTGAACTGACTGAAACTGAGCCAGCCTAACAGCCTGGAAGGGTGTCGTTTACCTTGAACAGCCATCTGAATTCTGGCAACCAGTCTGGCCAGATGGAACAGAGCCGGATTTTGATGGTTGGAACCACAAAGAATCAGCCCCTCTAAGCGGTTTCCATAGTTTGCCGCATATTGCCTGGCAACAAATGACCCCATGCTATGCCCCATCAGAATAACCTTAAGACCCGTGTTCTGTGCAGCATAAGCGACCACCTTATCCAGATCTTCAATCACCTTTTGCCAGCCCTGATGGTCATCATAATGGCCCTGCAATTGGGCATTTTTTCCATGACCTCTGTGGTTAGCACCGAATACGGCTATTGCGTGTTCATTGCAGAATCGGGCAAAGGGCGCATACCGGTCAACGTGCTCTCCCATGCCGTGGCTGAGTACAACGGCATGCCTGGCCGGGCCTTCCGGTAACCAGCAGCGAACCTGAATTTCTCTGCCATCGGGTGTGAGCAGTGCATGGCGGGTTGGTGCTTGTGTTTCCATGGCGTTATTTCCCTCCCATCAAACAATTCCATGATTCGGATCAATATATGAAATCAATTCACCTTTTGACAGGGCAGCATAAGAAAAATCATAATAAATGTGAAACCTATTCATATATTTTGCTGTTTTTTATTTTTTGCACTGACCTGCACAAGGTACTGTTATGGATCTTACGTCATCAATTTTTGGCAACAGGCAACCCACTGCCGTTGTTAAAAAAGCCACTAAAGCCAAAGCAAGTTATCTGAAAAAGTTTGGCGACGACCGTCATATATCCTACCCGCTGAGCAGCACCTTCAACCCGGTCATCGGCCCGGCACTGGGCGTACAGAATATCAACCTGAATAACACCGGTGAGCCCATTGATACCAAAAAGGGAATGATCATTGGCAATATTCGAATGGGTTATGGCCATTACCGAATATCAATGGCTATCGCCTCTGCAGCCAGACATCTTGGCTATACCCCATACTGGCTGGACCTGAATGCCTATCAGGAAACCACAGGCGGACAGGTGATCAGTCACCTTAACAAACTTTACTCACTTGGATCCCGTCTTTCCCAGAAATATTCACTGTTTAACTCGTTATACTGGGAAAAGCTTAACAGTGAAGGCTTCAAAAAACTCAGCTTCAACGCCAAAGATCAGAAAGTCAGTGAGCTAATGGCTACTGTTCTGGGCAATCTGCCTGACGATATGCCATTCGTGGGGACTCATACCTGGCCAGCTCAGGCTGCCATTCATGCCGGAATGAGCAATGTGATTAATGTGGTCCCGGATAACTGGCCCATGGCGCTGCATCTGTCAGAAGGTGCCCGGCATGTGGTACAAACACCCTCCAGTTACTTTGGCTACCGAATGTTAAAAGGCATGGATGGTGACAAGGTGCTAAAGCCAATGCCAGCGGACAGCATTTTTCATACCGGGCATTTTATTGACCATGAACTGCTGGTTGATCTGAAAGGCGATTGCCAGAAGCGGAAGGAGCGCCTGAATAATGGGAAACCGGTCAGAATTCTTCTGACCATTGGCGGTGCCGGCGCACAGTTTGAAATCTATCGATCCATTATCAGGCACCTCCTGCCACAGATTATCAACCGTAAGGTCAGCCTGCTGATCAATGTTGGTGATTATAAGAACGTCTGGGAACAGCTGGTCGCCGATATCCCTGCGCTGCACAAGGCGCATTTGTTTGATAATGACTGGGAGGGTGTTCAGGCTTTCGCCAATCCGGACTCCGATCAGTCAATCGAAGGGATTCACGCATTCTATAGCAGTGATATTTTCTCCGCCGTTTATACCACCAACCTGCTGATGCGAATCACCGACTTTATGATAACCAAGCCCAGTGAGCTTGCTTTTTATCCGGTGCCAAAGCTGTTCATTCAAAGAGTCGGCGGGCATGAAGCCTATGGTGCTTTAAGATCTGCTGAAATCGGTGATGGCACCGTAGAGTTTGAACAAACCGATGCCGCCATTCAGATGATGCAATTAATGATAGACGACAAGAGTATTATCAAAACCATGTGTGACAATATTCTGAAAGCGCAGTCTGTGGGTGTTTATGATGGTGCTTACAAAACCGTTGAAATGGCTGCAGCTGGGAAAGGTTGAGAATTGTACTGACTGAGGAATTGTCCCGGAATAAGGAACTGTCCTGAAATAACTTCCACATTTCCAATGTTGCCCGGTAAAGAAAAAATCTTGCCACGGAGACACGGAGGCACGGAGAAAAGAAAAAATCTTTTCCTCTGTGACTCAGTGTCTCCGTGGCAAAAAGAGGAAGTTATTCCGGGACAATTCCTAAGTTCCGCATTTGACTGGGACTTGTTAAGCTCGCTGGCTGCTGGCCGTTAAAGCACAGGCGGCCTGCCTTTTTCGGTCAACGGGTGGCGGGAAGCGGGCAGCGCTTACTGTAAATTTCATAATCAGG
This sequence comes from Endozoicomonas acroporae, assembly GCF_002864045.1. GTDB lineage: Bacteria > Pseudomonadota > Gammaproteobacteria > Pseudomonadales > Endozoicomonadaceae > Endozoicomonas > Endozoicomonas acroporae. The sequence continues at coordinate 38,835 of NZ_PJPV01000022.1, forward strand.
CTGCACTGCCAGCAGGGAACTGGCAGCCGTTGCATATCTGCCAGAGACCATTAAACTCTCTGGCTTTTAGCCATACTGCCCATGCCCATCTTACTTCGTTGCCCAGTCTGTTATGAAGCGCTCTGGTCAGAACCCAAAAGCGCTGTGTGCCAAAATAACCATCGGTTTGACCGGGCACGCCAGGGCTATCTGAACCTGCTGCCCAGCAATAAGAAACGCAGTAAAAACCCCGGCGATGATCAGATGATGGTCGAAGCACGGACACGGTTTCTGAATCACGGTTACTATCAACCCGTCGTTGATGCCTTGATTGATAAACTCAAGTCGTTCGGTAATGAAACACCGCAACGTATTCTTGATGCCGGTTGCGGTGAGGGCTACTACACATCAGGTATCAAAGAGCAGCTTGAAGACAGCGCAGTTTGTGGATTTGATATTGCCAAACCCGCCATTCTGGCCGCCAGCAAACGAAACAAAGCAATAGAATGGCTGGTTGCCAGTGTCAGTGAACTGCCACTGATGGACGAACAGTTTGATGCTGTGATCAGCATATTCTCCCGCAGTGACTGGCCTGAGTTTTCCAGAGTTCTGAAACCTGGCGGGCATATTGTTCTATTGACCCCCGGCCAGAACCACCTGATGGCTCTTCGCCGTGCCATTTATGATGAGGTACGTCCTTATCCGGAAGATAAACGCCTGCAGGATCTGCCGGAAGATCTTGCCCTGCTGGAAAGCCAGACCATCCATCACCTGATGATGCTGGAAAACACTCAGGCCATTATGGACCTGCTGGCCATGACCCCTCACTACTGGCATGTCAATGCCCGGCAAAAACAGCAACTTGAACAACTGGGTCAGCTGGAATGTGAACTGGAAATGCGTCTGTCAGTGGTACAAAAACGTTATCCACTGACATAGGTAAAAATACTGTCTTACATCAATTTTACCAAACGTGACTGGTGGTATAACTGAGCCATGGCCATAGCCCGGGGGGGTCACCATGTTTCAGTTAGCTCAGATTATCACCGGCAAAAGTGAAAAAGACCTATTCACAGTTCTGGCCCTCAAAGCCGATATTATCCTGTTCTTTGCCGTGAAAGAAAAATTGCCACGGAAACACAGAGGCACGGAGACAAGATAAAGTTTTACCTCTGTGTCTCCGTGCCTCCGTGGCAAATCTTTCATACCAGAGGGTGACGAACAATCGTCATGAGTATTTGTGGCTGGTAATGTTGTCGCGACAGTCGGTTATAATGCCGTCGTCTATGCCAGGCGGCTGGAGCAGTCTCATTGATTCTATCGCCGGTTCCCGTCAATCAGGAACCGGTTTATGTCCGCTTCTGGCAACATGGTGATTGCCATGCCCAATATATTGCCCGATTGAAGAAACCAATCATCAACTTCTAACCAATATCGAAGACAACTGAACCAGAAGTAATATGGAAAAAGAAACAGTAACCACCTGGTTTCTGGAAATGACCTCGCAGGATGAATTGCTCCATAAACCCGTCACCCATCCAGATTTTGTCATTCAGGAGTGTCAGGTAAAGCAGTTTCAATTCAACCGATTTCTCTACAGCTACGTTGGCCAGCCGTGGGAATGGACTGACAAGCTGGTCTGGTCTGATGAACAATGGCATGACTACGCTGAAAACGACAATCTTCGCCTATGGGTCGGCTACTTTAAAGGCAGCCCGGCCGGCTACTTTGAACTGCAAAAAGTGGCCGGTGACATCCAGATTGCCTACTTTGGCCTGGCGCAGCCCTTCATTGGCAAAGGCCTGGGTGGTGCCCTGTTAAGTACCGCCATTCAGGAAGCCTGGAACTGGGGGGCTCAGCGGGTCTGGGTGCATACCTGTTCACTGGATCACCCCTTTGCCCTGAACAACTATCAGGCCAGGGGGCTAAAAGTTTATAAAGAGGAGATTAAATAACAAATTTCACCAGCCAGTGGCTCAACAACGTGATAATTACAATACCCGCAAGGTTCAACACCATACCACTGCGCACCATGTGTCGAATAGGCAACATGCCTGACCCATAGACTATGGCATTGGGCGGTGTCGCCACAGGCAACATAAAGGCACAACTGGCAGCAATAGCGGCAGGGATGGCAAGAATAGCCGGGTCCATTCCCTGTGACATGGCCAGGGCTCCCAATGGAGGAAGAAAGGCGGCAGTGGTTGCTGTATTACTGGTGACTTCGGTCAGAAAAATAATAATGGTGACAACCAAAGCGATGGCCATCAAAGGAGGCATATCCCCCAGGATGTTTAATGATCCGGCAATCCACTCTGCCAGCCCTGTTGTTCGAATCATTGATGCCAGGCTCAGGCCACCACCAAACAATAACAACACGTCCCAGGGAAGACGGTGCATCTCCTTCCAGCTCATCAGAAACTCAGGCTTGTTCCAGCGAACGGGCAAGATAAACAATAGAACGGTGGCCACCAGGGCAATCATGGTATCGGAAAGTGCCAGTGCTGGCATCATTGCCCCCAGCCAGGGCCGCAGGACCCAGGCAAAAGCCGTTAGAAGAAAGATCGCGGTGACTGCTTTTTCTGCACCGCTCATTGCACCGTTCTTTTTTTGCTGCGCCTTAATGGACTCTCTTACCCCATGGTTTTCTTCCCCGCCCAGACAGTAGCCAAAATACCCCAGCCAGATGCCAGTAATAGCCAGCAGAATGATCGATGCAGGCAGGCCAATGATCAGCCAGTGAACAAAACCAATCTGTATACCGTACTGCTCCTGAAGAAAAGCAACCAGTAATGCATTAGGCGGCGAACCGATCAGGGTGCCAAAACCACCGATTGAAGCCCCATAAGCAATGGCCAGCAACAAAGCAACAGGAAAGCCATGACTCATCTTCCCCTGGTGACGAATCATGGCGATAACCGATAAACCGATGGGCATCATCATAATCGTGGTTGCCGTATTGGAAACCCACATACTGATCAGGGCTGTGGCAACGATAAAACCAAGCACCAGTCGCTTCTCCCCTGTGCCCGTAATCAACATGATTCTCAGGGCTATACGGCTGTGCAGGTTCCAGCGCTCCATGGCAAGGCCAAGCACAAAACCGCCCATAAACAGGAATATTACCGGATGTGCATAGGGAACAGCCGCTTTATCAATGGTGGCCAGACCAAGCATTGGCGACAACACCAGAGGGAGCAATGCGGTAATCGCCGTCGGAAGAATTTCGACCGACCAGAACACTGCCATCATCATGGCAAGGCCAGCACAGCGCCAGGCCATCTCATTCATTCCGGCCGGAGGGTCAACCAGTAATGTGAATAGCTGCAATGCAATGCCAATCAGAAGTCCTGTGAGCCAGAAGAGCGGCTTCCCTTCCTGAGTACTTTCCTGCTGTGCAGACTCTGGAAGCAATTCCGGAGAACCTGATTTCATGATTCGCTCCATTGCATTTGATAAAATTTATAGCCAATTCAACCGTCAATCAGTTGATAGGTAATGATTCACCGTCATTAAGGGTAGACTCTGTTATAATCATTTACCTATTCTGTACCATGGCACACGCCAAGAGCCTGATTTGACTGCACCTATTCTTACCACCACAGCGTCTACCCGCTTTACCAATCTCTCCCTGCCCGATGCCCTGCTGCAAAACCTCGACACTCTGGGATACCGGGAAATGACCCCCATTCAGCAGAACAGCCTGCCAGAAATTCTGGAAGGCCACGATGTCATTGCCAAAGCCAAAACCGGCAGTGGCAAAACGGCGGCCTTTGCCATTGGCCTGATTGTCAAATTGAAACAGCGGGATTTTGGCTGCCAGGCTCTGGTTCTCTGCCCGACCCGGGAACTGGCAACCCAGGTTACCCAGGAAATCCGGCGTCTGGCGCGATATCAGCAAAATATCAAGGTCGTTACCCTTTGTGGTGGCCAGCCTATTGGTCCACAGATCGGTTCACTGGAGCATGGTGCCCATGTGGTTGTCGGAACTCCCGGGAGAATCCAGGATCACTTGCGGAAAAAGACCTTATTGATCGATCGGGTCAATACGCTGGTGCTTGATGAAGCCGATCGCATGCTGGATATGGGTTTTATTGATGCCATTGAAAACATCATCGACCATTTACCAGAACAGCGACAGACTCTCCTCTTTTCGGCCACTTACCCAAGCGGTATCCGGGCATTAAGCGAACGTTTCCAGCATCAGCCGGTTACCGTTACCGTTGAGAGCACCCATAACCATGAGCATATTGAGCAGCGCTTCTATCATGCTGAAAACGCGGACAAACCCGCCATGCTGATCAAGCTGTTGCAACACTACCAGCCTGAGTCCAGCGTGATTTTCTGCAACACCCGGCAAATCTGCAAAGAGGTCGGCACTGAACTCTACGAAGCGGGCTACAAACCGGTAGTGCTGCATGGCGATATGGATCAGAAAGAGCGTGACCAGATGCTGGTACGATTCGCCAATCAGAGCGCCAACCTGTTGATTGCCACCGATGTCGCAGCCCGGGGATTGGATATAGAAAACCTTGCCGCAGTGATCAATTACGATCTGAGCCGGGACCCGGAAGTACACGTTCACCGGGTTGGCCGCACCGGGCGGGCGGGTAAAAAAGGTCTGGCACTGAGCCTGCATACCCGGCAGGAGCAGTACAAGCTGGATAATATCAGCGATGACCTCAAGGCTCCCCTGGTCTTTGGTGACCCGAAAACACTCACCGGAAACCAACAGCCAGCACCGGCCCCCATGGTTACCCTGGCCATTGATGGTGGCCGAAAGCATAAAGTCCGCCCTGGCGACATCCTCGGAGCGCTGACCGGCGATGCCGGGATTCCCGCAGACCAGGTCGGCAAGATCAATATTTTTGACTTTACCGCCTATGTTGCAGTCAAACGGGAAAATGCCCGATCTGCACTGAAAAAGCTGGAAGCAGGAAGGATTAAGGGCAGAAAATTCAAGGTTCGGCGTTTGTAGTCCTCATTAGCCAATCGTCTCCGGTTTCAATGAGTTTGACGTGTACAATCTCCGTTCACCCTGAGCGGAGTCGAAGGGTGCGTGGCACGATCTATCAGAGTCCGGAGTTTCCGCCTTTAGGCCCTATGGGTCCTTCGACAGGCTCAGAACGAACGGAGTGCGGAGGCACGACAACCCGTCAAACTCATTAACACCATGTACTATACCCCCTCCTGAAAGCCTGATTGGAACTAAATCAGGCTTCTCTTGTCCAAAAGAGGTATGACACTGACTATTTAATCCAGCACAAGGAGGTAATTGACATGACTACTCAGATTACACCACCACCCTTTCCTGCACAGGGCTTCGGCACTGGTTCGGAGCCAACACGGTTCGAGCCCACCCCTGCGTATAATCGACCTGCGTTTAATGGACATGGTGCCACATTAGCACCGCCACCCCAGTCATATTTTGCTCAGCCGAAACGCCAACCTGAACCACCACCTTCGGCTCAACCACAAGGCTTACCAGATAACGTAAAGAGTGTGAACCCTGACATTTCCGTCAATGGAGCCCCTGCCGTAACTCCACCTGCCGAGACGGAGGATCCCGGGAAAATCGCTGAAGCGTTGCAGGCACTGGGCAATGAGGAACTGCTCAATCGGGGTAAAAACCAACTGGAACAAGCTGAAAAGGCCTATACCGCCTTTGGCGAAATGAACATTGCCCTTAAGGCCCGGGATACCCTTGAAATCTTTGCCGCATGCGCCAAGGGTCTCAAGGGGCCTGGTAGTGTAGGCTGGTTTACAAGTTCGAAAGAGATGATTACTGCCTTAAAAAATATTGAACTGCCCCCCGACGCGCCAAAGGATCTGACCGTTACCATCACCTTCCCACCGCCCAACCATCAGGCCATCTCCCTGATTCCGGTAGGTGCTGGTCTCGAACAAAAAGCGCCTATAGAGATCTACCGTTGTTACGTCCACGCGCTTGGTGCCATGAAAAATCAGGCCCGGGAACTTAATGCAGACCAGGGGCTTGCACAAGCTCAAGCAAGGCTGAATGATCTGCTTGAAACGCTGAAGGCTATCCAGAAAGAAATTAATAAAAGAAAGGAGGAGGGCAAGCTTCCTGTCAGAGCTGCCGAAGTTCAGTTTGAAGCCCGATATTATTCCCATGTGGATAAGGGGATCACTATCAATCGACTGGCAAATGGCGAGGAATTCCCGTTCCATGATGCCGCCATCCAGGGCAAAGGCAAGGTTCCCACCCCAGCGCCACTACCCGAAGAAGCTCCGGCTCCAACTTCAACGCCAGCCCCTGAAGAAGACTGAGTACTTGAATCAATGGGTTTAATGTAAACAATCTCCTTCCCCCCTCGTTCCCCGTTTTGCCTGGGAACGAGGCATAAAGACTGCCCCATAAATGTTATATTTATACGCCATCACTTGTTAAACAGTGCCTTATGGTGCTTGCTCAGTGTTTTCATAGTACTGTCATGCTTCCTGTTGCCTGATTCAGCCGATTCACTGGCCTTGTCAAACAGGGCAAGACGAATATCTCTCTCTGAGGCATTGCTTTTCAAACCAAGAAAACGGAGGGCTTCTCGCTGCTGTGGGTTAGGACGGGGCAGAAAACGTCCACTATCCTGAGCCTCACTGGCAATGTATTTTCTGGCAGTCTTGGCAATATCTTTTGAAACCTCCAGCTTACCTGCATTTTTTTGCAACTTGTCAAAGGCATTCTCAATAACACTGGCTTCGTTATAGGTACTCGAAACACCCAGCTTTTTCTTGTCCCTGGCCCTCTCCTCTTTTGATATTGCGTCTGTTGATTTGGCATTCCTGGTGGCGTTTATCTGACCAGCAACGACAGACTTCACACCACTCACATCAACAGGCTTGTTTACTATGCCCGTTGCTGGCCTCGGGGCAGGTGAAGAGGGAGCAGGTTTTGTACTTGCCGGGGCCGAAGCAGCCCGCAGGCTTTCTTTTCGACGCCTGGCGATCTCGCCGATATTAGCCGTTGATTGACGGACGACCTCAGCCCTCTCCATCGGGGCTGACTCTTTAGCTAAATCCGTGGCAAAGTCGGGCTCGGGACTGAGCGTCTGTGTTGTCCCCTGATCACCTTCATCGTCAGAGAAGTAATCAGAATCGCTGGATACCGAGTCCTGAGGTTCTGGGCTCTCAGCGGTAAATTCACTTTCATCTGGAGTGCTGGCCTCAGCCACGTCACTATCATCTGATCGCTGCATCACGCTTTCTGACCGTTCAGAGTCATCAATACCAGTGACTTCATCAGGCTCACTGAAACCCTCATCGACCAGTGTTTCCTCAGTCAACTCCGCTTCGGTCTGGGGGGACTCAGTATCAACATCTGTTTGGTCATCGCCAACCGTGGTTGTATCACTGTCGATTGGCGCACTATCTCCAGACCTTTCACTTGCACTGACATCTATCTGCTGATTGTCTTCTAATCCGGTACTATCATCGTCGGAGACTTCTGGCTCCGGATTTTCGTTTAATACGGTACTATCGCCGGAAACCTCTGGCTCCGGATTTTCGTTTAATACGGTACTATCGCCGGAGGCCTCTGGCTGCGGATTTTCGTCTAGTGCGGTACTATCGCCGGAGACCTCTGGCTCCGGATTTTCGTTTAATACGGTACTATCGCCGGAGACCTCTGGCTGCGGATTTTCGTTTAATACGGTACTATCGCCGGAGACCTCTGGCTGCGGATTTTCGTCTAGTGCGGTACTATCGCCGGAGACCTCTGGCTCCGGATTTTCGTCTAGTGCGGTACTATCACCGGGGACCTTTGGCTCAGCAAACAACTCTTCGATGCCATCAAGCTCACTGTAATCCTTCTCGGCTGATGTTTGCTCAGTCAATTTCGCTTCGGTCTGGATCGAATCAGTATCAACATCACTTTGGTCATCTCCAACCGTGGTTGTATCACTGTCGATTGGCGCATTATCTCCAGACCTTTCACTTGCGCTGACATCTATCTGCTGATTGTCTTCTAATGCGGTGCTACCACCGGAGACCTCTGGCTGCGGATTTTCGTCTGGTGAGGTACCATCATCAACGACCTCTGGCTCCGGATTTTCGTTTAATACGGTACTATCGCCGGAGACCTCTGGCTGCGGATTTTCGTCTAGTGAGGTACCATCATCAACGACCTCTGGCTGCGGATTTTCGTCTAGTGAGGTACCATCATCAACGACCTCTGGCTCCGGATTTTCGTTTAATACGGTACTATTGCCGGAGACCTCTGGCTCAGCAAACAACTCTTTGACGCCATCAAGCTCACTGTAATCCTCCTCGACTGATGTTTGCCCAGTCGATTTTGCTTTGGTCTCGATCGTTTGAGTATCTGCTTCTGTCACAATCGGCTGAGAATCAACTTCGTTACTGATCGACCCAGTATCAACATCACTTTCAGCGACTCCTCCATCAAGCCCACTGTCATCATCCCCGGCTGATGTTGTCTCTGTCGATTCCTCTTCTGTCTTCATTGACTCAGCATCAACAACACTGTCAGCGACAACTCCATCAAGTCCACTGTCACCATCCCCAGCCGAGGTCACCTCTGTCAACTCCTCTTCTGTCTTGAGTGACTCGGCATCACTTTGATCGACTTCACCGGCGGATAAACCACTGTCTAATGCTGCATCGTTGGCGGAGTCTGGCTCAGCAAACAACGCCTCAATCCCATCAAACTCACTATCATCCTCCTCGACTGATGTTTTCTCAGTCAATTTTGCTTTGGTCTCGATCGTTTGAGTATCAACTTCGTTCTCAATTGACTGAGTATTATCTTCAGTCTCGATCGGCTGAGTATCAGCTTCAGTCTCAACCGGCTGAGGATCAACTTCGCTCCTGATCGACTCAGTATCAACATCACTTTCAGCGACAACTCCATCAAGCCCACTGTCACCATCCCCGGCCGATGTTACCTCTGTCAATTCCTCTTCTGCCTTGAGCGACTCGGCATCACTTTGATCGACTTCACCGGCGGATAAACCACTGTCTAATGCTGCATTGCTGGCGGAGTTCCCTGGCTCAGTAAACAACTCCTTGATGCCATCAAACTCACTATCATCCTCCTCGACTGATGCTTGCTCAGTCGATTTTGCTTTGGTCTCGGTCGTTTGAGTATCATCTTCGTTCTCAATTGACTGAGTATTATCTTCATTCTCGATCGGCTGAGTATCAGCTTCAGTCTCAACCGGCTGAGGATCAACTTCGCTCCTGATCGGCTCAGCATCAACATCACTTTCAGCGACTCCACCAAGCCCACTGTCGCCATCCACGGCCGGTGTTGCCTCTGTCAATTCTTCTTCTGTCTTGAGCGACTCGGTATCACTTTGATCGACTTCACCGGCGGATAAACCACTGTCTAATTCTGCACTGTTGGCGAAGTTCGCTGGCTCAGCAAACAAATCTTCGACGCCATCAAGCTCACTGTAATCCTCACCGGTACCACCGGTTTGCTGAGTACCATCGGGCTGCGAACTTATGCCTGGTGTAGAGTCTGTTTGCCCGGAAGGACCCTGCATGATGCCGGGGATCAGCGAAGTGTCCCCTATAACAGGATTATCAATCGTCACTGCTACTGCGATATCTTCCGGGGGGGCTGTATCACCTCCGGCATCCGCAGAGTTGATGGAAATATCCTGATCAGCCGGGCTTGCATCTGTCAGACCCTGCGCTGTTGTTTCAGGCCTTACAGAGCTGTCATTGTTCGGCCCCACCTCAGGCTCGGTTTGAGAAGGCTGGTCAGTTGTGGCTATATGCACAGGCCCTGCCAGAGAACTTCCCATTGTCTGTTGTTGGGCTATCGGACCACCATCAATGTGCGTGGCACTGACAGAACCGTCCTCAACTCTGGCCCGCACATTGATGGTAAGCAGACATTGTCTGTTCTCAAGCCTGGCCAAGTCATTAATACCCGAGGGCTCCTCCCCGATTTGTTGATCGATGTCAGAGACTTGCTGTTTCAGATTAGCGATTTCCCGGTCAGTGCTGGCCTGATCAAATGATGCGAAGTTTTCATCGTTATGCTTTTCAAGAATCTTTACGGCTTTCTCCATCAGCTCGCCCAGGTTGGTCTGATTTTCCAACTCTTCCCCGGGGGGGATCAGGCTCAATTTTTCGCCACTTCCAAGCGTAATTTTGACCTTCAGGGCGGGCGGGAACTCTGTCTTTTGCAGTGCCTCAAGAGCCACCTTCGGGCTATCGTTCTGAGCCTTTTTCAATTCAGCTACTGACTTTTTCAAGCCACTCAGAGAGGCAGTTACCGCCTTCTTTTCACTACTTTTCTTAAGCAGTCCATCGGCCTGTTTGAGCAGCTGGCCTTGCGTTTCCTTCAGTTCTGTCTGGTCAGGTTTTTCCAGCTGATCCCCCTTAATAGAAGGCAGCGATTGACCAGTAGCCTGTTGGATATTCCTGTCGCTGAGCGCTTTATCACCGATGGCGTTCCCCGTATGGTCAAAACTGTCTACCCCCGATTGGCTCACTTGTGGTTGCACATCCTGCATGACTTCAGCCTGGTGAGTCGCAAATTTGCCAACAGTCGTTTGAGAGGATGGCAGTGGCACCGAAGCATGTTGGACCGAGCTGGGGTCAATAGCACCAGAAGGGATGCTGCAAAGTGGGTATCTCAGGAAATTGTGCATGATTCATAACTGGTCAGTAATATTGCCATTGCTATCGGCAGCAGTCGGGAATTAGCAACATCTTCGTAAAGCCATTCGTTCGGGCACAATCACATGGTGATCTAAAACAGGAGTGTGTTCTGTGGGGCGGCCATCCGTGGGGCGACCATCCGTGGGGCGGCCATCCGTGGGGCGGCCATCCGCAGGGTAGCCATCCACTTGTTTGTGTGTGTTTGCTTTATCCCCCTATGTAATAGCAACCAGTGTAACCATATTGGCTAAAGACAACTCTCTGATAAAAAAGCGAATGCTGCCCATAAATGGTATGCCCCAGACCACTAACTCAGGAAAAGGACTGCAGCCAAAGAGAAACAATCAACAGTTAACTATTTACCGCAACAAACCCAGAAAACGCTTGGTATACCACTTGTAACTCCGATGTGGAATTAACCTCAGTAGTAGCATTCAAAATACCTAACATAAATCTGGAATTTTCTGATTTATATACCATTCTCTTAAACATTATTGTTTATCAGCACTTATCAAAATTAAACGACTTCAGACAAAAGAGTGCTCTAAACGTCATTCTTCATTTTTTGATATTGAAGGACAAATGTTTGATACAGAAAAACCGGATACATTTTCATTGGCGGCCTGCAGGTCTGAAGTCAAAAACTGTACATGTGGAGACCTTAGTAAGGCTATGGACGTCTATCTTAACCATGACGTTTTTCTGCCATCCAATGTACGTTTACCAGTCACTGTTTAGTACTCAAAACTACAACAATATACCTTTGCCGTGTACTGAATTATTACAAAAAACAATAGCACCTGATTTATCCGTTTATCTGCCAGAAAAAATCATAACAAAAATGGCCAACACATTGTTTCATGCCAATTGATCAAAACACAGGTATCAGGTAATGAATAACCAGATAGCACCAACAACATTCACTTATCAGAATGCATACACTGCTGCAACTATTCACAGCGACATATCCGAACAATCAACCAAAAAGAAATTTCTTTCTTATCGAACCAATACCGAGTCAGATGTCCAGAAACTGATTAACAAAAACCAGGCAGAAACAAAGGTGCTGGAAGGCAAGATAAAAAATATACAAAAGAAATTAACTGAATGCCTCCAGCATCGTACCAATGATACACTGTTTATTAAGCCACCCCCTGTGCCTGGTCTGAACACTGGCCAGAACAACAGCAATAACTCTGACACAAATTCTATTGCTAACAAACCGCTCAGACTCATATCTGAAGAATACATAACCACCGACGTCAATCCGGAAACCACAGAACTAACGCCTGTCGCTACCACTGCAAGCACTACCCCATTACCCAACTTATCAGCTGCTGACCATACAGCCCATACCACATCATCAATACCCCCACACACAACCGCTAACGACAGTTCAGCAACGGCTATAACAACCCAACCAGGAAACACAACCCGGGCGACCAACGCCACAAGTGCACTTATCCCGACTACTGCCCTCCCCCCACTGAAGGAGCTGGTTTCCGGTAGTGTGAATATCACGTTAATGGCGTCACTGAGAGACAAGCTGGTGGACTACTACCAGCAACAGCAAAAAAGCAGGCTCATGGGAGAAAATTACGGGGGGAATATCACCGGGATAGCTCAGCAACCCGATACCATGACCGGGATCGACCAGCAGCCCGATACCATCATCGGTAAACGTCCGGATGATCCATTGCCGCACATCCGTTACAGTCAGCGGCCACACCCAATGATTGATTTGTCCGAGTTAATATCAGGTATTGAAGCAAGGGTGGAAATGTATGAACTATTCAATCTGGTATTAATGGTTTCTTCCTTCACCGAGGCTATTAAAAAATCCTTTCCGGCCGTTGTCAGGGTTTATGACAATGAACTGAAACAGCTCACTGATGAAATAAATAATTACGTCCTGAACCACAACCAGAGTGACACCAAAAGAAAAAGAACCAGAAGAACGCTTGCAAGAGAATTAACTGAAGCTCTGCTCGAAGCGCTGATTAAATTTGAAAAAGCGCCAATGACTAATGAAATGAAAGTATTCTTCAAAGGCTTCGAAGAAACACGCAATGCCTTCGCCAAAGCTCTGTATGATGGCGATACCATCACTGATGACCCTGAATTTTCAGAGATGTTTGAATGGATGAAAAACAAAATCACAATTATGAAAGGGCTGAAGAACTACAATGACGAAATTGAACAGGCCATCGCTAACAGCAATTATTACCGAGTTGGCCAAATTACCTTCAGTGTTAATTTACTTCATCACAAAGTACAAAGTACCCTAAATAACTACGCATCAGAAAATCCTTACTTTGACCTTTTACAGAAGATCAGGAGGTTAGAATTCAATAATGTTCATGCCTTGCAATCACTGACCGATAAGGCAGCTGCCTCGGTCCCTCTTAAAGAGCTCATTTTAGAAGCATTAGCCCAGGATGCACTGGACCTGGCATTCAATTCACAGAAGGAAAAAGGATTTTGTGCCGGGGATGTAATGGCAACAGCCATTGCCGGTCGTTATGGGATGTTCACCAATTCATTGGTGAGTTTGGCAAAGTCAATATTATTTGGTTTCGATTACAGTCGACTCCCGATCCAGATCAGAATGATCTTGCAGGATGCATTATATTACGGAAACGACGAGATACTGTACAACCATCCCGAGTCAGTGGGCCTGGATTCTAAAAGCATATATATTAAACAGATGATCGACGCAGCAGTTCGTGTGGGGGATGATCTAGAGTTGCTGATTGAATCCATATCGCACGGTTACAATTCAATTAGTCGTCTGATCGATAAACTGTTAGACCAGATTCCTGTTGACAGCCTTGGCACTGAATGGGTCCAATTTGCGGTCTCTCCTGTTGACTCTCCTGTTTACGGTCACATCTGTTACTTTGCTTTCAGCAAAAGCAACAATCTCTTCAGGCTAACTGTTCAAGATATTATAACCGGTGTGACGACAGTTACCGGTACGACTCTGGAGCAGCTAAAAACAGCCATACCAAATGCGCTAGAGCAATTTGCTCTTCAATATAACATACCGCTGCACCCCGGGCCTCACACTGCCCCCGTTCCCGGAAGAGGTTTCGCTCACCTTACCAACTCGCTGCTGGATCCGTTGGAAAACATGGAACTGATCAGGGATTCAGCACTCACCGTTAAAGATATCATGACCCTCCCCCCCTCCGAACTCAAAGCACTTGACAAGGAAAGAATCAACGCCCTGACGACAAAATACCTTGATACAGTCAAAAATGATGCCACCCGGAAACTTCTGAACATCAATCTGAAATCCCTGTCACAATCAGAGTCAGCAGATCTGGCAAAGTTTGCGCAAATGCCCATGGTGTATCTGATGCGGGAAGTCCTTACATTCATCACCCATCCGAACCCTGTTGAACATTACGGTAGCTCAATATTTAACGACATCAGGCTGATGAATGCCCACGCTGTCACCACACTGCATAACATCGCCAAACACTTGACCTCCGCCCCGAAAAAAACCGCTGATGCCGATGCTCAATCAGTACCACAAGGTGCGGCACAGGCAACCACTGACCTGGCCACCAGCACTGCCGGAGAGCTGGTCAAGCTGGCTATTGAAAGAGACTTAAGCCTGCTTGTTCCAGAGCCGGTCGCTGGTGCCGTTGGAGCACAGGCCGGTGCAGCCCAACCCGGCGGTGCCCATGGAACACCAGAAAGCCAGGGCAGCAGCGGTGTATCAGGTAATACTCTTGGTGGGATAATCGGTGGCGGGATCGGCGGCTTTGCCGGAGAGGTTGGCCTGGCATTGTTAGCATTCAAGGCCCGCTGCCCCGAGTGCCTGTCAGAAATGGCCAATGAGTTCACCGAGGATGCTGCAGACAGAGTCCTTAACCGGCTATCTCAAAACGCAGGTGAGAACGTCGGGGAGAAAGTTGGAGAAGAAGCTGGGGAGAAAGCTGGGGAGAAAGCCGGAGAAAAAGCTGGGGAGAAAGCCGGAGAAAAAGCTGGGAAAAAAGCCGTTGAAGAGGTTGAAAGGAAAGCTGGCAGGAAAGCAGGAAGGCAGGCCGCCAGATGCACACGGTCGGTTGGCGGCTGTAACCAGGTAGAAGACGGCGAAGGTGAAGGTGGTGAAGCTGGCGGAGAAGCAGCAGGTGAAGGCGGTGCTGCTGGAGCAGGAGAGGCTGGTGCTGGAGCTGCGGCTGGAGCTGGAGCTGCTGCGGGAGCGGGTGCTGGAGTCGGTGCTGCTGGAGTCGGCGCTGGCGGTGCGGCAAGTGCCGGTGGCGGGGCAGCCGCTGGTGGGGCAGCCGCTGGTGGTGGTGTTATCATAGTAAAGAAAGTAGGCAAAACATTAGGGAAGTTGTTCAAGGACATAGAAGACGCTATCGACAAAAACAAAAAACATCATAAAGAACACTCTGAAAAGCACACTTCCCGGGGCTCGGCAGCAAAACCAAACCAGCCACCAGCAAAACAGGCAATCGTTGCAGGGCACACCACGCTAGAGCCAACAACCAAATCAGCGACGTCATCAACCTCCGGAAACAGCAACAATAAAAAGGCAGATATTGCTACTGTTGCAGAAGATACAACCAGTACTGACCAATCAAAAGAGACATCAACTACTGAAACCACCACAACAGTAGACGCCTCTGGTAGATCCGACAGCACAACGGCATCTCCAACCTCAACAACTATCTCAACCGCTGCACAGACCAGGCAATCTAGCCAGACGACAACATCAAACCCCGACACTGCCAAGCAGACAGTTATTTCTGGTTCCAGAGATAGCTCAGCCGCTTCTCCATCATTGACGTCGGCATCAACAGGCACGGCTGCCGAACAGGCAACAACACAACAATCAGTCACTCAGGAAAAAGCCCAATCAACGTCTGATAGCCCGGGACTACAAGAAACTTCCGTTATTCCGGATAGCACAACGACGGCTTCATCGCTGACAGAAACCTCAACACCTGCAGAAACAAGACAATCAGTAACATCGCCAACAACAGACACTACAACTCAGACGACAAAAGCTACACATCAAAAAACGACAAACCAAGAAAAAGCAACATCAACATCTGAAACCACCACAGCAGAAGGCACCTCTGGTAGAGCTGACAGCACAACGGTGTCTCCAACCTCAACAACCATCTCAACTGCCGTACAGACCAGGCAATCGAGCCAGACGAAAGCACCAACCCCCGACACCACCAGGCAGACAGTGACTTCTGGTTCCAGAGATAGCTCAGCTGTTTCTACGTCACTGACCACTGCACCAAAAAAATCAACAGGCACGGCTACCGAACAGGTAACAACACAACAGTCGGCAACTGCTTCCGACAGCACCCCACAAGAAAAGACTTCCGGTATCTCCGATCACACAAACTCAACCGAAAACACAACGGACACTGCAACAACAACTGCAACAACAAATGCTTCGCCTGCGCCACAGCCAGAATCGGATAACAACCGGGAGCTGCCGGGAGTCATCAAACCCTTCACAAACATAATCAAAAAGATCCATTTACGATTCAATAAAGACATGGCCAAAACCTATGCCGATACACGCAACAAGGTCCGCCGGGCACCAACAACGCTGGGGCAACCATTAGACAGTTGGCAAAAAGAGATTCTTCTGGGGGACTCTCTGAACCAACTGAATCAACAATTCAGCACCAATTTCCTGAATATTTATAAAAATGCTCACCGGTTTATGAAGTCCCTGGGCTCAGCTGCGACCAGTGACAATGACCATCGTACTGCCCAATCCTTAATCACCGCCAGGGTAATGTCCGAGTTCCAGACAATGTATGCCACGTTCAGCGATATACGCCTGCAAATGCTGTCAGACCTGGGCTACACCAACCAACAACCGCTGGACTGTGCCACCATCCTACGACTATCGTCTGGTGTCTATTCCCCTCCGGCAGTAGTCTCGCGGAATACAGCTCATCTGCTCAAGGCCATCGAGCAGCAACCACAGCCAGCCAAACCCGACGGCTTTGATCGTTTTATGGCCGACCTGGGCCAGTCCCTGCGTGGGACAACTGGCCAGAAACGGCAGTCGGCATCAGCAGCCTCCCAGCCGCCGGGGAATACTGGGCCAGTGGAACAACAGCCTGGTGACCGATTCAACAGTGATATCCTTGCCCGGCAAAAAAGGCCCCACAACCATCAGTTATTAACCAGTATCTTGCAACGGGAGCAAACCCTGTTTCTTGAGAGTATCCAGCAGCAGCCCAATATAAACCCTGTCAGGAAACTGGAGAGTTGCACCACACCAACTCACCAAACCCGGGGCATGGCCAGTGTCCAGCCTGACCCGGGCCAATCCAGCGGCCATCCGGTTCCAATTTCCGGCAAGGTCAGTACTCCATCGGCCATAGCGAGTAAACCCGGCACCGATAGCCATACCGCCAAAAACGCTATAACACCGGCAAACTATCCGGTTACCGATAACCTGATGCTGGCCAACTTGCTGACCGCCAAAATCAGTGATCGCCCCATACACCTTAGCCACACCACGGCTCCACAAACCACGGACAAGCACACCTCCCCGCTTGACCAGTCACCGGGCATGAGGCTACTGACTGACAGCCAGGCCCTGGCCGGACAACTGCGGGCAGAACTGTCGGCCCTGGCCAACGAACTGACCACCCCGGATCAAAATGTCAGTACACAGTGGAACCAGGACGATCTGATTAATCTGGCCATTGTCCAGACCCTGCCAGAAGCATCCGTTGCCAAGGTGATGGAAACCTACCTGTCAAACGTTCTCACCTCTACGACAGTGGGCATACAACACCAGCAGCCTGACCATATTTTCCGGGCCGATGGCTCCCTGCGCGGCACCAGCCAGGCCTCCGGCACGCCAATTTTCCATGACCCGTCAACGGGTCAGACCATTGACCATGGTGCAACCGGGCAACTGGCGAGAATTATGTTACAGGCGATGGCCAAAAGCCGACTATCTAAAGAGACAATTAACGACGATATACCACAACACCTGTCCAACAAGATTATTGACCAGGCGGCACAACTGCACAATCGCCAGCCTCAGGGATTTGTCACTCGACTGGGCCAATGGCTCGGGCTGGAGCAGGCGTCATCGGCAGGCACCCGGGACTCACTGGCTAAACGCTTTGAACAACGACTGACGTCCAGCCAGAGTGCCGACTTCACACCGCCCACCGACCTGCCACTGGTCAATGGCCTGGTCTCCGGTCGTTACCATAAGACCCAGTCCCGCTTTATGGATCTGGCACCGGCAGAGGCCATCAACCGGATAAAGACAGCGGCACTGATCCAGCGTCAGGGCATTGAGCCCCATCCGGATGATGCCGAGCGCCTCAATCAGCTGGTGGTAACACTGCTGCCGGTGCGCACCAGTGCCAGTGACCGGGCCCGCCTGATCAACACAGAGGGTAACGCGCTGCCACGACCAGTCAGACTGCACCAGTTCAACCGGCAACGCATCACCGAAATTCTCAACAGTTACGCAGCCATCAAGTCGCTGGTCAGCAGGGAATTCCAACAAGTATTCGGCGACCAGATCAACGACGCCCAGTTGCAGGAGGAAGTGATCGCCCAGCTAGCAAGGACCAGTTTGCAGGAACTCAAGGGCAAAACAACCGGTCAGTGGCAACAGGCAGTGACAAGGCAAATGAACAGGGAATTTGCCGACTTTCGTAGCGACCCGGCTGAAGCCAGCTGAAAAATCAGTTATTCAATCAATTCCAAGACTAACCACTTTAATTGACCAGGACACAGGTTACAGGTAATGAGCAACCAGATAGCACCCACGACAGCCACTTATCAGAATTCATATACTGCCAGGACCGTTCAAAACGATTTATCCGAACAACCAACCAAAAGACAATTTCTGTCTTATCGAACAAATGCCGAGTCAGATGTCCAGAAACTGATTAATAAAAACCAGGCAGAAACCAAGGTTCTGGAAGGCAAGATAGAAAAAATGCAAAAGAAATTAACTGAATGCCTCCAGCATCGCCCTGATGATACACTTTTTATTAAGCCACCCTCTGTACCTGATCAGAACACTGTTCAGAACAACGGCAATAGCTCTGACACACATTCCATTGCCAACAAACCACTCACTAAATTATCCGAAGAATACACAACCACCGACGTCAGCCCGGAAGCCACAGGACTATCGCCTGTCTCTACCACTGGCAGCACTGTCTCATTACCCAACTTATCAGCTGCTGACCATGCAGCCCCTACCCGTGCCTTCACGCCATCAATACCCACACACACAACCGCTAACGACAGTGCAGCAACGGCAATAATAACCGAATCGGGAAACACCACCCAGGCGACCAATGGAACAAGTACAATTATCCCGACTACTGGCCTCCCACCACTGAAGCAATTGGTTTCCGGTAGTGTGGAAATGACGTTAATGGCGTCACTGAGAGACAGGCTGGAGGACTATCAACAACAGCAAAAAAAAAGGCTCTTGACAACGGCCGAAAATAACGGGGGAAATATCACCGGGATAGCTCAGCAACCCGATACCATGGCCGGGATCGCTCAGCAGCCCGATACCATCATCGGTCAACGTCCGGATGATCCATTGCCGCACATCCGTTACAGTCAGCGGCCACACCCAATGATTGACTTGTTCGAGTTAATATCAGGTATTGAAGCAAGGGTGGAAATGTATGAACTATTCAATCTGGTATTAATTGTTTCTTCCTTCGCTGAGGCTATTAAAAAATCCTTCCCGAAAGTTGCCACGGTTTATGACAATGAACTGAAACAGCTCACTGATCAAATAAAGAATTACATCCTGAACCTCGACCAGGGTGACACAAAAAGAAGAACCAGAAGAACCATTCTACCAGAAATGACTGATTTTCTGCTCAAAGCGCTGATTAAATTTGAGAAAGCGCCAATGGCTACCGAAATGAAAGTATTCTACAAAGGGTTCGAAGAACGGCGCAGTGCCTTCGCCAAAGCCCTGTATAATGGCAATAACATCACTAATGACCCTGAATTTAAAGAGATGTTTGAATGGATGAAAAGCAAACGCACAATTTTGAAAGGTCTGCAGAAGTACAACGCCGAAATTGAACAGGCCATCGCTAACAGCGATTATTACCGAGTTGGCCAAATTGCCTTCAGTGTTAATTCCATTCATAACAAAGTTCAGTTTACCCCAGATAACTACGCATCAGAAGACCCTTACCTTGACCTTTTACAGGAGGTCAGGGATTTAAACAATCACATTCATGGCTTGCAATCGCTGTTCGATAAGGCAGCTGCCTCAGTCCCTCTACAAAATATCATTGTACGAACATTTGCCCAGGATGCCTTGAAGATGGCATTCAAGTCAAAACTGGGAAAAGGAATGTGTGCCGGGGATCTAATGGCCACAGCCATTGCCGGTCGTTATGGGATGTTCACCAATTCATTGGTGAGTCTGGCAGAGTCAATATTATTTGGTTATGACTACAGTCGATTCCCGATCCAGATCAGAATGATCTTGCAGGATGCATTATATTACGGTGACAAAAATTTACCCTATAACCATCCCGATTCAGTGGGCCTGGATGCTGAAAGCATATATATCAAACAGATGATCGACAAAGCAGTTCATGTGGGGGAAGATCTATTGGTACTGATTCAAGACATACAGCACCGTTTCAATTCAATTAGTAGTCTGATCGATAAAATGTTAGACCAGATTCCTGTTGACAGCCTTGGTACTGAATGGGTCCAGTTTGCGATTAAACCTGCTAGTTCTCACATCTGTTACTTTGCTTTCAGCAAAAGCAACAATCTCTTCAGGCTCACTGTTCAAGATAATAATACCGGTGTCACGACGGTTACCGGTACAACTCTGGAGCAGCTAAAAACTGCCATACCAAATGCGCTAAGGCAATTTGCTCTTGAATACAGAATACCGCTGCGCCCCGGACCTCAGACTGCCCCCCTTCCCCATACAGGTTTCTGTCGTCTTACCAACTCTTTGCTGGATCCGCTGGAAAACATGGAACTGATCAAGGATTCAACACTAACCGTTAAAGATATCCTGACCCAAAACCGCCTCCGACTCAAAACACTTGAGCAGGAAAGAACCGTAGCCCTGACTAATAAATACCTTGACACACTCAAAAATGATGCCAACCGGAAGCTTCTGAGAATCAACCTGAAATCCCTGTCACAATCAGAGTCAGCAGATCTGGCAAAGTTTGCGCAAATGCCCATGGTGTATCTGATGCGGGAAGTCCTTGCATTTATCACGCATCCGAATCCTGTTGAATACTACGGTAACTCAAAATTTAACGACATCAGGCTGATGAATGCCCACGCTATCACAACACTGCATAACATTGCCGAACACCAGGCCCCACCCCCGAAAAAAACCGCTGATGCCGATGCCCAATCAGAGCCACAGGGTGCAGCATCGGCAACCACTGACCTGGCCACCAGCACTGCCGGCGAGCTGGTCAAGCTGGCTATCGAAAGAGACTTCCGCCTGCTTGACCCAGAGCCGGTCGCAGGTGCCGTTGCAGCACAACCCGGCGGGGCCCATGCCGCGCCCAAAGGCGAGGACAGCAGCGATAAATCCAAAAGCAAGGACAGCAGCGATAAATCCAAAAGCCAGGGCAGCAGTGGTGCATCCAAAAGTATTGGTGGGATAATCGGTGGCGGGATCGGCGGCTTTGCCGGAGAGGTTGGCCTGGCATTGTTAGCATTCAAGGCCCGCTGCCCCGAGTGCCTGTCAGAAATGGCCAATGAGTTCACCGAGGATGCTGCAGACAGAGTCCTTAACCGGCTATCTCAAAACGCAGGTGAGAACGTCGGGGAGAAAGTTGGAGAAGAAGCTGGGGAGAAAGCTGGAGAAGAAGCGGGGGAGAAAGCCGGAGAAAAAGCCGGGAAAAAAAGCCTTGAAGAGGCTGGAAAGAAAGCTGGAAAGGAAGCTGCAAAGAAAGTAGCAAGAAAGGCCGTTACATGCAGACGGTCGGTTGGAAGCTGTAACCAGGGAGAAGGCGACGGTGAAGGTGAAGGTGAAGGTGGCGGTGGCGGTGGCGGTGGAACAAGCGTTGGAACAGGCGTTGGAACAGGCGTTGGAACAGGCGTTGGAACAGGCGGCACTGGAGTAGGCGTTGGAACAGGCGTTGGAACAGGCGCTGGTGTTCTCGTGTCAAAGCAATTAGGCAAAACATTAGGAAAGTTGATCAAGGACATTAAAGACGCTATTAACAAACACAAAAAAAATCAAAAAAAACAGCCTGAAAAGCAAACCTCCCGAGGCTCAGCAGCAAAACCAAACCAGCCACCAGCAAAACAGGCAATCGTTGCAGAACACTCCACGCTACAGCCAACTGCTAAACCAGCGACGTCATCAACCTCCGAGAACAGCAAAAAAATAAATGCAGGTATTGCCACTGTTCCAGATGGTACAACCAGCGCTGACCGACCAACAGAGGCATCAACTACTGTAATAAACAGAGAGTCATCATCTGAAACCACTACCACAGCAGAAGGCAACTCTGGTATATCTGACAGCACAACGGCGCTTCCGACCTCCTCAATCGGAGCACAGACCCGGCACTCAAGCCAGACTGCCAGACCAACCCTCGAAACCA
Source organism: Endozoicomonas acroporae (assembly GCF_002864045.1). GTDB lineage: Bacteria > Pseudomonadota > Gammaproteobacteria > Pseudomonadales > Endozoicomonadaceae > Endozoicomonas > Endozoicomonas acroporae. Next base: position 61,073 of record NZ_PJPV01000022.1, read on the forward strand.
CCACTCAGACAGTTACTTCCGGCTCCAGAGATAGCTCAGCTGCTTCTCAATCATTGACGCCTGCATCAACAGGCACGGCGGCCCAAGAGACAACAACGCAACAATCAGCAACTCAACAAACAACACAATCAACGTCTGACAGTACAGGACTACAAGGAACTTCCGGTATTTCGGATAGCGCAACTGCTGCTTCACCGCTGACAGAAACCTCAACGCCTACAGGAACTGGACAATCAGTAACATCGCCAGCAGCCGCTACAACTCAGGCGACAATTGACACAAAAGCAATACATCAATCGACAACCGGACAATTAGCGTCATCAACTTCTGAAACCACTAAAACAGAAGACAACTCTGGCATATCTGACAGCACAACGGCGCTTCCAACCTCCTCAATCGGAGCACAGACCCGGCAATCAAGCCAAACTGCCAGACCAACCCTCGACACCACCACGCAGACAGTTACTTCTGGCTCGAGAGATAGCTCAGCTGCTTCTACATCATTGACGCCTGCATCAACAGGCACGGCTGCCGAACAGGCAACAACACAACAATCAGTCACTCAGGAAAATGCACAATCAACGTCTGATAGCCCGGGATTACAAGGAGCTTCCGGTATTCCGGATAGTTCAACGGCTGCTTCAACGCTGGCAAAAACCTCAACACCTGCTGAAACAGGACAATCAGTAACACCGTCAGCAACAGGCACTACAACTCAGACGTCAATTGATAAAAAAGCTACACATCAAACGACAAACCAAGAAATAGCATCATCAACATCTGAAACCGCCACAACAGAAGACGCCTCTGGTAAAACTGACAGCACAACGGCGCCTCCAACATCAACAACCATCTCAACCGCTGCACAGGCCAGGCAATCTAACCAAACGAAAGCACCAACACCCGACACTGCCAGGCAGACAGTGACTTCTGGTTCCAGAGATAGCTCAGCCGTTTCTCCATTATTGACGTCGGCATCAACAGGCATAGCAGCCGAACTGGCAACAACACAACAATCAGCTACTCAGGAAAAAGCACAATCAACGTCTGATAGCCCGGGACTACAGGGAACTTCGCGTATTCCGGATAGCACAACGGCTGCTTCAACGCTGACAGAAATCTCAACACTTGCAGAAACAAGACAATCAGTAACATCGCCAACAACAGGTACTACAACTCAGACGACAAAAGCTATACATCAAACGACAAACCAGGAAATAGCATCATCTGAAACCTCCACAACAGAAGGAACCTCCACAACAGAAGGAACCTCCAATAGATCTGACAGCACAACAACACCTCCAACCTCAACGACCATCTCAACCGCTGCACAGGCCAGGCAATCCAGCCTGACGACAACAACAAACCCCGACACTGCCAAGCAGACAGTTATTTCTGGTTCCAGAGATAGCTCAGCC
>NZ_PJPV01000220.1 GCF_002864045.1 Endozoicomonas acroporae
ATTTCAGGAGAGGCGACAACTATGCTGACACAGGGGGTCCACGGGTTTATGAAGGGTAAAAACACCCGCTGAAGTAAATGAGTGAAGTGTTGTCGTCAGGCTTCGCCAATTCCAGCTCCGTGTTGCGGTAAAATTTTGCAGCAAGCGTACCAGCTGGCTTTGTTCCGCTCGATTTAACGGTCTTTTAGCAGTTGTCGTGTATTTTTTAATTGAACTGGCATATTGCCCATGTTTTTTCCCATCATAGCGATGACCGAAACGACCCGATTTACTCACCAGATCATCCATTATTTCCTGTTTGATGAGGGCATTAAAATCTTGAGTCGGGTTGACAGAACGGCGCACTAGATATTGAGAAGAGCATGGGCCTGAAGAATGGTAAAATTCATTATGCCACGGGGTAGAGTGGGGGGGGTTATCTTGATGTCTGACTGTACACTGTCTATACCGTCCACGCCTTGAAGCAGCAGCAGAGTTATCCGGTTGGTTGTAATCATTACCTGGTCTTGCGTATTTATCACTGATATCGGCAGAACTTCTATCCATAATTATATTTCATTAATTCATGAAAATATAAAAAGCAGACTGCTGTTCTGTTCAGAAGTTCATTTTGCGGAAAAGTTTACTTGAGTCATGATGGGAGGCAGGCGATTACTGGCTGTTCTTTTTCTTCTTCTCTTCTTCTTCTTTTTTGCTGGGTTGGTTTGCTTTTCTAAATGTTCTTCACCAGTCACGTATGCAGCATCTGCCCACCCTCTATTAAATGATACAGAGCCATGCTCCTGTGGGGGGATGCCTATTCTGGTCTTTATTTGATCAATATAGGGTTTCATTAAATCCTGATTCCAAAGCATGTTGGCCGGGATTTCAATGACCTCAAATCCTGATTTTTTCAGCAGTGCGATTTTCAGCAGAGTCGAACCATTCCTGGTGTTGAAATCACCATTCACGTAATGAAAGGGGCCCTGAACTTCAATCACCATGTTGTGATCTGGCAGAAGCAGGTCAACCGGAGGTAATGAGTTCAGGCTCTTTTCTTCTTCGATCCGCAAAGATGGAATGCATGATTGGAGTTGATCGCGGAAGTCGGCCTGGATTTTTGAAATGGCTTTCTGGTAATGGCGGACGACCGGACACGCTCTGCCAAGCCAACTTGCGGCCATGATCATGATGGATCGACCCTCTTTATTATCTGGCGAGGTATTTTCCAGGCGAGTCAACAGGTCATCCATGTGCTTTTCAAGCACGTTTTTATTGGCATTGGAGTCTAGAGCCAACCTGGCACAGCATACCATGACTCCCCAGAGAGACATCGATATCTCTTCCTGAGAAAACTGCAGGTTCTTACGGATTCGATAGACAAGCGATTCGAACACAGAGGTAGCCACGTTCAGTTCAACGAGTTCACCCAGTTTGGCCGTGGCCCACAGCAGGTTGGCAATACTCTGGGCATTAAATTGGTCTTTTTGTGAGTTCACGAGGGGCAACAGCGCGACTACAGCTTCGTTGAGCCCTGGTGTTGGCTCCTGCCCGTTGTCCGCTAGTTTCGCCGTGGCCCACAGCAGGTTGGCAATACTCTGGGCATTAAATTGGTCTTTCTGTCCGTTCACGCAGGTCAACAGCGCGGTCATCGCTTCGTTGAGCTCCGGTGTCTGCTCGTACCTGTTGTCCACCAGCTTTGCCATGGCCCACAGCAGGTTGGTGATATGCTGGGGACTAAATTGGTCTTTCTGTGCATTTACGTGGGGCAACAGCGCAGCCACAGCATCTTTGAGCTCTGGTGTTTTCTTCAGCCCTTTGTCCACCAGTTTCGCTATGGCCCACAGCAGGTTGGCGATATGCTGAGGAATAAACTGGTCTTTCTGTGCGTTCACCTGGGGTAACAGCACGGCCACGGCCTCGTTAAGACCTGGTGTCCGCTCCAGCCCTTTGTCCACCAGTTTCGCCATGGCCCACAGCAGGTTGGCGATACCCTGTGGTTTAAAGTGAGCTTTCTGTGCGTTCACGTGGGACAACAGCGCGGCCAGGGCCCTTTTGAGCTCTGGTGTTGGCTCCTGCCCGTTGTCCACCAGTTTCGCCATGGCCCACAGCAGGTTGGCAATAGCCAGGGCATTAAACTGGTCTTTCTGTGCGTTCACGCGGGGTAACAGCGCGGCTACGGTCTCTTTGAGTTCTGGTGTACGCTCCTGCCCGTTGTCCACCAGTTTCGCCATGGCCCACAGCAGGTTGGCAATAGCCAAGGCATTAAACTGGTCTTTCTGTGCGTTCACGCGGGGTAACAGCGCGGCTACGGTCTCTTTGAGCTCTGGTGTCCGCTCCTGCCCGTTGTCCACCAGTTTCGCCATGGCCCACAGCAGGTTGGCGATATGCTGAGGAATAAATTGGTTTTGCTGTGTGTTCACATGGGGCAACAGCGCGGCCACGGCCTCTTTGAGCTCTGGTGTACGCTCCTGCCCGCTGTCCACCAGTTTCGCCATGGCCCACAGCAGGTTGGCGATATGCTGAGGAATAAATTGGTTTTGCTGTGCATTCACATGGGGCAACAACACGGCCACGGCCTCTTTGAGCTCTGGTGTACGCTCCTGCCCGCTGTCCACCAGTTTCGCCATGGCCCACAGCAGGTTGGCGACACCCTGAGCATCAATATCCCTGGGTGGAGGTATTTGCTTGCAGTTAAATATTATTGAATCAAATAGCGTTGACAATAAGTTAGCCTGAGTAAGTTTAACTCGCGCATCCATGGGTTTATGAAGAGTAACAACACCCGCTGAAGTCAATGAATGAAGTGTTGTCGTCAGGCTTCGCCAATTCCAGCTCCGTGTTGCTGCGAAATTTTGCAGCAAACGCATCAGCTGGCTTTGTTCTGCCCGATTTAACGGCCTTTTAGCAGCTGACGTGTATTTTTTAATTGAACTGGCATATAGACCGTGATCTCTCCCATCATAGCGATGACCGAAACAATCCGATTTCCTCACCAGATCAACTATTATTTCTGGTTTGATGAGGGCATTAAAATCTTGAGCAGAGTTTACTGAACGGTGCATTAAATATTGAGAAGGGCGTGTGCCGGAAGAAGGGTGAAATTTATTACATCCCGGGGTAGAGCGGGGGTGAGTATCCTGCTGTCTGACTGTGGCATGTCTGTATCGCCCACGCCTTGAAGAAGGGGCATGGCCATTCGGTTGGTTGTAACCGTTATCTGATGTTGTGTATTGACCACTGATACCAGCAGAACTTCTATCCATAATTATATTTCATTAATTCATGAAAATATAAAAAGCAGACTGCTGTTCTGCTCAGAAGTTCATTGTGCGGAAAAGTTTACTTAAGTCATAGGCGATTACTGGCTGCTTGTTTTCTTCCTCTTTGCTGGATTGGTTTGCTATTTTGAATGTTCTTCACCAGTCACGTATGCAGCATCTGCCCACCCTCTTTTAAGTGATACACAGTCATGACCCTGTGGCGCGATGCTTACCCTGATCTTTATTTGATCAATATAGGGTTTCATTAAATCTTTCTTCAAAAGCTGGTTAGCCGGGATTTCAATGACCTCAAATCCTGCTTTTTGCAACAGTGCGATTTTCAGCAGAGTCGAACCATTCCTGGTTTTGAAATCACCACCCACGTAATGAGACGGACCCTGAATTTCAATAA
>NZ_PJPV01000221.1 GCF_002864045.1 Endozoicomonas acroporae
CCCACAGCAGGTTGGCGATGCCCTGTGGTTTAAAGTTTGCTTTCTGTGCGTTCACGTGGGGCAACAGCGCGGCCACGGCCTCGTTGAGCGCGGGTGTCCACTCCTGTCCGTTGTCCACCAGTTTTGTCATGGCCCATAGCAGGTTGGCGATACCCTGTGGTTTAAAGTGAGCCTGCTGTTCGTTCACGAGGGGCAACAGCGCGGCCACGGCCTCATTGAGCTCTGGTGTCCGCTCCTTCCCGTTGTCCACCAGTTTCGCCATGGCCCACAGCAGGTTGGTGATACTCTGGGCATTAAATTGGTCTTTCTGTGCGTTCACGCGGGGCAACAGCGCGGCTATGGCCTCGTTGAGCGCGGGTGTCCGCTCCCGCCAGTTGTCCACCAGTTTCGCCATGACCCACAGCAGGTTGGTGATATTCTGAGGAATAAATTGGTCTTTATGTGCGCTCACCTGGGGTAACAGCGCGGCCACGGCCTCTTTGAGTTCTGGTGTCCGCTCCAGCCCGTTGTCCACCAGTTTCGCCATGGCCCACAGCAGGTTGGCAATTGCCCGGGCTTCAATATCCATGGCTTGAGGTTTTTGGTTGCAATTGAATATGATTGCATCAAGTAACGTTGATAATAAGGCAGCTTGAGTAAGCTTAACGCTCTGATCCATGGGGTTATGAGGGGTAAAAACGCCCGCTGAAGTCAATGAATGAAGTGTTGCCGTCAGGCTTCGCCAATTCCAACTCGGTGTTGCGGTAAAATTTTGCAGCAAATGTATCAGCTGGCTTTGTTCAGTCCTGTTTAACGGTCTTTCAGCAGCTAACGTGTATTTTTTAATTGAAATGGCATATTGCCCGTGATTTCTGCCATCATAACGATGGCCGAAGTGATAGGATTTATTCACCAGATCATCCATTATTTCTGGTTTGATGAGCGCATTAAAATCTTGAGCAGGGTTTACTGAACGGTACTGTAGATGTTGAGAAGGGCATGCGTCAGAAGAACGGTAAAATTCATTACGCCCCGGGTTTGTGCGGGGGGGATTATGCCACTGTCTGACTGAACAATGTCCATATCGACCACGCTTTGAAGAATCGGCATGATCATTCGGCTGGTTATAATCATTATCCGATCTTGCGTATTTATCACTGATGCCAGCAGAGCTTCTGTCCATAATTATATTTCATTAATTCATGAAAATATAAGAAGCAGACTGCTGCGCAGTTCATAAGTTCATTTTGCTGAAATTTTTATAAATTTAAGCGGTTATTGGCTTTTTTTTCTTCCTTTTTCTTTTTTTGGGTTTACCTGTTTGCTTTTCTAAATGTGCTTCGGCGGTTAAGTAACGGTGATCAGAGGATTGCCACCCGGTGTTAAGCGATGCACAGCCATGATCCTGTGGCAGGATGTCCATCCTGGTCTTTATTTGATCAACACATCGTTTTATTGAACCCGGTTTCCAAAGCGTGTTGGTCGGGATTTCAAAGACCTCAAATCCTGCTTTTTGCAGCAGTGCGATTTTCAGCAGAGTCGACCCATTCCTGGTTTTGAAATCACCACTCACGTAATGAAACGGTCCCTGAACTTCAATCACAATGTTGTGGTCTGGCAGTAGCAGGTCCACTGGAGGCAATGAACTCAGACTCTTTTCTTCTTCAATTTTCAATGATGGTATGCATGAGTGGAGTTGATTTCGGACGACGCTTTGAGGTTTTGAAATGATTGCCTGGTAATGGGGGGCGACCGGACACGCTCTGCCAAGCCAACTGGCGGCCATGGCAATGGTGCATTGATTCTCTTCATTATTCGGGGCAGTATTTTTCAGGCGAGTAAACAGGTCACCCATGTGCTTTTCAAGCACGTTATTTTTAGCATGGGAGTCTAGATACAGCCTGGCACAGCACACCATGACTCCCCAGAGAGACTTCCATATCTCTTGCTCAGAGAGCTGAGGGTTGCCACTGATTCGGTAGACAAAAGATTCAAAGGTAGAGGTCACCACGGCCAGCTCAACGAACTCACCCAGTTTTGCCATGGCCCACAACAGGTTGGCGATACCCTGGGCATTAAATTGTTCTTTCTGTGCATTTACGTGGGCCAACAGCGCGGCCAGAGCCGCTTTAAGCTCTGGTGTCTGCTCCAGCCCGTTGTCCACCAGTTTCGTTATGGCCCATAGCAGGTTGGTGATACCCTGGGCATTGAATTGGTCTTTCTGTACGTTCACGCGGGGCAGCAGAGCGGCGACAGCCTCGTTGAGCCCCGGGAGCCAATCCTGCCTGCTGTCTATCAGTTTCGCCATGGCCCACAGCAGGTTGGCGATATGCTGAGGAACAAATTGGTCTCTCTGCGTATTCACGTGGGGTAACAGCGCGGTCATGGCCTGTGTGAGCTCTGGTGTCTGTTCCAGCCCATTGTCCACCAGTTTCGCCATGGCCCACAGCAGGTTGGCGATATGCTGAGGAATAAATTGGTCTTTCTGTGCGTTCACGCAGGGCAACAGTGCGGCCACGGCCTGGTTGAGCCTTGCGGTCCACTCCAGCCCGTTGTCCACCAGTTTCGCCATGGCCCACAGCAGGTTGGCGATTTCCTGGGCATTAAATTGGTCTTTCTGTACGTTCACGTGTGGCAACAGCGCGGCCACGGTCTCGTTGAGTTCCGGGGTTCGTTCCTGCCCGCTGTCCACCAGTTTCGCCATGGCCCACAGCAGGTTGGTAATACCCTGTGGGTTAAAGTTAGCTGTCTGTGCGTTCACATGGGGTAACAGCCTGGCCACGACTTCTTTGAGCTTTGGCGTCCGCTCCAGCCCGTTGTCCACCAGTTTCGCTATGGCC
>NZ_PJPV01000222.1 GCF_002864045.1 Endozoicomonas acroporae
CAGGGCGGTTGCACCTAGTGTACGATAGTTTATATTTTGTTCTACTCATGATTGTCAGCGTTGTTGATCGTATATTCCCAGACAATCCAGCTCGTAATTCAGGCCGAATTCTCAAAAGGAAGCCAACGCTTTAATAAGTTGCACAAAAACCTACTTCCCTCTTACAAAGCTTGTACTATGTGCTGCTTCTGCTGTCTTTATTTAAACTAACTGGTTAGTCAGTATAAAACTTCTCCAGCACCAGCTCAGTTCGATAGTCCTGATCTAATCCTGCCAGTTGGATCCGGGCTGCCATGCTCTCTTTTTCAAAGCGGGTACTTTGTTTGTGGGCATTGAAACACCACCGCCTTACTGTCGCAACGTTCTTTGCTGCTGTTCGCTCATGGATTTTAGAGGCATCTTCTTCAAAGCTGACATCCAGTGACAAGTGCTGTCCATTTTCTATACTCCAATGATTGCGTACTGCTGACAGTACACTTGATGCTGTCATCTCCCGGCTCTCTATATAAAAATGCAATTCAGTTGTTTGTTTGTTACCAACCAATCTGTCTCTCTGGATAACCGAAAACTGCTTTAGGCCAGGCCACTCATGATTTGGATCTATATCCTCAATGTCGTTAAAAACCCAGCAACGACGGTGCTCCTGGCGGCCCCGATTTTTCTCAATTGTTTCTGCAAAGGCGTGTTGGTCATCGGCAGGTTCCGGATCATCCGGATGCTCTTCAATGTACTGAGAAAAGTATGCTTCGATATTACTGCTCAGAGTGGGCTGATTATCCTTGGCGCACAGCAGGTAATCCGCTTTTTTTTCAATGATTTTTTTGCAAATATTTTTCTGGCAGCCCATGGCATCACTGGTAATCAAGGCTCCCTCCATAAAAAGCATATCGAGAACCTCAGGAATGGCAGTGATCTCGTTGGACTTCTGATCAACGGGAGTAAAACCTAATATAAGCTTAAGCTCTGAGCTGTAAGCACTGACCATATGTACCAGCTTCTTGCCTTTAGCTGGGCGTGACCCACGCAGAGCCTTGCCGTCAATAGCGATTACATTGTCGTTTTTTTCTGGATGAGGTCCCATTTTACGAGCATTTAAATCTGATACTGTGTCGCTTACCCAGTCGACAAATAACTGGGTAAAAGCTTCTGGGTCGAGCAGCTTGCACACTGTTGCGATGGTGTAATGGGTGGGAAAGCCGAATTTATAAGGAAAAAACTGACGAAACCAGAGGCGGTTGTATTTAGCGAACCGCTCCATCCCTTTCCATGTGGTGTAACCACTCAAAATACTGATATAAACGATAAATAAGACTTCTGGAAGCGGGTACGTAACGTGTATATCGCTACGAGGCTCAGTTAGCGTTTGAATTCTGACGACCATTGGTGTGTAGTTGGCCATTGCCGTGCCTCTGGTTATACCGGAGGTATCTTAATAGTACATATGTACGCTTCGTGCTACCGCCCTG
>NZ_PJPV01000223.1 GCF_002864045.1 Endozoicomonas acroporae
TTTGATAACCATCAGACGATGGTGGCTTGCTGCTGTTTTGACTGTTCTTACCAACCCTTTCTTCCAATTCTCTACAACGTTGTTCCAGGCAGGCAACTTTTATGCGCAGCTGTGTATTCTCTTTCAAGAGAATCTCAGTCGATAAAGGTGCAGGTGGCTTTTGAACCATGTTGGCTAAATATTAATAAAAAAACAGTGGTTAAGAGGATGGTATAAAAATCAGAAAATTCCAGATTTATGTTAGGGGTGCTGAATAGTTACTTTTTATTCACAGAACGATCTTTTCTTTATCCTGTCTACATGATTGTTAATCCAGTTAGCCTTATTTTCAGATGAGCAGCTTTTTATACTCCAGGCTGTTTTGTACGGGACCGAACTGTGCAGAGACTGAGTTATAACCAACTCGTGGACAGGGCGCTTATTGACCGGGGCGATACAGTATACGCGACTGCCGAAGCGCATTTTTTTGCGGGCAGGAAAGTCAGTGTTGATCATGATGTCGTTCGGTCAATGTGCATAGCAAACCAACACTGGTCGTTTAATGATCAGGCCAAAACACTGCTGGACGTTGTTGTTAACAGCAATTTCTCTCCAGCGCTTGATGATAAACCCGGAATAAGAAGGTTTAACCTGTGGTTTTGGGGTGATTGTTGTCCGATAGAGGATATAAAACCACCCTACACCTGTACCTGTATGAAAGTACATGAACTATATCCAAAGCAGAAGGTGGGCGGTACCCTGATTGAAAACGAGCGCAGGGTTGTTAAAGTCGGCCCGACGGATGCGCCCGCCAGCCTCAATCCCCGGGCGCTGCTGGCAGTGGGCGCATGTCAACTGATTGAGTCAGAAAGGTTGCTGAAAATGCATGAGCAGCACCTGGAAAAGGCACCGGCTGATACCTCATTATTACTGCTGGAAAAGGCCAGCAGCAAACGCAAGAAGGCTTATAGGCAGTGGCTGGCTGCCAGCATACTGGATGCCGGGCAAACCCGGAACCAGCTAAGATCCTGGTTGATACAGTACGCTTTAAACAACGGCGCAATCAGCCAGGCCAGTGATGTAGAGAAAATAAAACAATTTCGCTCTGGCCAGCAGGAACGGCTGTCGGATCAATGGTTCAAACTACTCATCGACAGTGGCCTGTATCCCAACACCGAACCTTTGGCATCTCCCTTTGCCATAGCGCAACGGCTGGCTGACATAGCCCGTCAATTCACAGTAATCAATAATTTTTACCCATACTCAGCCTGTGATTCCCCGGTTTTGCTGTTTTCCAGATATGAATTTCTGCTTTGGCACCTGCGTGATAAACCCGGTTATCTTCCTGAGCCACGCGATGAACACGCAGTGCTGTACAAGGCATTACATATTGCTATTGCTTATGACTACGCCCGCACGACTCATCAGTTAACAGCAATAAACCTGGGTGTGTCAGACGATGCATTTGCCAACCAGCCAAGCTGTACCCCAGCCAGTAAAGCAGCCAGTATCGTTACCCAGAGAGCCGATATTGCATGGTTTAAGGACGCGGCAATGACCACTCAAACCGCTCAGGCAGTTTTTGTCAGAAACGAAAAAGAGGGCCAGGCAGCTTCGTCTGCTACCTGGGTTAAGGGCGAGACACCGTTTCCGGAACCTGAGGACCTGGTGACGGCATTCGCTTATATTTTCAATGTCATGACCTACCCCAAACCTAATGACAAAACCCGCATTTACAACATGCCCCGGCATCGCCAGAAAGTGATGGAGGCTTTTCAATTGCTGAAACAGGCCGTGGGCAGCGAACCGCCCTTACCGGATAGTCTCCATGGTTACGCCTGTTTTCTAATGGGCTGGCTCCATGAGCAGCAATTAATTAACCATCCATCACCGGAGAAGGCGGCGACATGGTATGAACAAGCCGCCAGCCGGGGAAAATTCATTCCATTAAATCTTCGGGCCGGTGACCTGTTTGCAGAAATCGGCGACTACTGCAATGCCTGTCGATGTTATGAGCAGATGGATCAGCAACTGCAAACGCTGGTGGATTCCCCCGACGAGGACCCGGCAACGGAGGACGGCGGTTATCTCAGCCCGTCATTTCAGGATTATTTGCGGTCAAAAATTGAATATGTCCGAATCAAGGCAAAAGATACGCGCTACCTGCGTCGCCTGACACCAGAGGATATTCAGCAATACATCAACGGAGAGAAAGATAACCGTCACGTAACACGTCAACGGACAAATTCCCCGACCGACCACCAGGGGCGTGAACCTGCCAGCAGTCAACCGCAGTGCCCGGCAAGGCACCTTCAGCCACCGGATGGAAGTGTGCTGCTTCAGGATAAGGGCGTGGATAATGATACCGGCAATGCCGACTGTAACATTACTGCACCAGCAGCCGATCAAGCCCCGGGCAGCCCCGGTGTCCCAACGAGGCAACCAGCAGTTCAACAGGACAGGGCTCAACCACCGCTCCTGAAAGACGCTGACCCTGTTGCCAATAAAGAGCAGAGTGCAGACCTTTCCGGTTTTGTCAGGAATCGACTGACAAGTCAATGGGATCGTTCGGTACACAGCCTGTTACAGCAGTTTTTCAACCGGAAAAAACAATTGATTCACACCCATGAAGAGCAAATCGCCTGGCTCAGCCCAAAGCTGGACAAAATCCGCAGAAAGCGCGGCAGCGAAGTCTTGATGGAACACCTGGCATGGGAACATATTAATGCTGCAGAGCAGCCATTGTTTGAGGATGTTGGGCACGGGCAAAAAAATGCTTGCAACGTGTGCGCTGCGCATCTGAACCAGGCTCGTGATCTGCTGTTGCAGAGCATCATCCGAAAAACAGGTATTCAATACCAGCAGCTACCGGATCCGGAAAACTTTGAGGTGGATGTATTGAGCATTGCTGAACGGGTCACCCCGAGCCTGACTCCCATTGAGATCACCGAATGGCTGTTTGGTATTGTCTGTCAGGCCAGAAGCCTCGGGCATGTTTTCAGTACGTTCAAGCTGCTGTACCCCGGAAGTGAAAATATTGCCTCCCTCAACCGGGGCTGGTTCTCACTAAAGCGCCTCTATCGAACACCTTGAGGCTCCGGGTCATATCGATGATAAAAACCGGGAACTTAATCACACACTGGTTGTCTGAAGGCGGGTCATGAACAACCGAAATTACTATCCATGCTGACCTCTGGTTCTGCGTCACCATTACCTTCATCCTGTACACCGATCGTTGCCAATAGTGCCGACTGTTGCCACACAACAAGTTTTAATGATAGAGACGTTGCCGCGACACAGTCTGGCCTGCATCTAGGTGCGGATCACCGTTCCGTGATCAAATCACTGGCTGACTACCGGGTGTGCTCATTAGCCGGGGAAGCGCTGCAGGCCGGTACTGGCCTGATGCGTAATGCCGCAGGCTTTGCCTTGCGCCAGATACTCGGTGCCCCCGACGTTGTCAGGCTATGGCCTGGCTTAAAAGAGAGTCTGGTACTTTTTTCAGCGTTACCCACTATGGCTGCCGGGAGCCTCAATTGCTCGATGGACTCTTCGTCCTGTGACCTGAACTATCGCGGTTATAAATGTTTTACTGAGGCTGAGGAATGCAACGGTAGAAGCGAGTGCCTGGATGGTACAGATGAAAAATCCTGCAATCAGACCCTGTGCGAACAATTAGGGCGCCCCTTTTTTTGTGACAACAGTACATGCGTTCCAGCCCATTGGGTATGCGATGGCTCCATCCAGTGCCATGATCAATCCGATGAGGAGGCCTGTGGCCTGTCGCCGGAAATAATTGCAGCAATCACTACTGCAACAGTGGCCGTTGGGTTCACCGTTGTTTACGGTACCTGTGTCTATAAAAGTTTCAAGGCGCTCAGACATGGCAACAGTGAGGCAACAACCTGTCAGCTACTGACCACGGCACTGAAAAAACCAGGGTATTTTCGACAATACCAGCAGGCCGTTGACCACAGGGCGGCCCACATTGAACTGCCAGATATGACCGGACAGCGAACCCGACAGTTTCAGGAGCAAGTGTCGACCGAACGGCGGGTCGGCCAACCTCAGGAGTCAACAGCCACAACACTGGAAAGGCAAAAATCGCTGTGGGTCTGAGCGGCTGACAGGAGCTGCGCATTGCCACCCGGACAGCTTGTGCCACGGTCCCGGAGCCATAAAAAACATGTGAACCTGGCTGTTATCGGATGGTCAAAAGATCACTCAAAAATCCATCTTATCCAGGCCCTCACACCCATGCAGCCGATATCCCGACAGCTTCCATCATCCCCGACCAACCCACAGACCGTTGCCCAAGATACTGTTGGTTGCCGTTGTAGCCGTTACCAGAACAGAACCGTCTCGACGGTACCGGGCAGTCCAGTGGTATACCCGGGTAACAAGACCCGGGGATGCACCCTGTCTGATTACCGGATCTGCCAGTTCACTCAAGGAGCCATTCAGCTCGGCAATAGCCTGATACGCAGTTTGGCGGGTTTTGCCTTCCAGCAAGTCATGGATTCACCGGAGATTGGCCTCGTCTGTCCGGGGTTAAAACAGAGCCTGGTGGTGTTGTCTGCATTACCTGCGCTGGTCACGGCTAATCAGACATATCTCGATAGAGAAGTGCCGTGCAGCAACGGTGAATGCATCCAGAAAAATCGGGTGTGTGACGACACATTCGATTGCTTTGATAAGTCAGACGAAGGGACACATTGCTCTGAAAGGCTGAGGCAATGCTGTAAGAATATTCAGGATAACTTTATTTGCAACAATGCCATAGAGTGTATTCCTATCGATTTGACCTGTGACTCACAGTACGATTGCGCGGATGGTTCCGATGAAGCCGAAGCGTTGTGTGATTCTGTATCCTCGTCCCCCGTGCGGCCAATGCCCCTTTTTTTCGCGATGTTTGGAGGGCTGTGCTGTGCTTTGCTAGTGAGCAAATACTGTAGAGCGGTTTATCTGAGCGTTAAGGCTTTGCGGACCACCCACCCTGAAGCCTCAACCTGTCGTCTTTTACAAATGGCCTCAGTAAAGCCGTTTTATTACAGATTTCCTCACCAGCCGGTTCCGATTGATACACGCCAGGATGATATTACGCCATCAGCCCCAGAGCACCCTGCACAACGGCCGGAGGCTCAGCGTGCCGTCCACCCGCAGGCAATGCATTTGCCCGCCTTCAACCAGCAGGTAACTGAATTGCCTACCTACCAGCAGGCAACGGAGCTACCTACCTACCAGCAGGCCGCTGAGTTATCTATCTTCCAGCAGGCCGCTGAGTTATCTATCTTCCAGCAGGCAGCTGAGCTACCTACCTACCAGCAGGCATCTGAGCCACCTACCTACCAGCAGGCAACCCGGGGGCTCCCAACCTATACAGAGGCCATTGCCGAGACTTTGGTTTGACCGGCGGGAGAACCATGTCATACCAATGTGAGCAGGCTTGGGAAAGGCAGTAAACCGCAGGGTATGCAAGGCAATACATTTCTATGACGTTTTTGCAACTTTAAACCAGTGACATGAACTCCAGTTGATTTCAGCCGATGATGAAATACAGGAATTAAAAGTTGATCAAAAATCACAGGATATAAACATGCCACCAGGGATTGAAGGCCAAAGACCGGTTGGGGGGAATACCTCAAGCAGTGAAGGTGGTGCAGTAAAGCCGACGGAAGAAAACAGTAACGCCACATACCGTGGGACACGGGTTTCCAAGGTTAGTAAAGTCGCTAAAAAGAGTCAGGTATCTCAAGATGAATTGAGTGAAAAAAATGACACACTGATTGAAAATAGAGACATCAAAAAACAAGACAGCAGCACTGGCGCGTCAGGTCCTTATAGTGCTGCCAGAATGCGCAGACGGGCGAAGCAACGTGAGGCAGAAGAGGGTATGAAAAAATACCTCTCTGCTGTGGATAGCAAACATCAAGACAGAAAGATAAGCGAAGAACTCCCCGATGTTGCTGAGGATTCGGGTATCAGTGAGGATGAAAGTATTGATAGCCCACCTCACTCTCCCACAGCCAGTAATCGGGAGCGAGAGTACGATAGCGCTATTGAGGATGACGCAAGCTCGTTGAGTGGCCGGACCATTCAAGTGATAGAGGCTGGTCCCATAGCCGAAAATGGTACGAATGATCCAGATCTGCAACAAGAGCGCCCACTACCGGCACGACCTGAAAGTACCAGCCCCCTGAAAAAGGCATCCAAAAAAAGGAAGCGGCAAAGGCAAAAAACGGGCATTGATAAAGGCGTTGACAATCAACGGGTGAACTCTGACCCCGGTGTGCAAACCTCCAGGCTGCCAAATCATGATGTGTTGCTTGCTGGCTGTCAGCACCTGGCGAAATCAGTAGAAAAACTGGATGAAGATAAAGGCAGAAGGGAAAGTGAGCATTTAGAAGAGCTTGGCAGGCTTGAGGCGGTGTATGCTGAAAATACCCATGATGATGACCGTAAAATTGCACATTATCTGGTGAGTGGCAAGGCCGCCATGGGGATTTCAAAGGGAAAAAGACTGCAACAGGAACTGAAACAGAAACCCTGGAAAGAAGGCGTGGAGTCGGTAAAGCTGGGAGTGGGTAAGATTTTTCAGGACATGGTAGACCGGGGTATTCACCGGAAAAGACCGCTTCACCCGGTACGACGAAAGCCAACAACACCGGAAACGGATCCTGTAAAAGATGTTGTAATGGATCCTGTCATGGCAAAGGTTGAAGGAGATTTCAACGGTACTGTTGAGCTGGTGAAAAGCCTTGAGTCTGAAGTGTCGTTTTCCACTGCCAGCCAATATGCTGCTGCAAAAAAATTGTTTGTGGAAGAGCTGGATAGGGCCCAGTGGGCAAAGGAGGCAATGGAGGAAACCCATTCTTTACAGAAGCAGATCCAGACATTAAAGGCCACTTTGTTTGAGGAATTGAATATTCTGGGACATAACGGCAGTGAGCCAATGGTTGATCCGTACATTAACGACAGTGCCTATGTGTCTGCGCTTGAAGCAGCCGTTGAAACAATAGGTATGGGGACTTCTGCCGCACAGGAGCATCTGGAAAAACATCTGGAAAAAATGGGTTATCAGGAAGATCGGGATTCTTCAGAATACCTGGAGTATCTGGACAAGCTGGATGATATGGAGCAACTCAATGACAGGGAGTATCTGCAAACGCTGAAATACCTGAAAGATCCGCAATTTGTGTACGGTTTCCGTAAAGAACTAAGGGTTGAATGGCTGGCAAAACATCTCTCACAAACATTTCGACGTTATTCAAGGGCAACGAAAGGGCACCCGGACTTCAAAACAAATATGAAGGGCTTGCTGGATACGCTCAATGCCCGGGAACAGAATGTTGGTAACAGGCTTAAAGATGCGGCAGAGCATTATGAACAGCAGTGTAACCATTTAAAGGATTATAGAAAGCATTTAGATAAAGTGATGAAAGCTTACGAGGAAAGTGGTAGCGATGGTGTTGATATACTCAAGCACAGAAAAGTGTTAGCCAGGGCCGAAGAACTCAAAGAATTGATGAGGCCGGTACATGATCAGATCAAGCTGGTCACCAGCTATAACGACCCGGAGATGCAATGTGCTTATTTGCAGAAGCAGTGTGATGACCTGGATAAGCAACATGCCGCTGTTCAGAAATCGATTCAGGAATGTCAGAAAAAGCTTGATAAAGCTGAAAGTAAAAATAAAGGCAAAAGTAAAAATAAAAGCAAATCTCTAGAGGATGTTCAGAATAAAATGAATGACCTGAAAAGAGAGTCTGCTGACATTGCCAGGCAATCGGATGCACGAAAACAGGAGTATATGGATTTTAATAAAGCGTTAAACAGTTATTATAAAATTCAATTCGATATGGATATTAAGCTGGTTAACCAATATTCAGATCCCAAGAGGCAGTGTGCCGACATGAAGGTGCAATATACCGCTAAGGATAAGCAGTATGCTTCTGTTCAAAAATCCATTAAAAAGTGTCAGGAAAAGCTTGATAAAGCCACAAGCAAAGGCGGTGATCTGGAGGCTATTCAGAGTGAGATGGGGAGTCTTGAGCGTCAGTCTGCTGAACTTGAAACTGAGTCTGCTGATTTGAAAAGCAAGCATGCAGAACTTAGTCAGGCGTTAAAAAGGTTGGATACAATTCAAATGGGTTTGAATAATGAAAAACAATCGGACAACGATGGCGATGAATAATTTCTCACTAACCTCGTGGGATCAAGGAAGCCATCATCCGGGATGTTATGTCGCCTGATGATCGTTATCAGGGATGGTTCGTTGGTCACGTTAAGCCATTCCCTGATATTCAGTGCGTTACAGGCCCGGCGCTACATAGTGAGGACTTATTCCCGTGCTGGCAATCACTTCCATAATATCCTCATTCTGGTAAACCCCGCACTGCAGCAGCAATGTTTTGAATCCCATGGCATTGCCTCCCAGAATATCGGTATAAAGGGTATCCCCGACCATCAGGACTCTGCATGGGTCGGTAATCTGATGTTGCTTGATAGCCATTGAAAAAATGACAGGATCGGGCTTGCCGAACAGCACAGGTTTTGCCTTTTGAATGGTTTGCTCCACCAGGTCCGCGATAAAGTAACCCGGTGTTGCGGTGACATGGTCACCATGGGGTGCGCCGATGTCCGGATTGCCGACCAGCAGTTCAAACTGACGCCCATTGGCCGTAGTGACCATGTTTTCCTGCATTTTTGCCGTCCAGCCTGCACCGGTCAGGAACAGCAGGGTAGCAATATTTTCCGGAATCTCGCCATTACAGCCATTCAGTCGGACCATGCCTTCCAGCAGGTGGTTGGAAGGGTGCTCCAATGGTGCAATAACGCCAATACGATTATGGTTCGTGAGCCCTTGCAGGTACTGTTCAGTGATATCAAGACTGGTCAGTACTTCATCTGCGGTGAAATCAAACCCCCGGGATTGATACTTTTCTGCGGCAACGGATCGGTTGGTCAGAGTGTCGTTGGACACAACGCAGAATGGGATATTGTTTGCCCTG
This sequence comes from Endozoicomonas acroporae, assembly GCF_002864045.1. Classification (GTDB taxonomy): domain Bacteria; phylum Pseudomonadota; class Gammaproteobacteria; order Pseudomonadales; family Endozoicomonadaceae; genus Endozoicomonas; species Endozoicomonas acroporae. Next base: position 8,991 of record NZ_PJPV01000223.1, read on the forward strand.
AGCTGCTGAATGGCCTCAGCGGCACCTTCAATGGGCGTGCTGCCCCGGCAGAGGACACCGTAGGAGTCCAGCAGGATCAGGTCAAATTGCGCCATGATATCGGCCAGTCCATCAATAAACACCGGGGCAGACTGCGGGTTGGCAATGGCTGGATACCAGCCAGGATGACGGGCGTAGATCTCGTTCAAAGAGTCGGGAGAAAGAACAATCATGGAGCGTTGCCTGATGCTGAAAATGAACGTCACTCAATGCAGCTGATTATATCAGATGTCCGACAGGTAAATATCTATAAAGCCTTTCATGCGTTAGCCCCGGACAAGCAGGATATTTTTTTTGTGCTAATTTGAAATGTTCTTTCTTTAGCCCTTGAGGTGTTTGGTTGTGAGGCTGAATTGCATTGTTAAAGCCCTTTTTTTTCTGTTGCTTGCCGTCTCGATATATGGCAATGCGGCCGGTCCGCTAATGACGCAGTCTTTGCCGGTATATTCAGAAGATCAGGGCGTCAGGGATTCGATCATCAAAATCTATACCTCATTCAACCAATATGACCACCAGAATCCATGGAGCAACGTTGGTCCAAGGCAGAAATATGGTTCCGGTGCCATTATCCAGCTACCAGACAGTGACCAGAGGGTTGTGCTGACCAACAGCCATGTAGTCAGTGCCCATACCTATATTGAAGGCAGGAAAAATGGTCAGACGGACCGTTACAAACTCAGGCCCCTGTGGGTTTCCCACGAGTTGGACCTGGCCTTGCTGGTGCCCTTCCATGACCATGAGAATGCGCTGTTTTTCAGCGGTACCACCCCTATCCCCCTGGGTAAGCTTCCTCCTCTGCAAACGGATTTGATGCTGCTTGGCTATCCCATTGGTGGCGATACGATCAGTGCAACCAAGGGGGTTCTGTCCCGTCTGGAATACCAACCTTACAGTAATTCCGGCTTCTCATTTCTGGCCGGACAAATTGATGCCGCCAGTAACCCGGGCAACAGTGGCGGCCCTGCCGTGGTTAATGGCGAGATCATTGGCGTGTTAATGCAGGGTTACAGTCCTTTCGAAGCCAGTAATATCGCCCACATTGTGCCGGTGAATATCATAAGACACTTTTTACAGGATATTGCTGATGGGCATTACAGTGGGATTCCCAGCCTTGGGATCGAAACGGAAGAGCTTGAAAATGGCTTTTTTAAAACCGTCTATGGGGTAAAAGAAAACAAGGGCGTTCTGGTTCGCCATGTCATACCGGGTTCTGCGGCTGACGGTGTGCTGCAGCCGGATGATGTTATCCTGGAGCTGGACGGGTATGCCGTTGGCCATGATAAAACCATTGTGTTCCGGGGCAGTGAGCGGGTTTCCATGGATTATGTGGTGCACTCACGGCAGGTTGGAGAGGAACTTGGCGTTCGGGTCATTCGTGACAAACAGGTGCTGGATCTGACGGTTACGCTCTCTCAGCCGGTCAATAATGATTTGTTGCTCGGCTTTGATGGTCAGTCTGCTCCTTCATACTTCATCTATCAGGGACTGGTGTTTACCAAAGTGACCAGGGAGCTGCTGATGGGGGCTGGCCATGACCTGATTTCCTACGCAGGCCTGACGCCGGTATTGCTCAATAATTTCCGGTTTGCCAATGAAGATGAAGTGGTTGTCATTCTGAAAGTCCTGCCCCATGAGGCTAACCGGGGTTATCACAATATCTTTCTGAGAAAGGTTGACAGTGTTGGCTCGGAAAAAGTCAGAAACCTCAGGCAGCTGGTCAACCTGATCGAATCGACAGAGGAGGATTTTCTGGAACTCAACACCGGTTACAGGGGGCTGGAGAAAATTGTCCTGAATACTCACCTGGCAGATATCGTTAATGGGGAGGTCATGTGGCTTAACGGTATTCAGCATGATCGCTCTAAAAACTTCCGGACAAAAAGTGCAGTGCTGCAGGTAGTAATACCTGCAAAAGTGAGGAAGTCATGAATGTTTAACATTTTATCGTCTGCCTGAATGATTCAGCTGCTTCAGTATATCAGTACACATTTTGGTCAGCCCATTCATTAACGATATCAGTGGAAATGTCGAGTAATCGGCTCCAAAGATTAACCGGCCATAAATATCATAAAAATTCGCGCGACGTGCGCAGGTATAAGCGTCATCAGGGTAGAGCGCTTCGCTGAGGTGCTGATCGTTTATGTGGTTCATATAGCAGTCAGTCGGGTCATACTCACCCAGAGGGAGCTGGGCAAATCCGGGCGCGTCCGGCTGCAATGCGGTCCAGTAGAGTATTTCCTGCGCGACCCGGACAAGCCAGGCCTGATACTCGTTATCGTCCCGTCCGAGGAGAAACCGTAGGCTGATCGGCGTGGCTGCTGTGGGCATAAGCCCCAACAAAAACTGGTTGCAGGCCAATTCAACAAATGCGGCTGTTTCGTTAAGTGCCTGAGGGTTTTTGTAGTGATAGCCGGCAAAGCCCTGACGTAAGCGTGACCTTACCAGTACCGCCGACACAATGATTTCGCAGATACTGTTGGCCAGGGCAATGCGTTGTGAGACCTTGGGCATATAACAGGTTTCAAGCGTGTCTTTCTGCTGTAAGCAGCTGTGGATATGGCCAAAGGTTTCATAATCACCCAGGTCGCGCATGCCACAGTGACCAAAATCAATCTTTTCGGTGGCCAGAGTGTTCCATGCTGTCAATTTGCCCGCGTGAACATTGTCAGTGATCAGATTCATGGCCGAATGCAAGGCGACCCAGCCCCGGCCGTCCTCAGTGTTGTGCAGGCACTGCAGCATACTGGTCGGCACCAATCCCATGCTGGTCATGTAACCCGCATCGTGACAGGCCCTGAGGATGCCCTGCTCCGGGCGCTTCCAGGGGCAGTCCTCTGTTGTGTCTGGCGAATGGGCATACCGGGCATAGGCAACGGGTGCTGTGTAGCAAAAGACATTGATGCATCGCTGGCCATGGCTTTCGGTGATTTCCACCGGGTCATCGAACTGGTTAATCAGGTACTCCAGGTCTTTGCCCAGGGGGAGCAGCATAAAGTCGCGGTACTCTGGTAGCACGCTATTAAACTTACCTGCCAGCTCGGGAGTATTGGCGATGACTTGATAAAGCAGGCCTTCCCTGGCCAGCGTCTCAAGGGGTTCCCCGGCTCTCTGGAATTTAAAATAGATGGCCTGGCTACCGTCTTGCAGACATTGCATCGTCCGCCCTCCGACTATCCGGATTGCTGGGTTGTTTGCCAGGCCAAGTTCTTCGGGGACATCCTTCAGCCCGAACGATGACGGCATATTTTCGGCAATATACCGGTTGATGTGCTCCCCATCAGCGGCATTGGGCAGTGCAAATCCGGTAACCTGGTGAGCGGTTGAAATCAGGGGTATCAGAAATAGATTGGTGCATGAGATCGCTAAAGGAGACTGCTGGCTGATCAGTGGTGCCGCCAGGACCTTGTCTGGAAAGGTATAAGTCGGGGCATCTAATGATTCAATGAAGCTTATTTTGTCTTCCAGTGAAATATCGGGACAGGTTAAAAACTTCAACTGAACATCCGTTGGTACATAGGGCAATTTATTAAGCTTGATCAATCTGAATAACAGGCTTTCCTCCTTCGAATCTGACGGTTTAACGATCTCTTTGGTAACGGCTGCCATGAGACAAAGCTCATTGAAACTCAGGTGTTCCCGGGAAACATGTTGGAATGCCGACAGGTTATTTTTTAACGCCGCATCAAGGATTGCTCCTTTTTTAATGTCGCTGGGTACATATCTCAGCGCTTCGGGAGACAGGCTAACGGCCAGGGCATACAGCTCAGACGCCTTATCATCACCTACCCACTTTGAAAGGTTGTCAGTTGCAGCGAACTTAAGAGGGGTGTCCCTGTGCTCTTTGCTGGTAATGACTGATTTGAGGAAATGATCAGTAATATATTGTTTTGGAATAGCATCCAATACTAAGTATCCACTGGTACAGACAGTACGGTATATTTCCGTTCGTTGTGTTTCCGTTAGAAATTTGGGAAGCGTCTTGGATAATTTTCCACCTTTAGCCGCTGCCAGATACATATCAAATGTTTTGACGGCTTCCGGAATGAATTCGAGGGCTCTGGCATTATTATCAACAGCCAGTTGGCATAATTCGGTGGTCTTCAGATGTTCAGGAACATACTCTAATGCTAATCCATTACGTCGACAGGCTACCTCACAAAGTTCTGCTGTTTTTTTATGGTCCGGGTAAAATTTCAGGGCACCGGTGTGTTCGATGGCAATGGTTAATAATCGTTCACTAACGGGCTTGTTCTCCGGGTAATAATTCAGCGCAACGTGGGATTTTCTGCAGGCAATTTCAAAGTGTGCATCAGTTCTTGCTGCTTCGGGAATGTGTTTAATGGCTCCTTTATATTTTTCAAGGAGGAAGTCAAAAAAACCATCGTTCAGCCATTGTTTGATTATCTCACCAGGTACCTTACCAATGGTATCAAACTTATCAATGACCAAAGCTCGACACAACTCGTTGGTTTTCATACTGTTGGGTATGTACTGTATATTCGAATAAGGCGCTTTTACAAATGCCTGTATACACATTTCTGGTGTTAACTTTTCCAGGGGTACTTCACTGAAATAACCAGGGTCCTTTTTGATTTTTAAAAAGTAATCTTCACTATCAAGCTGATCCGGCCTGGCCCCGGGCGGAAACTCCCCGAAGTATTTGATAAATGTTTTATAGTCACTGACCGGCAATGGCTGCTGTTTGTCCGTGCATTCGGCAACTCTTTGCAGCAATGCTTTTAATTCATCACCAAGATTGCCTTGTGGCAGGTCATGGGTGGCACCGGGGCAGGCTTGCACACGAGACCATGCCATAGGGGGGGCTGTAGTGGCAGAAGGATAAGGCGTATTTCCGACAGATAAGCCGTCCTGTACACAAGCCCCTGAAGCCTCTTTAACAAGGTGTTTGCGCCAGAGTTGACCTGAAGAATCCCCGAATCGATCCATCAGCTGGGGTTGATGTTCCCGAGTTTCTCTCGGGTTTTGATCAATAGGGGGACACCCTGAAATATTCATTTGCTGACAGCCTTGTAATAATACGCTTTCTGTTTATATGGTATTGAAATAAATTAGAACCACAAAGTTAGCAAAAAGTTCCAGAAATCATAGTTGCATCTGGAAATAGCGAGTGAAAAACAAGGGGGGAGGCTTTACGGGTAGCAGGGGAATTCAGCAGGTCGCTATTCTCAGCAAGTCTCTCAGGGAAGCGCAGCCCCTTTAAGATCGCAAGGGGAGCACCGGCAAGTTCAGGCCATTGTAGCCATATCTTCAGGCAGTGGCGTCAAGCTTTTAAGCAGCGTATCAGCAGCACTGTGGGCGGCTGCGCCACTTTTATAGTGCCCTCGAACCATGGCATCACTGCGCTCTATTCCCAATGCCACGGCAGTGTTATCTGAAAGTTCGGGATCGTCTTTCTGTGCCTGTGTTTTCAGCGACAAAATCTGGGCAGCTTTCAGGTATGATTTCAGGTTTTCCTGTGAGGAGTGCGTGATGATTGCAGCCAGCACCAGTGCCTCTGTGCTCATTTCTGATACCGGGCGGGATAATGCCTGTATTACCTTTTCCATCTTATCTTCCGGGATTTTGCCTGCTAATACAGTGGACAGTTGATCATTCTTGACAAAATGCTGTTCCAGTTTACTGGATTTAAGCAGAAATTCACCCCCTGCCTTGGTAAAAACGAAATGGTTAGGGGATTTGAAATAAATGGCAAAATAGGCCAGGTCCGCTGCCTTTCCAAACTTTAGCTTCGTGATGACTTTCGGGAGTGGGCCTATATCGGCACCCGATGTCATCTGGTTCTTCAGGAGGATCAGTGCATCTTTAACGGACTGTCTCAGGTCTTCCGGAAACCATTCTTCGACATGCTGTTCTACAAATCCCTGCCGTTCAACGCCCATACTAAAGGAACCGGAACGCTCGTTGTTGTCTTTCCTTGAGATTGACCCCAGATCTTTTTCCAGATTTTCCAGAAGGTGTTCTTTGTTTTGTATGCCTTCTGAGGCACCCCCTTTTTTTACGAAGGTGGAAATTTGATTTTGCAGACTTACGACTTGTTGGAGTATTTCAATGCCTCCCTGGTCGGCAAGATTGCACTGGGCCAGGGCAATGGACAGGAAATTCTCTTTATTCTCCCTGTCGCTTTCACTGTCGCGAAAAATGCCAAAACGGTCCACCAGTGCTTCGGTGAGTGCCTGTTGCGCCTCAGGGTTCTTGGATAACTCACTTTTTGCCGCGCTTAACCGATCGGCAAAAGAGTCTTGAAGCTGTTTTAGTTCCGGGGGGACGGGGGGGTGTGAAGTTTGAACGTCGCTTGCGGTGCTGAACTCAGGTGGAATTAGGCTTGCGGGGATTTGGGTGGATTGTGGAATCATCGCAGGTGCTCCTTGAATTCATTGTGTAAATTTAGTGTGTAGGTATATCCGCATTCATGGTAATGCCATATTTTGACCGGACAGAAACTGATAAGTTCCACAAAAATAGCCCTTTCGAGCAAACAACCCAAACAGATTTTCTCTACTGCCAATCGGGCGACAGCTGTAATAGAATATGAACGACAGAATAATGACAATAAAGTGTTAGGGAGTTTGAGCCATGTCAGATCAGCAGACGCATATACTGATCGAACAGCAGGAGGGTATCCTGACGATACGCTTCAACCGCACTGAGAAAAAGAATGCGCTGACCTCAGCGATGTACGGAGCCATTCTTGACGTACTGATCGCCGCTGATCAGGATGACAGTGTTAAAGTGATTCTCTTTGCTGCCCAGCCTGATATGTTTACTGCTGGCAATGACCTTAAGGACTTTCTGACCCGGGACACCTCTGAAGAACCGGCAGCCATAAAAATGCTACGCCAGCTCGCGGTACAGAAAAAGCCGATTGTGGCAGCAGCCAGCGGTATTGCGGTGGGTATCGGCGTGACGTTATTGCTCCATTGTGATTTGGTTTATGTGGGGGAAAATACCCGACTGCGTTTGCCTTTTGTGAATCTCGCCGTGGTGCCGGAAGCTGCCTCCAGTTTGCTGTTGCCGGATATTATGGGACGACAGCGGGCTTCAGAATTGCTGATGCTGGGTGATTTCTTTGATGCCCGGCGGGCCTATGAATACGGCATTGCCAATGCGGTAATAGCCAATGAAGAAGTCTTTGAATTTGCCCTGGCAAAAGCTAAAGAGCTGGCAGCAAAGCCCCGTGAAGCACTGTTGCTGACCAAACAGCTGATTACCCGGAACCGTCACAGCGATGTTCAACAACGCATTGATGATGAAGCGATTATCTTTGCTGAGCGAATGGTGTCCGAAGAAGCCCGACAGGTAATGGCGGCCTTTTTTTCCGGTAAGTCTTAGTCAGGCATAAGTAGTTAACCAAATGAAATCGTATTTTCTGACTAAGTGGGCAGTCACTCTGCGGCGTTACAACTACGGTCACATAGCTACGGCTATGCTCCCTACGTTGCGCCTTGCATAGTAACTGCCCACTTAGCCAGAAATATACGATTCCATTTGGCCAACTACTTAACAAACGAAATTTCTAATTCCCAAATGGTATCGCTCCTCATTCTATCTTGATCAAAAATCC
>NZ_PJPV01000224.1 GCF_002864045.1 Endozoicomonas acroporae
TTCCAGACACGTTGCTCTTAACACCTGTTGCCCATGCAGCTCGCCCCGGATAATTTGAAAATAACGGATTGATGACATCAGGGGTAGATGAGTATCCCCAACCGTTTGGTGTTATCGACATTTCAGCAAAATGAACTTCTGATCAGAACAGCAGTCTACTTTTTATATTTTCATGAAATAATGAAATATAATTATGCATAGAAGCTCTGCTGGTATCGGTGATCAATACGCAGGATCAGGTAATAATTACAACCAACCGGATGACCATGCCGCTTATTCAAGGCGTGGGCGATACAGACATGCCACAGTCAGACAATCGGATAACCCCCCCCGTACTAACCCGGGGCGTGATAAATTTTACCGTTCTTCTGCCGTATGCTCCTCACAACATCTACAGTGCCGTTCGGTAAACCCTGCTCAAGATTTTAATCCCCTCATCAAACAGGAAATAATGGATGGCCTGGTGAGTAAATCTGATCGGCTCGGTCATCGCTATGATGGGAGGCATCACGGCCAATATGCCAGTTCCATTAAAAAATACACGTCAGCTGCTAAAAGACCGTTAAATCGAGCGGAACAACGCCAGCTGATACGTGTGCTGCAAAATTTTACAGCAACGCGGAGCTGGAATTGGCTAAGTCTGACGACAACACTTCATTCATTTACCTCAGCGGGTGTTTTTACTCTTCATAAACCCGTGGATCAGCTGGTTCAGCTTACTCAAGCGGCCTTATTGTCAACGCTACTTGATGCATTAATATTCAAGTGCAACCAAAAACCTGAAGCCAGGGATATTGATGCCCGGGGCATCGCCAACCTGCTGTGGGCCATGGCGAAACTGCTGGACACCGGGCAGGAGCGGACACCAGAGTTCAAAAAGGCCATGGCCGCGCTATTGCCCCACGTGAACGCACAGAAAGACCAGTTTATTCCTCAGCATATTGCCAACCTGCTGTGGGCCATGGCGAAACTTGTAACCAACGGGCAGGCGCAGACACCAGAACTCCATGGGGCCATGGCCGCCTTGTTGCCCCGCGTGAATGCACTGAAAGACCGATTTAAGAGCCAGGGTATCGCCAACTTGCTGTGGGCCATGGCAAAGCTGGTGGACAACGGACAGGAGCGGACACCAGAACTCAACGAGGCCGTGGCCGCTCTGTTGCCCCACATGAACGCACAGAAAGCTAACTTTAACCCACAGGAAATCGCCAACCTGCTGTGGGCCATGGCAAAACTGGTGGACAATGGCCAGGAACGAACACCAGAGCTCAAAAAGGCCGTAGCCGCACTGTTGCCCAGCGTGAACCCACAGAAAGCTTTCAAACCACGGGATATTGCCAACCTGCTGTGGGCCATGGCGAAACTGGTGGACAACGGGCAGGAGCAGACACCGGAGCTCAAAGCGGCCGTAGCCGCGCTGTTGCATTGCGTAAACGCACAGAAAGCAAACTTTAAGCCAAAAGGTATCGCCAACCTGCTGTGGGGCATGGCGAAACTGGTGGACAACGGGCTGGATCCGACGCCAGGTCTCAAAGAAGCTGTCACCGCTCTGTTACCCCACGTGAATGCATATAAAGACCAATTTAATGCCCAGGCTATTGCCAACCTGTTCTGGGCCATGGCGAAACTGGTGGGCAACGGGCAGGAGTCGTTACCAGGGCTCAACAAGGCCGTGGTTGGCATGTTGCCCCACATGAACGCACAGAAAGCTAACTTTAAGCCACAGGAAATCGCCAATCTGCTGTGGGCCATGGTGAAACTGGTGAACAAGGGGCTGGTGTGGACAGCAGAACTGAAAGGGGCCGTGGCCGCGCTGTTGCCCCACGTGAACACACAGAAAAACAAATTTAATGCCCAGGAAATTGCCAACCTGTTTTGGACCATTGCAAAACTGGTGGACAATGGGCAAGAGCAAACACCTGGGCTCAAAGAAGCTGTCAAAGCGCTGATATCCAACGTAAACGCACAGAATGCCAACTTTAAACCAGTGGATATTGCCTGCCTGCTGTGGGCCATAGCGAAAATGGGTGAGCTCGTTGAGTTGAACGTGGTTACCTCTATGTTCGAATCTCTTGTCTACAGAACCCATGAAAACCCTCTACTCTCCAGGCAAGATATATTGATGTCGCTCTGGGGAGTAATGGTATGCTCTGCCAGGTTGTCTCTGATCTCCAATGCCAATAAAAATAACGTACTTGAAACGCACATGGATGATCTCTTTACTCGCCTGGAGAATGCATGCCCGGACAATGAAGAAGATCAACGCATCATTGCCATGGCCGCCAGTTGGCTTGGCAGACCGTGTCCGGTCGTCCCTCATTACCAGACTACCAGGTCAAAACTTCAATCTGACTTTCGCGATCAACTCCAATCATGCTTTCCCTCTTTGAAGATTGAAGAAGAAAAGAGTCTGAACTCATTACCTCCGGTTGACCTGTTACTGCCGGATCTCAACATTGTGATTGAAATTCAGGGACCCTTTCATTACGTGAGTAGTGATTTCAAAACCCGGAATGGTTCGACTCTGCTGAAAATTGCACTGCTGCGAAAAGCAGGATTTGAGGCGATTGAAATCCCGGTTAACCAGCTTTGGAACCGGGATTTAATCAAGCGATGTATTCATCAAATAAAGACCAGGTTGAACACCCCGCCACAGGGGCATGGTTCTGAATCATTTACACGCCCAGGGACAGATGAGGCATACTTTGCTGCCGATGCAGGCTGGCAAGATCACGGTTACTTAACCGCCCAAGAACATAGAGAAGAGCAACCAGGGAAACCAAAAAGTAGAACAAGGAAGAGAAAAAAAAAGCCAGTAATCTCCCCCCTTCCATCATGACTCAAGAACCGTTTTCACATTCAAGGGAATGAGTGTCAGAACACTTGTTGTTCATGAATCTCGCCCCGGATGATTTGCAAATAACGGATGGGTAAGTAGTTGGCCAAATGGAATCGTATATTTCTGGCTAAGTGGGCAGTTACTATGCAAGGCACAACGTAGGGAGCATAGCCGTAGCTATGTGACCGGAGTTGTAACGCCGCACGACTGCATGGATGCAGGAGCTAGAGCAACGCAGGAGCAGTTGCCGGGAGTAACTGCCCACTTAGTCAGAAAATACGATTTCATTTGGTTAACTACTTAACATCAGGAGTTGATGTGTATCCCCAAACACCTGGTTTTATAGAGAGTTCAGTAAAATGAACTTCTGAACAGAATAACAGTCTGCTTTTTATATTTTCATGAATTAATGAAATATCATCATGGATAAAAGCTCTGCTGGTATAAGTGGTCAATACGCAAAATCAGGTAATGATTACAACCAACCGGATGACCGAGCTGCTTCTTCAATGCGCGGGCGATATAGACATGGCACAGTCAGAAAGTGGGATAATTCCCGCCGCAATACTCCGGAGGTCAACAAATTTCACCATTCTTCGGGCGCCAGCTCTTCTCAAGATCTACAGCGCCGTTCAGTAAACCCTGCCCAGAATTTTAATGCCCTTATCAAACAGGAGGTAATGGAAAGTCTGCTGAGAAAATCGGATCACATGGGTTATCACTATGATGGTAGATATCACGGACAATATGCCAGCTCAATTAAAAAATATACGTCAGCTGCTAAAAGACCTCTAAATCGAGCTGAACAAGTCCAGCTGATACGTTTACTGCAAAATTTTACCGCAACACGGAGCTGGAATTGGCGAAGCCTGACGACAACACTTCATTCACTAACTTCAGCCGGTGTTTTTACCCCTCATAAACCCATGGATGAGCGTGTTACACGTACACAGGCTGCCTTAATGTCAACGCTACTTGATGCAATAATATTTAACTGCAACCAAAAAACTGAAGCAAGGAGGAATATTGATCCCCAGGGCATAGCCAATCTGATTTGGGCCATGGCGAAACTGGTGGACAGAGGGCAGGAGCTGACACCAGAGCTCAAAGAGGCTGTGGCCGTGCTGTTGCCCCGCGTAAACGCAAACAAAGACCAATTTAATGCCCAGGGAATCGCCAACCTGCTGTGGGCCATGGCGAAACTGGTGAACAACGGGGAGTGGACACCCGAGCTCAAAGAAGCTGTGGCCGTGCTGCTGCCCCAGGTGAACGCACGGAAAACTAACTTTAATCCACAGGAAATCGCCAGCCTGCTGTGGGCCATGGCGAAACTGGTAAGCAACAGGCAGGAGCGGACACCAGAACTCAAAGAGGCCCTGGCCGTACTTCTGCCCCATGTGAACGCACAGAAAGACCAATTTAATGCCCAGGGTATCGCCAACCTGTTGTGGGCCATGGCGAAACTGGTAGACAACGGGGAGTTAGCACCAAAGCTCAAAGAAACTGTGGCCACGCTGTTGCCCCAAGTGAAACCACTGAAAACCAACTTCAACCCACAGGAAATCGTCAACCTGCTGTGGGCCATGGCAAAACTGGTGAACAACGGGCAGGAGCGGACACATGAACTCAAAGAGACCCTGACCCTGCTTTTGCACCAAGTGAACGCACAGAAAGACCAATTTAGTCACCAGGGTATCGCCAACCTGCTGTGGGCCATGGCCAAACTGGTGGACAACGGGCTGGAGCGAACACCAGCGTTCAAAAAGGCTGTAGCAGCGCTGGTGCCCCACGTGAACGGACAGAAAACTGGCTTTAACCCACAGGAAACCGCCAACCTGCTGTGGGCCATGGCGAAACTGGCGGACAGCGGGCAGGCGCGAACACCAGGGCTCAACCAGGCCGTAGCCGCACTGATACCCCTCGTGAACACACAGACAGCTCACTTTACTCCACAGGAAATCGCCAACCTGCTGTGGGCCTTGGCGAAACTGGTGGACAACGGGCATAAGCAGACACCAGAGCTCAAAAAGACCGTGGCTGCACTGTTGCCCTGCGTGAACACACAGAAAGACCAATTCAGTGCCCAGGGGATCGCCAACCTGCTGTGGGCCTTGGTGAAACTGGTGGACAGCGGCCAGCTGCAGGCACCAGAACTGATCGCGGCTGTGGCCGCGATGTTACCCTACGTGATGGCAAAAAAAGACCAATTTATTCCTCAGCATATCGCCAACCTGCTGTGGGTCATGGCGAAACTGGTGGACAACGGTCAGGAGCAGACACCCTGGCTCAAAAAGCCCGTGGCGGTGCTGTTGCAATGCGTGAACGCACAAAAAGACCAATTTAAGGCCCAGGGTATCACCAACCTGCTGTGGGCCATAGCGAAACTGGTGGACAACGGGCAGGAGCGGACACCGGAGCTCAGAGAGGCCGTGGCCGTGCTGTTGCACCAAGTGCATGCAAAGAACGATCAATTTAGTGCCCAGGGCATCGCCAACCTGTTCTGGGCCATGGCGAAACTGGTGGACAATGGGCAGGAGCAGACACCTGGGCTCAAAGAGGCTGAGGTCGCCCTGTTACCCCACGTGAGTGGACAGACAGCTAACTTTAAACCACAGGAAATAGCCAACCTGTTGTGGGCCTTGGCAAAACTGGTAGACAACGGCCTTGAGCAGACACCAGATCTCAACGAGGCCATAGCCGAGCTGTTGCCCTATGTGAATGTACAGAAAGACCAATTTAAGGCCCAGGGGATCGCCAACCTGCTGTGGGCCATGGCGAAACTGGTGGACAACGGGCAGGAGCAGACACCAGAGCTCAACGATGCTGTGGCCGCGCTGTTGCCCCACGTGAGCGCACAGAAAGACCAATTTACTCCTCAACAGATCGCCAATCAGCTGTGGGCCATGGCGAAACTGGTGGACAACGGGCAGGAGCGGACAGCAAAGCTCAAAGAAGCCATGGCCGCGCTGTTGCCTCGCGTGAAGACACAGAAAGAGCAATTTATTCCTCAGCAGATCTCCAACCTGCTTTGGGCTATTGCGAAACTGGTGGACAATGGGGAGTGGACTCCAGATCTCAAAACAGCTGTGGCCACGCTGTTGCCTCACGTGAACGCATGTCAAGCTAACTTTAAACCACTGGAAATCGTCAACCTCCTGTGGGCCATGGCGAAACTGGTAGACAACGGGAAGAAGCTCGCACCAGAGCTCAAAAAGGCCGTGGCCGCACTTTTGCCCCACATGAACGCACAGAAAGACCAATTTAATGCCCAGGGGATCACCAACCTCCTGTGGGCCATGGCGAAACTGATGGACAACGGCCAGGAGCGGGTTCCGGAACTCAACGAGGCTGTGGCTGCGCTCTTGCCCCATGTGAACGCACATAAAGACCAATTTATTCCTCAGCATATCGCCAGCCTGCTGTGGGCCATAGCGAAACTGGGTGAGCTTGTTGAGCTGAACGTGGTTACCTCTATCTTCAAATCGCTTGTCCACAAGATCAGTGAAAACCCTCAGTCCTCTCAGCAAGATATATTTATGTCTCTCTGGGGCGTAATGGTATGCTGTGCCAGGTTGTCTCTGAACTCCAATGCCAATAAAAATGACGTGCTTGAAAAGCTCATGGATGACCTGTTTACCCGGCTGGAAAATACCTGCCCAGACAATGGAGATGATCAATCCATCATTGCCATGGCCGCCAGTTGGCTTGGCAGAGCCTGTCCGGTCACTCCCTATTACCCGACAATCATGTCAAAACGTCAATCCGATTTCTGCGTTCAACTCCAATCATGCATTCCCTCTTTGCAGATTGAAGAAGAAAAGAGTCTGAACTCATTACCTCCAGTCGACCTGCTACTGCCTGATCACAACATGGTGATCGAAGTTCAGGGGCCGTTTCATTACGTAAATGGTGATTTCAACACCAGGAATGGTTCGACCCTGCTTAAAATCGCACTGTTGCAAAAAGCAGGATTTGAGGTCATTGAAGTCCCGTTTAAAGAGATTTGGAACCGGGACTTAATGAAACTGTGTATTGATCAAATAAAGACCAGGGTAAACATCCCGCCACAGCGGCATGACTCTGAATCATTTACCAGCGGGGAGACCGATGAGGAATACTTTACTGCCGATGAAGGGTGGGAAGATCAATGTTACTTCACCGCCGAAGAACCTACAGAACAGCAACCAAGCAAACCAAAAAGCAAAAAAAAGAAGAGAAAAAAAAGCCAGTAATCTCCCCCCTTCCATCATGACTCAAAAACCGTTGTCATATTCAAGGGATGGCGTGCCAGCGTTGAACATATGTTGTTCATGAATCTCGCCCCGGATGATTTGCAAATAACGGATGAGTGACACCAGGAGTCGATGTGTGTCCCCAAACACCTGGTTTTATAGACATTTCAGAAAAATGAACTTCTGGGCAGAACCGCAGTCTGCTTTTTATATTTTCATGAATTAATGAAATATAATTATGGATAAAAGTTCTGCCGGTATCCGTGGTCAATACACAAGATCAGGTAATGCTTACAACCAACCGAATGGCTATGTCCCTCCTTCAGGGCGTGGGCGATATAGACATGCCACAGTCAGACAGTGGGATAATCACTACCGCTCTATCCCCGGTCGTCATGAGTTTTCCCACTCTTTTGGCGTACCCCCTTCTCAGTATCTGCATTGCCGTTCAGTATACCCTGCTCAAGATTTCAATGCCCTCATCGAACAGGGAATAGTGGGTGGTCTGGCAAGTCAATCTGATCGGTTTGGTTATCGCTATGATGGGAAACATCATGGTCAATATGCCAGTTCAATTAAAAAATACACGTCAGCGGCTAAAAGACCATTAAATCGAGCCGAACAAAGCCAGCTGATAGGTTTACTGCAAAATTTTCCCGTAACACGGAGCTGGAATTGGCGAAGTCTGACGACAACACTTCATGCCTTTACTTCAGCGGGTGTATTTACCCCTCATAACCCCATGGAGGAGCGAGTTAAGCGTACTCAAGCGGCCTTACTGTCAACGCTACTTGGTGCCATCATACTCAAGTGCAAGCAAAAACCTGAAGCCAGAGATATTGATGCCCGGGGAATCGCCAACCTGTTGTGGGCCATGGCGAAACTGGCAGGCAACGGGCAGGAGTGTTTACCAGCGCTCAAAGAGGCCGGGGCGGCTCTATTGCCCCACGTAAACACACAGAAAAACAATTTTAAACCACAGGAAATCGCCAACCTGCTGTGGGCCATGGCGAAACTGGTGGACAATGGCCAGGAGCAAACACCAGAGCTAAACGAAGCCTTAGCCGCGCTGTTGCCTCACATAAACGCACAGAAAGCTAACTTTAAGCCACAGGAAATCACCAACCTGCTGTGGGCCATGGCGAAACTGGTGGACAATGGCCAGGAGCAAACACCAGATCTCAACGAGGCCTTAGTCGCGCTGTTGCCACAGGTGAAGGTACAAAAAGCTGACTTTAAACCACAGGAAATCGCCAACCTGCTATGGGCCATGGCGAAACTGGTGGACAATGGCCAAGAGCAAACACCAGAGTTTAAAGAGGCCATCGCCGCACTGTTGCCACAGGTGAACGCACAGAACGCCAAATTTAACCCTCAGGGTCTCACCAACCTGCTATGGGCCATAGCCAAACTGGTAGCCCACGGGCAGAAGCAGACACCAGAAATCAAAGAGGCCGTGGCCGCATTGTTACCCCCCGTGAACGCACAAAAAGCTAACTTTAAATCACTGGAAATCACCAACCTGCTTTGGGCAATGGCGAAACTGGTGGACAACGGGCAGGAACAGACACCCGAAATCAAAAAGACCGTGGCTGCGCTGTTATCCCACGTGAACGCACGGAAAGACCAATTTAATGCCCGGGGAACCGCCAACTTGCTGTGGGCCATGGCAAAACTGGTGGACAACGGGCAAGAGCAGACACCAGAGTGCAAAGCGGCTCTGTTTGCGTTGTTGCCCCACATAAAAGCACAAAAAGACCAATTTAACGCCCAGGGGATCACCAACCTGCTATGGACCCTGGCGAAACTGGTGGACAACGGGCAGGAGCAGACACCCGACATCAAAAAGACCGTGGCCGTGCTGTTGCCCCGCGCGAATGTACAGAAAGACCAATTTATTCCTCAGAATATCGCCAACCTGCTGTGGGCCCTGGCGAAACTGGTAGACAACGGGCAGGAGCAGACACCCGACATCAAAATGACCGTGGCCGCGCTGTTGCCCCACGTCAACGCAAAGAAAGCTGACTTCAACCCACAGGAAATCGCCAACCTGCTGTGGGCCATAGCGAAACTGGTGGACAACGGGCAGGAGCAGACACCTGAAATCAAAAAGGCCGTGGCCGTACTGCTGCCCCAAGTGAATACACAGAAAGACCAATTTATTCCTCAGAATATCGCCAACCTGCTATGGGCCATGGCGAAACTGGTGGACAACGGGCAGGAGAAGATACCAGTGCTCAACGAGGCGGTGGCCGCGCTGTTGCCCCGCGTGAATGCCCGGAAAGGCCAATTTACTCCTCAACACATTGCCAACCTGCTGTGGGCCCTGGCAAAACTGGTGAACAACGGGGAGTGGACACCAGAGCTCACAGAAGCTGTGGCCGCGCTGTTGCCCCGGGTGAACGCACTGAAAGACGAATTTATTCCTCAACATATTGCCAACCTGCTGTGGGCCATAGCGAAACTGATGGACAACGGGCATGAACAGACACCAGCGCTCAAGAAGGCTGTAGCCACGCTGTTGCCTCACGTGAACGCACAGAAAGACCAATTTACTGCTCAGCACATCGCCAACCTGCTGTGGGCCATGGCGAAACTGGTGGACAACGGGCAGGAGTGGGCACCAGAGTTCAAAGCGCCCGTGGCCGCGTTGTTGCCCCACGTGAACGCACAGAAAGCTAACTTTCAACCACAGGGAATTGCCAACCTGCTGTGGGCCATGGCGAAACTGGGTGAACTCGTTGAGCTGAACGTGGCTACCTCTATCTTCAAATCGCTTGTCCACAAGATCAGTGAAAACCCTCAGTCCTCTCAGCAAGATATATTTATGTCTCTCTGGGGCGTAATGGTATGCTGTGCCAGGTTGTCTCTGGTCTCCAATGTCAATAACAACAACGAGCTTGAAAAGCATCTGGATGACCTGTTTACTCGTCTGAAAAATCCCCCCCCGGACAATGAAAAGGATCAGCGCGTCATTGCCATGGCCGCCAGTTGGCTTGGCAGAGTGTGCCCAATCGTCCCCCATTACCAGGCAACCATTTCAAAACCTCAAACCGACTTCTGCGATCAACTCCAATCATGCATGCCCTCTTTGCAGATTGAAAAAGAAAGGAGTTTGAACTCATTACCTCCGGTTGACCTGTTACTGCCAGATCACAACCTGGTGATTGAAATTCAGGGACCATTTCATTACGTGAGTAGCGATTTCAAAACCCGGAATGGTTCAACTCTGCTTAAAATTGCACTGCTGCAAAAATCAGGATTTGAGGTTATTGAAATCCCCATTAACCAGCTTTGGAACCGGGATTCCATAAAACGATGCGTTGATCAAATAAAGACCAGGATAAACACCCCACCAAAGGGGTACGGCTCTGAATCATTTAACAATCCATAGAAGTTGTTCTTCTCCAACCGTTTGCGTTTATAGACAGTTCAGCAAAATGAACTTCTGAGCAGAACAGCAGTCTGCTTTTTATATTTTCATGAATTAATGAAATATAATTATGGATAGAAGTTCTGCTGGTATCAGTGGTCAATACGCCAGATCAGGTAATGATGACAACCAACCGAATGACCATGCCTCTTCTTCAAGGCGTGGGCGACACAGACATGCCTCAGTCAAACAGTGGGATATTACCCCACGCACAACCCCGAAGCGTAATGAATTTTACCATTCTACTGTCGCATGCCCTTCGCAATATCTACTGCGCCGTTCAGTAAACCCTGCTCAAAATTTTAATGATCTCACCAAACAGGAAATAATGGCTGGCCTGGTGATTAAATCGGATCGTTTCGGTCATCACTATGATGGGAGAGATCACGGCCTATATGCCAGCACAATTAAAAAATACACGTCAGCATCTAACAGACCTTTAAATCGAGCGGAACAAAGCCAGCTGATGCGTTTGCTGCAAAATTTCGCAGCAACACGGAGCTGGAATTGGCGAAGCCTGACGACAACACTGCACTCATTTACTTCAGCGGGTGTTTTTACTCTTCATAAACCCATTGATGCGCGAGTTAAACTTACTCAGGCTAACGTATTGTCAACGCTATTTGATGCAATAATATTCAACTGCAACCAAAAACCTGAAGCCAGGGATATTGATGCCCAGGGAATCGCCAACCTGCTGTGGGCCATGGCGAAACTGGTGGACAACGGGCACGAGTCGACACCTGCATTCAACGAGGCAGTGGCTGCACTTTTGCACCACGTGAACGCACAGAAAGACCAATTTAATGCCCGTGATATCGCCAACCTGCTGTGGGCCATGGCGAAACTGATTGACAACAGGCAGGAGTCGACACCAGAACTCAACGAGGCCGTAGCCGCCCTGTTGCCCCACGTGAATGCACAGAGAGCTAGCTTTAAACCACAAGGTATCGCCAACCTGCTGTGGGCCATGGCGAAACTGGTGGACAACGGACAGGAGTCGACACCAGAACTCAACGAGGCCGTGGCCGCCCTGTTGCCCCTTGTGAGCTTACAGAAATACCAACTTAATACCCATGGCATTGCCAACCTGCTGTGGGCCATAGCGAAACTGGTAGACAACGGGCTGAAGCGGACACCAGGGCTCAAAGAGGCCTTGGCCGCCCTGCTGCCCCTCCTGAACGCACAGAAAAACCGACTTACTGCTCAGGGCATTGCCAACCTGCTTTGGGCTATGGCGAAACTGGTGGACAACGGGCTGGAGCGAACACCAGGGTTCAAAGAGGCCGTGTCCGCCCTGTTGCCCCTCGTGAACGCGCAGAAAGACCAGTTTATTCCTCAGGGTATCGCCAACCTGCTGTGGGCCATGACGAAACTGGTGGACAATGGTCAGGACCAGACACCAGAACTCAAAGAGGCTGTGGCCGCACTGTTGCCCCACGTAAACTCACAGAAAGCTTGCTTTAAACCACAGGAAATCGTCAACCTGTTGTGGACCATGGCGAAACTGGTGGACAATGGCCAGGAGCAGACACCAGGGCTCAAAGAGGCCGTGGTCGCCCTGTTGCCCCTCGTGAACGCTCAGAAAGACCAATTTACTGCCCAGGGGATCGTCAACCTGCTGTGGGCCATGGCGAAGCTGGTGGACAACGGGCAGAAGTCGACACCAGAACTCAACGAGGCCGTGAGCGCACTGTTGCCCCAAGTGAATGCACAGAGAGCTACCTTTAAACCACAAGATATCACCAACCTGCTGTGGGCCATGACGAAACTGTTGGACAACGGGCAGGAGCAAACACCAGCGCTCAACGAGGCTGTGGCCATGCTGTTGCCTCACGTGAATGCACAGAAAGACCAATTTACTCCTCAGCACATCGCCAACCTGCTGTGGGCCATGGCGAAACTGGTGGACAACGGGCAGGAGTGGACACCAGATTTCAAAGCGGCCCTGGCCGCGCTGTTACCCCACGTGAGCGCACAGAAAGCTAACTTTAAACCACAGGGTATCGCCAACCTGCTGTGGGCCATGGCGAAACTGGGTGAACTCGTTGACCTGAACGTGGTTACCTCTACATTCAAATCACTTGTCCACAAAATCAGTGAAAACCCTCAGTTCTCTCAGCAAGATATGTTTATGTCTCTCTGGGGCGTAATGGTATGCTGTGCCAGGTTGTCTCTGGTCCCCAATGCCAATAAAAATAACGTGCTTGAAAAGCACCTGGATGACCTGTTTACTCGCCTGAAAAATACCCCCCCGGACAATGCAAAGGATCAACGCGTCATTGCCATGGCCGCCAGTTGGCTTGGCAGACCGTGTCCGATCGTCCCCCATTACCAGACAACCATTTCAAAACCTCAATCCGACTTCCGCAATCAACTCCAATCATGCATGCCCTCTTTGAAGATTGAAGAAGAAAAGAGTTTGAACTCATTACCTCCGGTTGACCTGCTACTGCCAGATCACAACATGGTGATTGAAATTCAGGGACCATTTCATTACGTGAGTAACGATTTCAAAACCCGGAATGGTTCGACTCTGCTTAAAATTGCACTGCTGCAAAAATCAGGATTTGAGGTTATTGAAATCCCGATTAACACGCTTTGGAGCCCGGATTCAATAAAACGATGTATTGATCAAATAAAGACCAGGATACCCCCCCCACCAAAGGGGCATGGCTCTGAATCATTTAACAATCCAGAGTAGTTGTTCTTCTCCAACAACTTGCGTTTATAGACAGCTCAGCAAATTGAACTTCTGAACAGAACAGCAGTCTGCTTTTTATATTCTCATGAATTAATGAAATATAATTATGGATAGAAGATCTGCCGGTATCAGTGGTAAATACACAAGATCAGGTAATGATTACAACCGGCAGAATGGCCATGCCCCTTATTCAGGGCGTGGACGATATAGACATGCCACAGTCAGACAATGGGATCATCCCCCCCGCACTGCACCGGGTCGCAATGAATTTTACCACTCTTCTGGCACACGCTCTTCTCAACATCTACAGGGCCGTTCAATAAACCCTGCTCAGGATTTCAATGCCCTCATCAAACAAGAGATAATGGCTGATCTGTTGAGAAAATCGGATCGTTTCGGTCAACGCTATGATGGGAGAGATCACAGTCGATATGCCATTTCAATTAAAAAATACACGTCAGCTGCTAAAAGATCGTTAAACCGGGCGGAACAAAGCCAGCTGATACGTATGCTGCAAAATTTTACCCCAACACGGAGCTGGAATTGGCGAAGCCTGACGACAACACTTCATTCATTGACTTCAGCGGGAGTTTTTACCCCTCATTACCTCATGGATGAGCGTGTTAAGCTTACTCAAGCTCACTTATTGTCAACGCTACTA
The DNA here is from genome assembly GCF_002864045.1 of Endozoicomonas acroporae. GTDB lineage: Bacteria > Pseudomonadota > Gammaproteobacteria > Pseudomonadales > Endozoicomonadaceae > Endozoicomonas > Endozoicomonas acroporae. Next base: position 13,870 of record NZ_PJPV01000224.1, read on the forward strand.
GATGCAATAATATTTAACTGCAACCAAAAACCTGAAGCCCGGGATATTGATGCCCGGGGTATCGCCAACCTGCTGTGGGCCTTAGCGAAACTGGTGGACAACGGGCAGGAGTCGACACCAGAATTTAACGAGGCCGTGGCCACACTGTTGTCCCTCGTGGACGCACAGAAAAACCAACTTAGTGCCCAGGGCATTACCAACCTGCTGTGGGCCATGGCGAAACTGGTGGGCAACGGGCTGGAGTCGACACCTGCGTTCAACGAGGCGGTGGATGCACTTTTGCACCACGTGAACGCACAGAAAGACCAATTTAATGCCCGGGATATCGCCAACCTGCTGTGGGCCATGGCGAAACTGACGGACAACAGGCTGGAGCGGATACCAGGGCTCAACGAGGCAGTGGCCGCACTGCTGCCCCGGGTGAACGCACAGAAAGACCAATTTATTCCTCTGGCTATCGCCAACCTGCTGTGGGCCATGGCGAAACTGGTGGGCAACGGGCTGGAGCGGACACCAGGACTCAAAGAAGCCGTGGCCGCCCTGTTGCCCCACGTGAACGCACTGAAAGACCAATTTAATGCTCAGGGTATCGCCAACCTGCTGTGGGCCATGGCGAAACTGGTGGGCAACGGGCTGGAGCGGACACCAGGGCTCAAAGAAGCCGTGGCCGCGCTGTTGCCCCATGTGCTCACACAGAAAGACCAATTTAATGCCCAGGGCATTGTTAACCTGCTGTGGGCCATGGCGAAACTGGTGGACAACGGGCTGGAGCGGACACCAAGGCTCAACGAGGCAGTGGCCGCCCTGATACCCCTCGTGAACGCACTGAAAAACCAACTTAGTGCCCAGGGCATTGTCAACCTGCTGTGGGCTATAGCGAAGCTGGTGGACAACGGACTAAAGCAGACGCCTGGGCTCAAAAAGGCGGTGGTCACTCTGTTATCCCACGTGAACGCAAAGAAAGACCAATTTAATGCCCAGGGAATCGCCAACCTACTGTGGGCCATGACGAAACTGGTGGACAACGGGCTGGAGCGGACACCAAGGCTCAACGAGGCTGTGGCCGCCCTGCTGCCTCTCCTGAACGCACAGAAAAACCGACTTAATACCCAGGGCATTGCCAACCTGATGTGGGCCATGGCGAAACTGGTGGACAACGGCCAGGAGCGGACACCAGGGCTCAACGAAGCCTTAGCCGCGCTGTTGCCTCACATCAACGCACAGAAAGCTAACTTTAACCCACAGGAAATCGCCAACCTGCTGTGGGCCATGGCAAAACTGGTGGACAACGGGGAGTGGACACCAGCGCTCAAAAAAGCTGTGGCCGCGCTGTTGCCCCGGATGAACGCACTGCAAGACCAATTTATTCCTCAACATATCGCCAACCTGCTTTGGGCCATAGCGAAACTGATGGACAACGGGCATATACGAACACCAGCGCTCAACGAGACTGTGGCCACGCTGTTGCCCCGTGTAAACGCAAACAAAGACCAATTTAATGCCCAGGGAATTGCCAACCTGCTGTGGGCCATGGCGAAACTGGTGAACAACGGGGAGTGGACACCCAAGCTCAAAGAAGCTGTGCCCGCGCTGTTGCCCCGGGTAAACGCACAGAAAGCTAACTTTAATCCTCAGGAAATCGCCAGCCTGCTGTGGGCCATGGCGAAACTGGGTGAACTCGTTGAGCTGAACGTGGTTACCTCTATCTTCAAATCGCTGGTCCACAAAATCAGTGAAAACTCTCAGCTCTCTCAGCAAGACATATTAATGTCCCTCTGGGGCGTAATGGTATGCTGTGCCAGGTTGTCTCTGGTCTCCAATGCCAATAAAAATAACGTGCTTGAAAAGCACATTGATGACCTGTTTACTCGCCTGGAAAATACATTACCGGATAATGAAGAGGATCAAATCACCATTGCCATGGCCGCCAGTTGGCTTGGCAGACCGTGTCCTTTCGCCCCCCATTACCAGACGATGACTTCAAAACCTCAAACTGTCGTCCACAATCAACTCCAATCATGCATGCCCTCTTTGAAGATTGAAGAAGAAAAGAGTCTGAACTCATTACCGCCAGTTGATCTGCTACTGCCAGATCACAACATGGTGATTGAAATTCAGGGACCGTTTCATTACGTGAGTAACGATTTCAAAACCCGGAATGGTTCGACTCTGCTTAAAATTGCACTGCTGCAAAAATCAGGATTTGAGGTTATTGAAATCCCGATTAACACGCTTTGGAGCCCGGATTCAATAAAACGATGCATTGATCAAATAAAGACCAGGATAAACACCCCACCAAAGGGGCATGGCTCTGAATCATTTAATAATCCAGAGTAGTTGTTCGTCTCCAACCATTTGCGTTTATAAACAGTTCAGCAAAATGAACTTCTGAACAGAACCGCAGTCTGCTTTTTATATTCTCATGAATTAATGAAATATAATTATGGATAGAAGATCTGCTGGTATCAGTGGTAATTACACAAGATCAGGTAATGATTACAACCAACCGAAAGGGCATGCCCCAGCAATTCCCGATGAATCCTGGAGCTCCACCGCCACATAGCATACAGAGGAGGCAATAAAAACTCACCCGCACAATTTATCGACTAAAATTGATCCTTACTAAATCATCGTCGTCGGATCGATTATGGGTGCTG
>NZ_PJPV01000225.1 GCF_002864045.1 Endozoicomonas acroporae
TAAGTGTGAGCACACTGGGTTTGGTTGAAGTATCCAGATGCTGGCTAACCAGTTTCCAGGGAAATTGTAAGCCGAGGCCGAGTATAAAAACCTGATTTCCATCCATGGCTGGATACTACTTCTGATGAGGTAAAAAGAGCCCGAATTCTCTCAGATATTTCATAAGGAAATCCACACTAAAGGACGAGGAGCCTAAAAAAGTAGAGTTTAGACGATAGAAAGTACCCACCTGGTGATATCAGGCAGGAGAAGGGAATGGCATTGCTAAGTAGTTAGAAACTACTTCCGGTCAAGTTTGAAAACATGCTCTGTAATTACCTGCAAACCCTGAGCCTGTTTTCGAGGTGAAGGTTTGGTGTCCCGTGTCTCAATCAGATCGATCTCGAAGTGGTCGCCGTAGAGTGCTTTTACCCGATTGGGAGGGATACTGAATGGTGGCGCTGCTGCGGCAATATCATCATATTCCACCGTGATCAGCAGGATTTGCTCAATATCCGGTGCGATACGCAGAAGTTGTTCTATATAAGCTTCCTGCTTGCCGGGAGGGAGTGCAACCAGGGCTGCCCGGTCATAAACAAATCTGGCCGGAACGCTCTCTTCTGTCAGGGTAAAAAAATCCCCCCGAACCAGGGCTAATCGTTCGCTGGACCAGTACTCATGTTCACCTGCTGCCTGCCTTGTGTAATCGAGGTTTTGCTCGGAAAAAAAGGCTTCCACAGCCACCTCACTTAACTCGGAGCCAATAACAAAGTGTCCCTGCTTATGGAGCTCAACCATATCAAGGCTCTTGCCACACAGCGGAACGAATACCATATCCTTTGGTACTGCACGTATTTTAGGCCAGTGTTTAACCAGCATAGGGTTGGCCTGATCAAGATGGAAGCCAATGTTATTGTTCTCCCAATGAGACTGCCAGTTAATCTCGTCCATTGCTATTGATATCCCGTTATCATGGTCGGACACTGAATTGGATGCTTTGCAATTATTAACCATACCGGCTGCCAGTAGGAAGATAAATAGCTGAGTGTAGTTCATGATCAGCCTTACTCTCTGAAGTCGTGTATACAAGGTAGCAGAATGCCACTGGTTGTGATTGAAGCGATGCACGGGGCAGGAAAATCTGCGCTGTAAAATACCCCGGCAAAGAAACTGACAGGATTGATTCACTGTTCGAATATGACTGGCCGCTCCCATTAATATCCGGTCTGCCAATATGATACGCAAGAGCCCGTTTGCGCAGGGGATTTATTTATTGATCACCTGCTGACAGAATTTGTCCAATAAACCGGGATTTAAAACAATTTTTAATTTATCGCGTGTAAATAATGGTTTCCTGTAGCCTGGTTTCAAAGTTATCCCAGTCCATGGGGGTGCTGCTGATGATTTCCAGGCGGCTATCTGACGTTTCTTCAATCTCTATCACACTGACAATACCATCCTGCATATTAAAACCTTTCACCCCCTGGTCTGTTTTTGCCACTGCTTTTAAACGCTGGGCAGTTTGCGCATGAATCAGTGAGAACAGCCGGTCAAATGAAAACGAAGTGCTTTCAGAAAACAGCCAGCCACAGCTGAAATGATGCTGGCCTGTGTTTTCCTTGCGGAGAAAAAGTTGGCCTTCAGGTAGCTTGAGGTGCATGGCTTCTGTGGTCTGGAGCTGATCAGGGCTTTTCTGATGTGCATGGTGGGCTTTGGGGTTAACCGCCACACGATCACGGCGAGGAAGATCCAGCCACTCTACGGAAAGTGCCCCCTGCTTTATCCAGGCCGTTTCTGGTTTTGGCCCCGGTAACTGGTCTGCAAACTGCTCAAAACGCCTACGGTCAGTTTCGCAGGATAAGTCAGTTTTGTTGGCTACCAGAACATCGGCCAGATGAATCTGATCCCGAAAATTGTCATTCTCAAGGTATCGGGTATCTTCAAGGTTGCGCGGATCCACCAGGCATATACTGGCTTCCAGGCTCAGAATCTCACGGTAATACTCTCCTTGCAGTGTGTTAATAATTTCCTGGGGATGGCCCAGCCCGGTGGGCTCAATCAGCAGCCGATCCGGTTTGCTGCGGGCGATCAGCATATTAAGGCCAATCTGCATGGGGAGCCCGGCCACGCAGCACATACAGCCACCGGGCACTTCTCGCACGAATACATCATTACGTGCCGAAGAGCCCTGTAACAGGGCACCATCAATACCGACTTCGCCAAACTCATTGACCAGCACAGCCCAGGTTTCGTTTTCCGGTTTCTGCCTGAGTAAATGCAAAATGGCGGTGGTTTTACCGGAGCCCAGGAAACCGGTGATCAAATTGGCAGGAATTTTTTTCTCCATTGTAATAACAGCCTTGCAATTTTCTGGAACTGGAACTGGAACTTGAATTTGAAATAGTATCGTGAATTATAAATGTAAATGAATAAATTGATGGTGATATCTGCACGTTGGCTTTTTGCAGAAGAGCTTTCACTTTTATAGGAAGTGCTATCTTGGTTGCTCAGAAGCTTATTGATCAGCCTGGCGTTTCTGATCATGGGTTCCTGAAAACCAAAACAGGACTTCTAACAATGATTAGCACCGGTGTAGAATCTGGAAGTTGTTGTCTAAGGCATCGCTCACCATGCTTGAATAGTGAGTGGAAAGACACTGGAGGGGCTTTTGGACGGACAATAAGATTAAAGACAGATGCAGAAGCACATATTGCTAAAGAGAAAGAGATTGAGGTGCAAAGTGATATAGAAACAGAGCTTTTTTCAAAGAAAATCATCTATCGAACCTTTGACAGACTAAATGGACAAAAAATAAAACCCGCTTTTCGAGACAAACTGGATGAATTTAAAAAAGACCTTCATGTTTTTGATGATAATCTGGCCGATCTTGTGGGGAGTAAGCTCCGGCCTTTCCGAATTATGATGATGCCAAGTGAAGATAATGGTAAAAAATACAAAGAGGCGATGAAGGCTGCTGTTGATGCTGTTATTTCTGATATTCGAGGCACCTATGAAGAGTGGGTCGTTGAAGGCCTCGAAACGATATCCTCCGATATTGATGAGTTAGATTCTTATTTCTTTTCACTCATGCTGCAACGAATAGATGAGGGGTGGCAGAACCTGCCAGATGAGGATAGTTTTTTTGTCAATCCTGAGCTGATTGCCAAGTATCCGGAAAAATATCAGATACAGCGTATGGGAATGCAAGTAAGCCAATGGTTGTTTGGCGTAGGGATCGTTGCTGCAAGCTCATACACCCCTGGGGCTAGAGGGGTTATGCAGATGGATAAAGGAGATACTAGCAGCCTTTTTGGTTGGCTGATAAGTACAGCAATGAACCGGTACAATATCAGTCAGGATGAAGCTATTGTAAGAATTCTATCTCAGCCGACATTTGTCACGTCGCTAAATGATGGTCATGAGCCTAAATTCGACGGATCGATTCTGGGGAATTTTGAAGGAGGTGGAAAAGTCCTTTATATGTCAGCAATAGCATTAGCAAATCGGTTTCATCTTAGTGAATATGCGGGTATGGCAACGGCCATGTTTTTAGCAAGGGTCAAAAGAGCTGTTTGCTCCCTGCCTGAATGTTTTTCTCAGGTTTTTTATCGTCATGTTGGTCGATAAAATAATTCGTTAGTTTATTCAAGGTTCGAGACCTGAAACCGGGACGTTCACATCGCATACAATTCATTAATAAAGTTTTCTGTGAACAAACCTGCCGCAATGCATTGGCGAATAAATGGCGTCAGTGGTTTTAACGTTTGGCTAAATAGATGTGAAAGTTCCAGAAAATCCTTGCACTCCCAAACTGAGGCAAGACTAAATTGGTCCAATACATAAGGTAGATTTTGACAGTTTGTAAATGTGCCATCGAAGCGTATTTGATTGTGAAGTGCAAGTATAACTTTATTTACATTCTCCTGTGATTTTGGGTAATAGCAGTCTTTCCCCGACCAGAAGGGTTTATAATGTTTCTCTTGCCATCGGTCCCATAGCCAATCATCGGGTTTATTGGGGTTTCTTGCAGCGGTACTGACCTGCAGACGGTTCGGTTCAGGCAGTTGAAAACGTTTTATAAGATGATCTATCAGAGGACTGACAATCTGGTCTGCCTGACAGTTATTCTCCTCAGCGGCTTTTAAAACAAGAGCAACAACATTCTGGTTAACGGTTGCTAATGACTTATTAAATGTCGCACTTTCCTGTGCCATTCCTGCCATGGCAGCATTGCCAGTGGGAGGGTCAGTCAATTGCATGGTGTAAACAGTATTATTATTTCCTATTGGGTCAAGCATAAATAGACCTTTTTGTTGAGACGTAGATATTGCTGTTCATAGGGGCTGAATAACTTAATCACTCTGCACAGACAGAGAACTTATGCAGTCAACGTTTAGTCTGTTTAATCCGCCAATAGTTCCCTTCGTAACCAAATGGAATATACGATTGCAGTGATGCATCCACTCTGTTGCGACGGCAACATCTTCAATTGCGGAGGCGTTTTTTTTTATTGTAACTATTCAGCACCCAGTAAAGGCATATTACTG
>NZ_PJPV01000226.1 GCF_002864045.1 Endozoicomonas acroporae
TGTCGGTCAGCATGCTCCCTTCGGTAATCGCTCCCGCAACCTTCTCCGCCGTGACCTCGGGCAGGTCGTTGGTGCCTGTGATGGTGACGGTCACGTCCTGCGGAACCTTGCCACCGTTGCCATCATCCACCGTGACGGTGAAGACGGCTTTAATGGTTTCTCCCTGGCCCAGGAAGTCCAGCTCGGCCTCGGTGATGCGGTAATCCCAGCCGACGCTACCGTTGTTGGTGTTATCCGCCGTGTTGGTAATGCTGAACGCCGCCTCGATGGCCGCCTTCTGGTCATCGGTCAGGGCCACGGACGAGGTGATGCTTTTGGTGGCCTCGCTGGCCTGGGGACGATCCGTCAGGTCCACATCGGTAAAGGTGAGCGATCCGCTGTCGGTCAGCATGCTCCCTTCGGTAATCGCTCCCGCAACCTCATCCGCCGTGACTTTGGGCAGGTCGTTGGTGCCTGTTATTTGAACTCTGATCTCAGCAGAGTCAAAACCTCCTCTCCCATCACTAACAGTGTATGTGAAAATTTCCACACCGAGCTCATCAGTACCTAACGCATTTGCTCTTTCCTGGTCTGCTGTATAGCTGTAGCTTCCATCAGCATTAATGATTAACGACCCATAGGCACCAATCAGAGGCTGACCAATTACCCCATCGACACCACCAGCGCTAATACCGGTTACGAACAAAATGTCGCCATCAGAGTCAATATCATTGGAATTAATTACACCGTTCAGACGATTAACCGATAGCGATCCACCTTCACTCAGAGACCTAATATCATCTACGGCTTGTGGGGCATCATTTTCATCAAGGCTCAATAACTCATTGGCAGTAAAATCTGTACTACCTTCTATCGCTGCTTCAGGCTCAGAAGTATCAAAACCCGCCTCCGGATCCACCTGAATACCGCTGAGATCGAGAATAGTCTGGCTGCCAAAACCTGAATTAACCTGACTATCCGACTGGCCTGTTGCGGGTAGAGGAGTATCCGGGACTGGCGGAAGTTCAAACTGTTCCGCTTCTATTTCTATTTCTGCATCGTCTGGCAGGAAATTCTGATAGAAGGCGGTAAAGCTGAATTCATCATTATTGCTTAGTTCAAGCACCTGGCCATCAAACAGGTCGATATGAATAAACCCGTCGGCTCCGGTTATGACTGTTTCGTTTGGGTAGACGACATCACCAGCCTGAAGTACACGACGATTTCCATCAGGGGTAATGGCCTCGACCTTGCCAATGGCAAAGTGAATGGATCCGGCAGATTTGCTGGCAGTAGCTTCCTGAATAGTGTCCACGACTGGCTCCTTTTTATTGTTCCCGGGCAACTCCGGCCCTGTGTCAGTTGTTATTATCAGATCAAAATTTTTATCGTTCGCTGAAGGCCAGCTGTCTGGCTCTCAACACCGGCTTTAACAGGTACTCAAGGAGTGTTTTCTTGCCGGTTAAAATATCTACTGAGGCAACCATCCCGACGATAACGGGGCGGCTGTTATCACCTTCATTGCCCAGGTGGCTCTTGTCGGTTTTGATTCTCGCCAGATAAAAGCTTTCGCCCTGTTCATCCGTGATGGTGTCGGCACTGATATGCGTCAGTTCTCCATCAAGACCGCCGTGGATAGTAAAGTCATAGGCGGTAAAGCGAACCGTGGCTTTCTGGCCCGGGTGCAGAAATGCAATATCCTGTGGCCGGATTCTGGCTTCGACCTCAAGAGTGTCGTCTACGGGGATAAGCTCCATCATTACCATACCTGGCTGGACAACACCGCCTTCGGTGTTGACAAGAATCTGCTTTACCACGCCTTTCATTGGTGCCTTGACCCGGGTACGTTCAACCTGGTCACTGACGGCGGTTTCTTTTGCGCTGAGTTCATGCAGTTGGGCAAGGGTTTCGTTTAACTCTACTCGCGCTTTATTGACGAAGTTCAGCCGTGCCTCATTAATTCGTTGTTGTGTCTCTTCCTGCTGTGCAGCGATCCGCTCCAGATTTTTCTCGGCAATGATTTTTTCACCCCGGGTATCACTGACCTGTCGTTCAAGACGGAGCACTTCGACTCTGGACACTGCGCCTTCTGCAGATAGATCACGGGCAAGCTGGAGTTCTTCATCCAGCAACGCAAAGCGGCGTGCCAGCATCTCTCGCTGAGCTTTTGTCTCAAGTGTCTGTTTCTTCTGCTGGGTCAGCTGTTGCTGATAAACACCAATACTACTGCTCAGTTCCAGCTGACGATGATGAAAGAGTTCCTTCTCCCGGTCGGCAAGCACCGGCACGTTTGCTGTCAGCAACTCAGGCATGACCGGCTCTCCGCCTTCCACTTCTGCCAGCAAACGAGCCCTTCTGGCCATCAATGCATGACGATTGGCCAGCTGGCCCTGGCGGGTAGAGGTGAACCGTGTGTCGTCCATCACCATCAGCACCTGCCCCTGCTCCACCAGTTCGCCTTCAGAAACCAGAATATCATCAACAATACCCCCCTCCATATTCTGGACATTCTGCACCTGGCTGGAAGGAATCACTTTGCCTTCTCCACGGGTAATTTCATCCAGCTCACACCAGCCTGCCCAGAGGAGAAAAGTCAGAAGACAGAGGGCAACTGTCATGATCAGTGGGCGGCTTCCCCTGGTGATTTTATTGATTTCCGCCTCGCTGGCAGCATGCCAGCCAGAGCCTTGATGGTTGGCGAGGTCACTCATTTCAAGTCACAACCTCCTCTGCGGTCTTCGGTGCAGAGTGTTGAGCCTTGTTCGCCCCCCTTAACACATCATTGGTACTGCCACTGACACTGATTTTTCCCTGATCAAGCACCACAATATGGTCCATCGCATCCAGCAGATTCATTTTGTGTGTCACCAGTATGACGGTGGTCTCTTTCAGTTCCAGAAGTAGCTGGCGAAAACGCGCCTCCGCCTGTGAGTCCATGGCACTGGAAGGTTCATCCATAATAATGGCCAGCGGGTTTGTCACCAGGGCCCGTGCCAGGCCAACAGCCTGAGCCTGACCACCGGACAGATGCCGCCCGCCCTCACCCACCATAAAATCCAGGCCTGCACTGCCCGCCTGGATTATGTCCTGCAAACCGGACTGCTCCAGTGCTCGCACAATATCGCTGTCGCTGATCCCTTCACGGTGCATGGTGATGTTGTCACGCAATGACGCGTTAAACAGTTCTGTGCGTTGCCCAACATAGCCTACGTGACGGCGGAACCAGTTCGGATCAATCTGACGAAGATCCACACCATCGACACCAATCAACCCTTTGCCAGGCTCCCGGAGCCCCATCAGCAGTTGCAGGAAAGTGCTTTTTCCAGAACCCATCCGCCCGAGAACGGCCAGCCTGGTTCCTGCCGGAATCTGCAGATTTATATCACTCAACAGGTCAGGAGCATTCGGGTAGGCAAACGACATATTCTTGATATAAAAATGCCCCTGAAACCTATCAGGCCGGAGCAGTTTGCGCTCCTCTGGATACTCCTGGGGAAGGTTCATGATTTGCCCGGTATGATCCAGTGCCTGCACTGTTTTTTCATACTGGTTCAATAAACCAATCACCTGTGAGACAGGGGCAGCACAACGACCGGAAATCATCATGATGGCGATTAACCCGCCCATGGAAAGATCACCCACACTGATGAGATAAACACCGGATATAACCAGTGCAACGGTGTTCAGCTGAAGCATTAATGTGGTGACCTGGCCGGTAATGGTCTGCAGATGACGTATTTTAAGCGAGGCATCAGCAACCTCCCGGTTCATTTGGCTCCACTGCTTCTGATTCTGGCTTTCAACATTACAGCTCTTCACCGAAATCAGCCCGAGTAACAGCTCCATTAAAAAGTTCTGCCGCTGGGCTGAAGCCCCCTGTTGCCGGGCAATAACAGACTGAAGAGGCCTGTTCAGCAGCCAGGCCACGGTCAGGGCAATACCAATGCAAACAACCGGAATGATTACCAGCCAGCCACCCAGCCAGACCACCAGCCCAAGAAACAGCACAACAAACGGCAAATCGATGAACGCCATAACCGTTGTCGAGGTAATAAAAGAGCGAACGCTGTCAAACTCGGCCAGCTGATTCATAAGATTGCCCGCACTGCCGGGGCGACTGGATAGCTTCAGCCCTAACAGGCGATCCATCAGGCGGGAAGACAGGGTAAGATCAACCTGTCGCCCAGCCAGATCAATATAGCGGGATCGGATCAGCCGAATAACGGCCTCAAAAAAGAACGCAAGGACAACGCCGGTTGCCAGCATCCACAGAGTTTCAAATGCCTGGTTAGGAACAACCCTGTCGTATACATTCATAACAAACAGAGGGGATACCAGGGCAAAGAGATTAACCAGAAGACTGGCCAGCAGCACATCTCTGTAGACACGCCAATAAGGTGCAAGGGCATGCCAGAACCATGGGTAGAGAGAAGCCTGCTTATTGTTATAAGTGGTTTCTTTGTTGGTTGTATGCACTTTAATTCTTGTCGTTAGTTGAAACGTGGCTACTGCTGGATGACGGGTAATCTACGGCTCTGGGCACGGCAAATTATCCGTTGCACGAAAAAATCCTGTTTTGGCATCATCAGCGGATCAAAGCAACCTTAGCCAATCCGTAAAAAATGTGAATTCGTGCACATTTTTTAACATTTTATAAGTATTATTACCACCCGAACTCACTTAACCCGGGAAAGTCAGCCGATTGAGATCAGCAGAATTTTTTGCGGAAGGAATAATAAAAACTTATGGATGATAAGCAAAAGACAGGCAGTAATACTTTTATGACGGATGCGGCCAGAACTCCATGATCAGCTCGGAGGCTTGTTCTTCTTCAATCGGGCCAACAACATCGATGGTCGGGTGGCAGCATTTAAAAATCTCCTGACAATCTATATCAATAGACTGTCCTGATATTTGCTGGAGTGTTTTGCCACTGCAACCAAATACGACTTTAGAGATGCCTGCCCAGTAAATAGCGCCAGAACACATGGCACAGGGCTCAGAATTTGTGAACAGTGTGCACTGCTCTAGTTCATGCTGAGAGAGTATCTGGTGAGCCCTGGAAATCAGATTCATCACTGAATGCCGGGTCACATCATTATCGGCAATGGACGTGTTTCCCGCTTCTATGACTACACGTCCTTCCTGGGCAAGCAGTGCTGAAAATGGCAGCTGGCCATGATCAGCACTTTGCCTTGCCAGTTCTATGCTGTGTAACAGCAAAGATGAATACTCATTCATAAAACATGACTCATGTTTAACAGCGACTTTAAATCAGCAGTGTAGACTGTATAAAACTGTCGTGCAGTTTAATTTTCATGCATTCACGCCTGCTCACATGAGTTTGTAGATTTTATACTGATCAATCAGACTGGAAAGAGAATTATGTTCCCAATATTCATTACCAATATGGAGCTTTGCCGACTCACATCCAAAATCATCTATAAACGTAATGATCGTTTTCTCTTTTCCCTCTACCACTTCAACCCTGGCGTCAGCTGAACCGTCTAAAGACATTCCAGGATGAAAACCAATTCCACCACCTTGTTTGGTTCCGATAATATCGATATTGACCTGCAATAACTTTTTAAAATCCAAACAACCGATAACAGAACGTTCAATAAAACCTTCGAATTTCAGAGGTACAGAAGGGTGATGTAATTTCTCCAGATTAGCCACCCAGTCGTCCTGCCCCGAATTGACGGACGATTTTTGAGGATCATGCGTTTGAATCTCAAAGTTTGCAAGACTGGAATGCTCTTCAGGGCCAACGGGGTTTTGGCTTGAAGGCTGGGGCCGACTTTCTTCATGAACAGAAACATCGCGACCGGCTAATGAGGCTGCTCTTTCCTTTTTATGATCCAATCTGGCAGTTGTATTGCCGAAATCAACACTATCTTTGGATTGGCCAACATTAATAACTGTGTCCATTGATAAACTCCTTTTCGTTACTCTCTCTGATATAATTCTATGAAATTAGAGGTTTTTTTGGTTTTAATTTTCTACTGGCGTATTCAATTTAATTATGAATAACTAAGTTTTTTTGATTTTGGACAAGCAAATTAACTGATAGTTCAATTTATATCCTGATCCCTTTTCCTTTCATTCATTCCGTTGTCAGGTTAGCGGCCCACTTAGATAGTTAACCCAATAAAACATATTTTCTGACCGCATGATCAGTCACTCCCGGCAACTGCTCCTGCGCTCGCTCCTGCATCCATGCAGTCGTGCGGCGTTAGAACTCTGTGGGAGGCTGACCGAGAATAGACTGCCCTACTACTTAAAGATCTTCAGCCCACGGCATTTCTGGTAGAGCATCCAGGTTAGTGTTATACCGCTGTTCATTGAACGCCGTCTGATGATTGAGCACATCCAGCAGCTCAACACACAGGACGCAGGCGATGTACTGAATGGCTTCTTCCCGCTCAACGCCTTCCAGCATCAGCCTCATCAGGGTCTCCTTTACCCTTGGTGGGTTATTTTCTGCCAGCTGGTTTTCAACTATTTCGATGATGGCCTCACCACTCATCAAATCGTCACTATCGATCATTACCATACACCCTGGAATTTTATAGAAAGCCTGCATTCTATCGAGAGTGGCATTTGAATGCTCACTATAGATAGAAAAAGAATAATGTCGTTTACTGGTCTACGTAGAAAAGGGCAGCTTATCGCCCCATTATTCTTCCACAAAATAGACTTGCACCGTCTTCGAATAAAGAGTACCAATGTCGGACAAAATTTTGGCAAGCAGGAGGAAGCCTGTGTACAAAGTTTACGGAGATGCCCAGTCCGGCAACTGCTACAAGATCAAGCTGCTGATGAGCCACCTGGATATTGACTGTGAGTGGGAGCACACCAATATTCTGGGTGGCGGAACGCATACCGATGAGTTTCTGGCTATGAACCCCAATGGCAAGATTCCGGTCATGGCATTACCCGACGGGAATTACCTGTGGGAGTCCAATGCCATTCTGAACTATCTGGCCGACGGCACTGACTATCTCCCTTCAGACACTTTTCTCAGGGCAAAAGTTCTCCAATGGCAGTTTTTTGAGCAATACAGTCACGAGCCTTATATTGCAACGGCCAGGTTTATCGTGAAATTCCTTGGCAGACCGAAAAAGCATGAGGCCGCTCTGCAGGCCAAGAAAGCCAGTGGCTACAAGGCACTACAGGTAATGGAAACGCACCTGGAGCATCATGACTGGCTGGTTGGTGACCAGATGACCATCGCTGATATCAGCCTGTATGGCTACACGCATATTGCACCGGAGGGCGGGTATGGTCTGACCGATTTTCCTTTTATCATGGCCTGGCTTAAACGGGTCAGGGAACATCCAAAGCATGTGAAAATGGGGTAACCCACCAAAGCATGTATAAAGGTAACGGATACTGCTAGACTCCCCGCTCAGCACTTTTTACCTAACGCTGAGGTTAACAATGGGGTTTCTTGATCGGGTTCAGGCTGCCATGGAGAAAAACAACACACTGTTGTGCGTTGGCCTTGACCCTTCACCTGAGCGCTTTCCTGCCGCTATTCAGGCGATGGATAAGCCCATCTTTGCATTCAATAAAGCCATTATTGATGCAACCGCCGACCTGGTCTGCTGTTATAAGCCCCAGGCGGCCTATTATCATGCCCATGGTGCTGAAGATCAGCTGGCCATGACCATTGATTACATTCGTACTCAATATCCAACTATCCCGGTCATTCTCGACTCCAAGCGTGGCGATATTGGCAGCACAGCCAGCCAGTACGCCATTGAAGCCTTTGAGCGTTATCAGGCCGATGCGGTTACCGTAAACCCCTATATGGGGATTGATACCATAGAGCCATTCTCAAGCTATGCCGATAAGGGAACGGTGGTTCTGTGCCGCACCTCAAACCCCGGTGCCGCAGCTATTCAGAACCTGTCGGTCCGCCAGGCCAATGGCGAGTCGGCCATGCTGTATGAAGTGATTGCCCGGATGTGTCAGGAGCAGTGGAATAAGCATAACAATATCCTGCTGGTTGTTGGTGCCACAAACCCAACGGAGCTAAAGCGTATTCGGGACATTACCGGAGATATGACGTTCCTGGTGCCGGGCCTTGGCGCTCAGGGTGGCGATGTGGCAGCAACCGTTAAAAATGGCCTGAACAGCAAAGGCCAGGGAATTATTGTGAACTCATCCCGTGGCATTATTTATGCCAGTGGTGGCGATGACTTTGCAGAAGCCGCAAGGAACGCAGCGATGGAATTACGGGATCAGGTAAACCTCTATAGATAGCCCATGCTGATGGCTATTAATGAGAGTCGTTAATAGCCATCGGTAATTTAGCAAAAATTATTCTCACGTCGACATGAACACCACGATCAGATTGGTGTCTCTTTCATGGGTAACTTCTTTAAATTTGCCTAACAAGGTTGTTCTATGGACCGATCGTCACCAATACCCTTCACTGTTGACCACTCAACCAGTTTTCCTGATCACCGACCGTCAACAGATAACCAATCAGAAGTACAAGCACTGAACAGGAGTTTGCGAAGAGAAGAGCCGGAAAAAATACTCCCGGATGGTCAGACCAGGGGAGATCATGATCCATCAAAACCTTTAGCGTCTTTGCGAGCCTCCCGGCATTCAGATCCGGAAGTTTCAGTCCGTCAGAAACCATCGACAACACATCCTGCTGCTGATGATTCAGTGGAAAGAGTCAAAGACAAAACATTATTTTTTGAAGGGAAAATAGCAGAACATCAGATCCAGACATGTCAACCCAGGCCGTATAGTTCCCCTCTCTTATCAAATCAACACTGTCAACCGGCAAAAGTCCGTGCCGAAAGTCAGAGCATGCAAGACCTTCGTTATTATAGTGATCGCTTTTGTGCACCATGGGAGCAAGAGTTCAGGGCCATTGGCCAAAACCCCACAGCATCAGCGACCACACAGCAGCCAACAGAACCATCTGCAAAACCTCCCGAAAAGGTGAAACAAGAGTTACAAAGCTTGATTGATGATCTTCATGAATATCTTGTGCAATTGGGTGCCAGGCCGGAGGGTGAGTGATCAGGATATAAATCTGTGCCCTGTTTTATTTTTTCAAGCCAGATGCAAAAGACCCGGTTACCACGCTTTACGCAGGAACCGGGTCCGGGATAGAAAACAACCTGCTTATTGTTGTGGTTTCACGCGGATGCGCTCCAGCCATTGCAGATAAATGCCGGTGGCCAGGTTTTCATCCTCGGTCATAATCACGGGTTTGTTGCTGACTGCGGTATTGGTGGCAATAACCACGTCACCGGTTGCAGCCAGACGGTCTAAGATCAGATCAGAGTCTCCAACCGGGAAGTCAATGGTCAGCACCCCGCCGCTAATGCTCCAATTCATGGCATTGTCAGTATCACCGTCCATTACTACCGTTCCATTACCAAAAGCAAATTCAACGATCATTGGATCAGCGTCATCGGTGGTACTGTCATCGTCAACGTAATACCAGGTTTTACCGGTCAACTGCGCCGTGGTCCAGCCTGCATTGGTGAAATCAGCTTTTGACCAGGCAATCAGATCACCGGAATCAATGGGAACAGCAAAGGCATTCTCTTGAGAGACATAAAGGAACTGATCGGTTTCTGCTCCATCATTATCAATAGTAGTCAGCCGGTCACCATCCACAGAGTATGGAAAGCAAACATCAGGTCCGCTATCAGCCTTCTGGCAGGCTTGGCCCTGATAGAGAGAAGCCTCAAGAACACCTTCGTCACCAAACTCCACTTCGTTCAGACTCGCTATAAAGCGGTAGTCAGTGGCAGAGCTGCCGATGAGAAAGCTGTTCAGGCCACTGGCCGTTACTTCTGGCAGATAGTTCTGCTGGATGTTGAAGTACAGACTGCTCATCTCCGCTTCGAGGGCATCATTGGCATAGGCAATCACGCCAAGAATCTGGTCTTCCTGGGTTGAGCCTAAAATATCAAAATCGACGATACAGCTGTCTGCATCCTCAACAAAGTATTCCGTGTCAACACTCAACGGATCAGCGAAGTCACTTCTTGCAATAGCAAAGCTGCGGAACAGGTTTTCCACCCGCTCTTCACAGGTGCCGCTGGTAGGCAGGCCATCAAAATACAGATCGATATCAAGATCTCCATTATCAGACCCAGGCAAGCCCAGAGTCACGGAAACCTCGCCTAATTCATAGCTGTTACCATTTTTCCGGTAGTACTGGAAATCACCATTTTCTTCCGGCATGGCGCTGGTCAGCTGGATTCTGGCTTCTGCGTTGGCCTTGTTTTCAAACCAGGTCAGTGCTTCGGTTCCTTCACCAGTTTCAGAGTACTGTACCAATGTACCGTTACCAGCGGATGCAAAACTGTCACTGAGCAATGAAAGCTCCGCTGTTGACTGATCATCAGACCAGGTTATCTTTATCTTGCCAGACTCAACGGTGTAATTCCCGGCTCCAGTTGGCTTATCCGTACACGTCGTGCGATTGGCAGCGGTGCGAGTATTCAGGTAGACAATGCCACCGGAAAATTCCAGCGTGTCACACCATACACGAGTGTAGTCGTTTCCACTATCGGCATCATCATCATCGGAACCTCGCTCAATCTGGTACCAGACTGTGTCTTCCAGCGGGTGTGAGCCTATACCTTCTAGAATGGTCAAATTGAACTCGGCTGCAATAGTATCAACATGTACGCCATCACCAGCATTGACCACAAAGGACAATGGGTTATTTACAGTGTTGACTGTAGGGGTGCCGCTGAATATCAGCTGATCATTGTCGTAGGTAATGTCCAGTCCGGCAATATTGTCATTGACAGTAATGGTCAATGTATCTCCGTCTGCATCGGTAAAGAGCCCATCAATAGAGATGGTTTGATTAACCTCGATACCTTGTTTCAGCCCAAGGTCGTTGATCACAGACTGGATAGAATTTTTTTCATCATCATCTACCATGGGCGGCGTATTGGGTGCGATAACGTTCAGAGCAAAAACGGCAGGATAGGAGCGAACGCCTTTGACATCCCGGGCATAAACATAGATTTTGTAAGTGCCTGCGGCAGGCGGTGTTCCAGTAATAGAGCCAGAGTTTGCGTCAATTACCAGGGTAGAATTTGACTCCGATTCGATCTCCAATTCGTATGTCAAGGCATCGTTATCATCATCTTCGAACCAGTTTGCTACTGATAAAGGGGGGAATGCATCACCCAGATTAATATTCTGGGCTGCGCTGCTCGCATTCCCGGTTACGGTTGGAAGACTGTTTGGCGTTGAAGTCACCCTACCATCATTAGCGACTGAAACAGCCGGTTTGAAATCGTCAATATCGGTAGAGTCGATGGCGTCCTGCGCATCTTCCGACACCTCTTTAACAATCGCCAGCTTCTCTGTTAGTGTCAGGTCGGAATCTTTGGCATCTTCCTCATACAGAATCTCAGCAATAATATTGATTGCCTTCCCTTTATCATCGCCGCTCTTCTTTGCTGCAACAAAATCCCCAAATACATCCTCAGCGGTGACGCCAGTCAAACCAACAAGCTCTTCAATTACTTTATTTTTAGCTTCATCTACCGTTAAAGAATCATCCTCTTCCAGTTGCTCTACCACCAGATCGGTCAACGGGCTGACAATGGTCTCACCAGCGGGTGCTTTTAATTCGAGAGTACGTTCAACAGGGCCCTGGTCTTCATCAATTGTTTTACCGGCTATGGCTTTAATACAAATGGTATTATCCTGATACTCGATGGGAATATTCACGAGACCGCCATCACCGGTTTCCAGTCCCAGATCCAGTTCACAACCATCATTAAGGTTGTCATTAGCATCTACCCACACATCGGCATTTTTCAAATACCCATCCATCGCGGTAATACTGAATGTACTGCCACCGGATCCTGTGCCTGAAGAGCTGCCGCCCCCACCACAACCGGTTAATACCAGGGCCGATGCCACTGCCGTTGCCAGCGCAGCAAGATTCCTTTTTATTGTTAACAAGTCCGTTATCCTGATGGTTATTTCGTTATTATTTATTTGCCACTACATTCTCTTTTTATATGACGAATGTCGTCAAGCGTGTTCTGCAACTTTCACAAGCCCGGCAGTGATAATAAAGTATTTATTGAAGGGTTCTGAATCATTCAATCTGCCTCAGGACGAACGGAGTTTGGTGGCTCCAAAATGTGGAAATGATTCAAGACTATTCCTAAGCAGCTTCATGCTGCCTGCTTTTCTGCACTTTTTTCCTGGCCCTGGGTTTAACCATGGGTTCAACCTTTCTTTGCTTCTCATACAGGAATTTCAATACTTCGGAACGCAGTCGTGTATATTCCAGATCCTGTGCCAGCTCCAACCGGCCTCGGGGTCTTTCCAGGTTGATCTCGAGAATCTCGCCCACCGTTGCAGCGGGGCCATTGCTCATCATCACAATACGATCGGATAACAGAACCGCTTCGTCGACATCATGGGTGATCATGATGACCGTGTTATTCAGCTCCTGCTGGATTTCCATCAGAGAGTCCTGCATGTGGGCGCGGGTCAGGGCATCCAGGGCACCAAAGGGTTCGTCCATCAACAGGATTTCCGGCTGCATGGCCAGTGCCCTGGCAATACCCACCCGCTGTTTCATGCCGCCACTGATCTCATCCGGACGCTTATGCATGGCATGATCCATATGCACCAGCTGAAGGTTATGCTCAATCCACTCTTTGATCTCTGCCCTGGTTTTTGTACGACCAAACACCTGTTTCACCGCCAGCTCAACATTTTGGTAAGCGGTCAGCCAGGGCAGCAGTGAGTGGTTCTGAAAAACCACCGCCCGATCCGGGCCAGGCTCAGACACCTCCCGGCCATTTAAAATCACACCACCACTGCTGGCCTGCAGAAGCCCGGCGACAATATTCAATACGGTTGATTTACCGCAGCCTGAATGACCAATCAGTGAGACAAACTCCCCTTTGGCGATTTTCAGGTCAACTCCTTTGAGTGCGGTAAAAGGGCCTTTCGGTGTATCAAACACCATATCGATATGACTGATATCCAGCAGTGTGCTCATGAGCAGGGCTCCCTTTATTAATGAGTGGCTTTGCTTTTATCCCAGGAGGCAAAACGCTGGATGGCCAGCATGGCACGATCAAGGCCAAAGCCAATCACACCAATGACGATCACGGCAACCATAATGCGTGCCAGCGAATTTGAGCTGCCATTTTGAAACTCATCCCAGACAAATTTGCCCAGCCCGGGGTTTTGAGCCAGCATTTCTGCCGCAATCAGCACCATCCAGGCAACTCCGAGGGAGAGTCGCATGCCGGTAAAAATCATCGGTACCGATGCGGGCAGGACAATTTTCTGAACGTGTTTCAGGGCAGGCAGTCGCAATACACGACTGACGTTTATCAAGTCACGGTCCAGGGAAGAGACACCCACCGACGTGTTAATCACCATGGGCCACAGACAGCAGAGCATCACGGTGATCATCGAATTTAAAAAAGACTTGGCTACCAGAGGATCAGGGCTGATGTAGAGTGCACTGACAACCATGGTCACCAGCGGCAACCAGGCCAGGGGTGAAACCGGTTTGAATATCTGAATGATCGGGTTCACCGCGGCATTCAGGGTTTTATTAAGACCGATGGCGATACCCAGGGGTATGGCAACCAGGGCTGCCAGCAGAAAACCGCTCATCACGGTGACCAGGCTGGTAACGATCTGATCAAGAAAGGTTTCCTTG
The DNA here is from genome assembly GCF_002864045.1 of Endozoicomonas acroporae. Classification (GTDB taxonomy): domain Bacteria; phylum Pseudomonadota; class Gammaproteobacteria; order Pseudomonadales; family Endozoicomonadaceae; genus Endozoicomonas; species Endozoicomonas acroporae. The sequence continues at coordinate 13,688 of NZ_PJPV01000226.1, forward strand.
CCGGTATAGGCCCGGATTTTTGGCACATAGTCAGGATCTTTGGCGACACGGGCAGCATTGCGTTTTTCCTGCCGCTGATAGAAGGCTTCTGCCTTTTCCCGTTCGGTGACATGCTCCTGGTAGAGGGAGCCAAACTGCTCCCACACCGCCACTGGCCCGGGAAATTTACCCAGTGAGGTATCAATATTCCGTGCAGCGCCAGACCAGATCAGCAGAAAGACGACGATGCCAATGATGGGCATCAGTACCGTGCTGAACACTTTACCGGGATTCACCGTAATGCCCGGCCCGGCAAGAAAAGACAACGGTGATGACTTGCTCTCATTGACTGACTGACTGACAACCGAGGCATCCGTCATAATCCACTCTCCTTCTCTTCCCTTAAAAAAGGTAACAGGATCAAATCCTGTCACCCTGCTTCAGACCGATGTTGAACTGGTTGATGTAGTCGTTTGGCTTTTTGCCGTTGTAGACCAGGTTGTCGATGAAGTGTGTCTGTGGATCACGGAAGCCATCTTCTGACTCGAAGTCCGGAAAGTCCTGCAACTTAACCAGAGCTTCATCCACCAGCGACAGTGCCGCTTTTTCATAGATGTCCGGACGATAGACTTTGGCTGCCAGCTCTTTGTACCACTCATCGCTCTTGTCTTCTGCAATCTGCCCCCAGCGGCGCATTTGGGTGAGATACCAGATCGCATCGGAGTAGTAGGGGTAAGTGGCGTTGTGGCGGAAGAACACATTGAAATCTTCTACTGGTCGTTTGTCGCCTTTCTCGTACTCAAAGGTGCCGGTCATACTGTTGGCAATGACTTCATAATCAGCGCCCACATAGTTGGATTGTGACAGGATTTTCACCGCTTCAGGCCGGTTGGCATTATCGTTGGCATCCAGCCACTGGGCTGCGCGGATCAGGGCCCGTGTCAGGCGTATGGTGGTATTGGGGTACTTGTTATAAAACTCCTCGGTAATCCCGAACACCTTCTCCGGGTTGTTTTTCCAGATCTCATAATCGGTCACCACCGGCACGCCGATATTCTTGAAGACCGCCTGTTGATTCCAGGGTTCGCCGACACAGTAACCATAGATAGTGCCAGCCTCCATGGTGGATGGCATCTGCGGTGGTGGTGTGACGGAGAGCAAGGCATCGGCATCGATCTGGCCAGAGGTATCCCCTTTATGGGGCGCATAAAATCCGGGGTGAATACCACCAGCGGCCAGCCAGTAGCGAAGTTCATAATTGTGGGTAGAGACGGGAAAAACCATCCCCATATTAAACGGCTTGCCTTCAGACTGGAATTTCTCAACCACCGGTTTCAGGGCATCCGCCTTGATCGGGTGCTGAGGTCGGCCATCGGCCATTTTGGGGATATTGGGTTTCATCTGGGCCCAGATCTCATTGGACACCGTAATCCCGTTACCATTCAGGTCCATCGAGAATGGTGTAATGATATTGGCCTTGGTACCAAAGCCCATGGTGGCCGCCAGAGGCTGTCCAGCCAGCATGTGGGCACCATCCAGACGCCCGTCAATCACGCCATCAAGCAGCACCTTCCAGTTTGCCTGGGCTTCGATGGTGACGTAGAGCCCTTCATCTTCAAAAAAGCCCTTCTCGTAAGCAATGGCAATGGGTGCCATATCGGTCAGCTTGATAAAGCCAATGGTCAGTTCTTCCTTTTCCGGATAGCCAAGCTCAAAGTCTGCCTTGGCGCTGGCTTGCCCGGTGAAAGCACTCACCCCCATGACGGCACTGATGGCAGCAACCTTACCTAACCTGGCAGCCTGCTGAACCGATGCCTTCTTAAAAGGCTTGAACCACTTCATTATTCCCCTCCCCTGGATAACTGATCTCTGTGCCTTGAACTGTGATCACCGTAATCAGGCATCACTCTTTTCCGGTATCAGTCAACGCACAGAGATCGACTGCCGGTGGTTGAGCAGAAAACATGCCAAATGCCAGAAAACCTGATAACCAGCTGAATTTATTAGTGTTAGCTTATTCTGGCGGACAAATACCCTGCCTATTTAAGCCCGTAAGAAAACTTCAGAGATAGCAACAACGGTGCAGCTACATCAGCGGCACCCCAGAGCTTGCACTAATCTGGAACATCGCCACCGCATGCCCCGGTTACAAACCTCTTACATTTGAGTACTGGTTTTGCCAGAGCGGAGTTGCTATAACGTTTTCCAGTTATGGAACCGAAATATGGATCAGGAAACTATGTCCAGTCTGGCAAACCTCCTTGAAAACAATAACCAATGGTCCAAGTCCATTCGTGAAGAAAAGCCCGGCTTTTTTGAACAACTCTCTGAGCAGCAGGCCCCCAAGTATCTCTGGATCGGGTGTGCGGACAGCCGGGTCCCTGCCAACGAAATCGTCGGCCTCCTTCCGGGCGAACTGTTTGTGCACCGAAACGTGGCCAATGTGGTGGTTCATACCGACCTGAACTGTCTGTCAGTCCTCCAATATGCTGTGGACTACCTGAAGGTAGAGCACATTATTGTGACGGGGCATTACGGCTGTGGCGGTGTGCGCGAAGCCATGAACAACTCCAAACTGGGGCTGATCGATAACTGGCTCAGGCATGTGCAGGACGTTAAGAAAAAGCACACTGAGCTGCTAGAGAATGCTGGCAGTGATGATGAGCAGTTTCAGAGAATGTGTGAACTGAACGTTCTGGAACAGGTGCTGAACGTCTGTCAGACAACCATCGTTCAGGATGCCTGGGATCGCGGCCAGAAACTGACCGTAAACAGCTGGGTTTATGGTTTGAAAGATGGCCTGGTCAGGGATCTCGGCCTGAGCGTTGGTTCCAATGAAGACATCGATGTGCAGTACCCGGCAGCGATTGAGAGCATCGCCAGTAAGCTGGAAGGGTGATTGCCCTTAACATCTGATGGCATTAGACGAGGGCGGGTCGCAAGGTGCATTGTGGTCCGCATTCATCTGGTCATATAAAAAGCTTGCTGGCTCCTGAAATTTGCCAATCTTCCAACCTGCATGATGATGGTATTATCAATCCCATCACACCATCGCCTCTGCCTCTTGATTATCCCTATCCTGCATCGGCCCCCCTGCTTCAACAGCTCGACTATACACGTCATCGTCATAGTAATATCCGGTATTTTTATCCACTACAGCGCCATGGTTAAAAACACCACTGCGAATATATGGGGAGCAAGCAGCGGCAATGATGCCTATACCCGCGCCGACGGACACATCAATAACATCATGTTTGGCCGCCAGAACCCTTAATGCCCCAGCCAGGGCTCCAAAACCCATGGCACCTGCAAAGGCAATAACCCGCTTCCCGGCCGGTGAAGAAAGCGGCTGGTTTGAGAAGACTGCCATTTTTGACAGCAAGCGCTTGAAGGCCGGGGAAGACATCGCCGCAGTATCTATAACATTAAGAACAACCTGCGACCAGGCAATAGCCGAAACTGACGCATGCCCCGAGGGCATGGCCTTGAAATCATCCGGGTCCATGCACAGATTTCCATGGATATAGTCAGGATTCAGGACATAGGGACGTTCTCTATCAATTTTCATTTTCAAATAATCAATAATACCGACGACACTTGCCACCAAGACCACGGATTTCACCACTTCACTGGCCTCTGTACGGAGCATTTTTTTCGCCAGCTCCTTGACATTATTTTCCATACGACCCGGTTCCGGCACCTGCTCACTTGACTGTTTACCGGCATAGAGCCGTGCTACGAATCTGGCAATGTGGCTGGCAACCACCGTCGCACAGCCACCATACAATACAACATCACTTGCCACATCGGCCCACTCCACTTCCGGCTCAGGAAAACCCAGGTGAGGATTCGCCGACAGTGTTCCATTTCGTAAGCCTGAAGGCCCCCATTCACAACCGTTAGCGGTGGGCAGGCTATTGATGATCAGCAAGGAATAAACAACAGGTACCGCAGACATCAGGCGAGTCATGAGGCGATTGCCTCCTTCCTGTGCCTGTCGGAGCCAGAGTTGGTCATCCGCCCCGGCCCGTTGCAATATAGACGTGACCCCGGATCTGAGGACAGCACCAAATCCTCTGGACTGTTTGGCATCATCAGGCTTGTGGATGGACGGGTCAAAAGTGTTTTCTGAAACGTCACGACAGGCTTGCAATGGTGTTGTTGAGACAATATTCATAAGCAAAGATCTAACTTTATCTGCCTACTCGTTAGTCTCGGATTGCCATCACAAAGTTCCTTGCCTGAAGCGAAAAGACTCAACCAGGATTTTTCAGCAACGGTTACGCTTTGAGACGAGCTCTATGAATTCATATAGCACCAAAACACTATAATAAATTATGATATCCATTAACTAAAAAAAGCAGGGCAAACCGATGAGCAACTCTGATAAATACCCCGTACTCATGCGCCTGATGCACTGGACTGTCGGTCTTCTTATTTTGGGCATCATTGGTGCTGGCTGGTATATGGTCGGCCTGGAAGACAACGTCAGCTATAAATACGACATTTACCACTTACATAAATCCTTCGGTGTTCTGGTGATCTTCCTGTTATTCGCCCGTCTGGTGATTCGCTGGGCCAGCAAGATTCCGAAACTGCCAGACAGCATGCCGACTTATCAGAAAAAACTGGGGACACTGGTGCACTGGCTCCTCTACCTCTTTATGTTCCTGGTACCGGTGAGTGGCTACCTGATGTCTGACGCTGCCGGTCGTAAGGTGCCGCTGTTCAACCTGGTCATGCCCAGCTTCCTGGAAAAGAATCCTGAGCTGGCGGGCCGACTCCACGATATCCACGTCATTATTCCCTATGTTCTGCTGGGCATTGTGGTACTGCACATTCTGGCCACCATTAAACATCGTTACTTCGATAAGCCTGAGCATGATGTTCTGCATCGGATGCTTTAAAAGCTCCCCGGGTCAGCTCCGGTTAAGGTGCTGATCCGGGAAAACAGAAAATACGATTTCATTTGGTTAACTACTTATAATCACGCCTTCTGAAACTATCGACTCTGATATTGGTCTAAACGGTTTTAACGTGTCTAAAATTGAGGAGGATATTTTGGATACCAATGCAAAACCGCTCTTATCTGCCCCCACTCACGAAAATAGATATCTCTCTACCAGTGATGCCAATAGTGGTGCAGGCAGTGCTGCCAACAGTGGTGCAGGTCTGGAAGAGCGACTGGCAAGCATTACGACATCCTGTCATCAAGCCGAGAGGGATGAATCTCGCCAGCGTACTTTACTCCAAAGAGCTTCATATCCCGTTGAATGCCCACCTAAATTACCTGCAAACACTCAGTTACAGTTAATGACCTTAATTGGGGAATATCCTGATAAGGATGGGGATGTTCTTTTACATATGGCAGCGGTGCATGAAAAACTGCCAGTGGCTCAATTATGGAAAAATGCCTTGCCCCAACATTTTAACAGTGATTTAAATCAACAAAATCATTTAGGACAAACACCATTACATGTTGCGATCCATAATAATGACCTTCCGATGATCAATTTTTTACTTGAAAATGGTGCCTCTGTCTTTATACATGAGGGAAATGGTAGAACAGCCATTCATTTTGCTTGCGAGTACGGGAAGATAGAAACGCTTAACCTGCTACTTCAACTCATCAAACAGGGAAACCAGAGCTTGCCAGCCGCTCTCAATGCAGAAACATGGAATGGGGGGTTAAATAGTCTTCTTTTTTTTGTAAGCCAACATAACCCTGTCAAGGAAGATCAGTTCCCGGTTGTTGATTTACTGATTAAATGTGGTGCAAATCCCAATCATCAGGACAAATGTTCCGGAAAAACGCTCATTCATTACCTTGCTGACCAAAATAATGTTGCACTTTATCAATACCTGCAAACCAACTACGGCTCAACAATAGACTGGAATGCTGCTCGATATGACGGAGGCCGGGTATCCTTGCAGGACGGCATCTTTGTGTTTGAAAAAGAGGAGCTTTAGAACACGTTCAGATCAGGAAAAGGCATAGAAGCCACCTCGCTCATAAGAGATGACTTCTTTACTGATTTACTTTCCTTCGCCGTTTTCGCGCTGCCCGGTCAGGAATTACGCTTTTGCCACTGGGCACCACGCCCTCTGCCTACTGGTTCCAGCAAGCCTTCAACGCGCATCTGCTGAACCACCTTTTTGACCAGTTCCCGACTGACCGTGGGGATTTGCAGGCAGATATCCGCAATGGAAAAAGCATGGCTGGTCTGCTCAATGGCCATCCTTACCAACTGCGATTTGGGCGCACGACTGCCCTGCCACTGCAGAGTATGAATTTTATCTTCCAGCTCATCGTAAGCACGAATCAGGGTATTCAGGAAAAAATCGATCCATGGCATCGGATTGTGCTGCCCTTCATGCCAGCCTTTTACACTCAACTGTAACGCCCTTGTATAGGCCTGTTCATGCTTCACCAGAATCCGCTCAAGGCTAATCAGCTGGGCCACCTGATATCCGTTAAGCGCCAGCATCATCGCCATGATCAACCAGGCGATACGGGCATTGCCATCGCTGAAAGGATGAATACAGAGAAAATCCAACACCACGATTGGTATCAGCAGCAGAGGCTCAACCTGGTGCTGAAGTCCTTCATGGTAATAGGCAACCAGCTCGTCCATGGCCCCGGCAATGGCCCTGGCAGGCATGGTTCGATATAAAACACCGATTCTTTGCCCCTTGCTGTCCCGCTCAACAATCTCTTTATTGGTAACCCGCCAGCGTCCGCCTTCGTGAGGCACATGGGCATATAACATGGCATGCAGCTGGCGGATAAGGCTAACCGACAGGGTCATGTGTTCGCCCGGCTCAACCACAATCTCCAGGCCATCACGGTAGCCGGCAACCTGCCTTTCAACCGGTGCAGTCGGACGGTATTCCCGGTGCACCAGCTTACGAACCAGCTCTCTTGAAGCGACAATGCCATCCAACCGGCTGCTGTATTCCACAGACTCCAGTACCGCAACCTGACGGAGCGTATCCATAACCTCCGGCTGCTGACGAATAGTGACCAGCTGGCGGCCTCTGAACTCTCCCAGTTGCCTGAACAGGCCCAGCTGATAACTGCTGAAGGCATAACCGGATAAATGCTGCAGTGTTTTCATACAATACGACTAAAAATATAATAGGTATTTATCGGGTACAATGCTGAGAAACAAACCGCAGCTTTAATTATTACCCATTAAATTAAGAAATTTAAGAAAAACTCATAAATAGGATATTTATTGGATAATATTTAATCAAACTCGTAAAAACACCTATCCATCAGCAGGACTGAGGTTAGACAAACACTTCAAGGGGAAATTTAAGGAAAGAGAAAGGTCGCTCGCAAAACCAACCCGATGACTTTGCGAGATCGATGGATTAAAACTGACAGACTTGCACACACATCAAATTGCACACCATGGCGTCCGGATCATTTCGACAGGACGATGCACAAGGGCTGAATTCACCACCCAGCTGTGTACAGGTTTCTTCTGCCATGAACTCACACTCCTGGTGCTCTTCCAGCCAGCGGCTCCCTTCCGTAGCGATGCAAGCCAGAACATTCTCAGGTCCGGTTGCGGTGATCTGGGCAGGAATAGAGCGGGTCATGCGAACATCCTTCAGGACACCTGCCTGGCTCAACGCCATCACCTGCTGCATAACAGGATCCGGGGTCATGGTGGAACCGGTAAACTGACGGGTTACGGCTGCTTCCGGCTTTTCTGCATTAACCTGCTGTGACTCCTGGGTGGATGCACAACCAGCCAGAAAAATTGCCAGCGACACCAGCATTCCAGACATGATGTTTTTCATGGGTATACCTCAATTCGCTCAAAAGGGCATTTATACCGTGGGATTTGGCATTGTCCAGCCAAATCGCTGCAGAAGTTGATCAAAAACACTATCCATCGGCGCATAAAAAGTGATGGGCTTATCGGTAACCGGGTGGTTCATTGCCATGACAGAACAATGCAGCAGTAATCGGTTCGCAGCAAAGTTCTCGGCAAAATACCGATTATGGTTTCCCTTGCCGTGTTTTGCATCACCAATAACAGGATGGGCAATATGCTTCAAATGCCGACGAATCTGGTGCTTGCGACCGGTTTTGGGCTTTGCCTCCATCAGCGAATAGCGGCTGCATGGGTATCGATCAATGGCTATTGGCAGCTCAACCGTCGCCAGCCGATGATATTCGGTGACCGCTTCCTGGGCAGGTTTATCCTGACGTGCCTTGCGATCGGCTATTTTATCCAGTTTTTCCTTCAACGGGTGGTCAATCACACCGGACTGGGGCACATAGCCCCTGACAATGGCATGATAGATTTTACTGATCCGGCCTTCCTGAAACTGCTCACCTGCCCGTTTGGCAACTTCGGACGACAGGGCAAACACAAGCACTCCAGACGTTGGTTTATCCAGCCGGTGCAGGGGAAACACAGGTTGACCGATCTGATCCCTCAATAGCTGAATGGCAAAGCGGGTTTCATGACGATCAATCATGGAGCGGTGCACCAGCAAGCCGGAGGGTTTGTTGATAGCCACCAGCCATTGATCCTGATAGATAATATCAAGTTGTTCCGCAGGCGCTTCGATCATGCCTTTTGTCCGACAAAAAAAGTCCACAAGAATAACTGATAAATCAGAACAGTGCTGGAAAAGTGACAGTTAAAAAAAAGCGATTATTTGCCGCTTATGGTCATTAACTGTCCCGACACTCTTTCACTTTTCTGTTCTTTGGTCGCTATACATCTTCACTATTGCTTAACCCCTTAATAAGTAGCTGGCCATATGGAATCACATATTTCTGGCTACTTGGGCAGGTGCTATGCGAGGCACAACGGAGGGAGCATAGCCGTAGCTATGTGACCGGAGTTGTAACGAAGCACGACTGCATGGATGCAGGAGCTAGAGCAACGCA
>NZ_PJPV01000227.1 GCF_002864045.1 Endozoicomonas acroporae
CAAGTTTCAGCCTGTTGCACTTATTGTATTACTCCAGCAACACTTTTGTGGCATAAGCCCAGGCGAAATGTCGGCAGACAATTTTTGCTCCGGGTGCTTTGGTGTCAGTATCAGAGCGGTGGGCTTTGCCATTAAGGCATATGGGGGAGCAGGTATTATCGGAGTTATACATGGGGATTGGGACAACACTGCCATCCTGCTTGAAAGCGAGTTTAACCTGAAGCCTGCGCCCTTCATCATGCAGTTTGTCTGTCTTATTGGAAACATAGCCGGTTGGGCGCTTGCAGGCTGACGGGATGCTAATGTTATAAGCACTTAATGGTTTATGGAGTATTTGGGTAAACCGGGCATTTGGATGTTCTTTCATCAGCTGTTGGGTGTTACCTTCTAAAACGCTGACAGAATAACGACCAAACAATGCCTTGGTACCATTAACAAGGCATTTTATAGCCCTGATTATCAGTAAGGATTCTGAATGTCTATACCATGAATGTGATAGTGCTGACAAAACACTAAGCTTGATTTGTTCCATTACATGATATCCCTTGTTTGATTCTCATGATTCATTTGCTTGAAAATTTTAGAGGATAAAAGTTCTAAAAAGTTCCACGGCTATCCCTCAGCTCAGGAAAGAGTGATGTTTTATGTTTGAGAGGGTGTATGTTTTTTATAAGCCGGGATCGCACATCCCGGTTTATAAAAAAATGCCAGGTAAGCTATGTGGTGATCTATCAATCAATTTCTCTTCTCGGCCGGAATCGGGGATGATCGTTATGCCCAAGAACAAATGCAATCGCCAGGAACTGGTAATATGAGCCACCAAATAACTGGATATTACACTCATCAGCAGACCTCTTCCTGTCATCAATATTAACAAGAGCTCCTACATCAAAGAAGACGCTGGTTCCGAGATCTTCAATGTTAATGTGTGCAGCCAAACCTGGTTCCGAGAGAAGGAATGTTTTGTGCATGAGTGTATTGTTAGGGTCGTAAAAAATAACCTTCATGCACCCATCCTGCTTCTTTAATCTCAGGGCCATTAGGTGGCCACGTATATCGTTACCTCGTGTCTCAAAAAGAAAATTCTTTTCATCACCATTTATCATATTCCAGTGCTTTTCAACCAGCCTCGTAAGAACCTCAGGAAACAATTTCTTCAAGAAATAATATCCATCAGCATAATATGTTCTTTCAGTTCGTGGGCTCTTATGGAACGCAGCCATTGATGGATTAGCATATGTATTGGCAAAGGTTGTTTGTATTTTTTCCGGGGTGTTTATTGTTTTAAAAGTATCTTTTCCCCGACCGAACACTTTTGTGGCATAAGCCCAGGCGAAATGTTCGCAGCATATTGCTTCTCCAGGCGCTACGGTGTCAGTATCAGAGCGGTGGACTTGACAATTAAGAAATATGGGGGAGGAGGAATTATCGGAATAATATATGGGGATTGGGGCAACACTGCCATTCTCATTGAAAGCAAGTTTAACCAGCATTCCGCGCCCTTCTTTATACAGTTTTTCTATTTTATTGGAAATATAGGGAGTTGAGCTCTTACAGGCTGACGGGATGCTGATATCAAAGACATTTAATGGTTTGCCGAGTTTTTGGGTATACAGTGCATCTGGGTGTTCTTTCATCAGCTTGTGGGTGTTACTGTCTAAGGCGCTGACAGAAAAACGACCAAAATAGGCCTTGATGCCATTAATAAGGCATTTTATGGCCCTGATTAGCAGTAGGGATTCTGCATTTTTGTGCCATGTATATAAAAGTGCTGACTGAGCATCCAGTTTAATTTGATCCATTACGTAATATCCCTGTGTTATTTAATTCTTATGATTAATCTGCTTAAAATTTTTAGAGTACAAAAGTACTAATAAGTTCCGTGGCTGTTCCCCTTTTCAGGAAGAGTGAAGCTTGTTGTTGCAGGCAGGATCGTTTAGTGGGTACCTATTTATTGGATTTTTGGACTCGTGGCCCCACCGGCATACGCCATAAAACTTAGAGATCATGGTGCATGGCGGTTGGTTCGGGTGTCGGCTTCTTCAGGTGCCGACCTGCACGGAAAGGCTCGTTTTCGGGGGTGGTGATACTCAGCCATGGGAGGGTATGGAGATTAGCGCTTTTCTGCACTAGTCTCCCAGGAACGCCTTATAAGCCTCATTCTCATTTTCAGACCAGTAGCGGTAGCCAATGGCATCAAGATATTCCGGGATATGCTGGTGCTCCTCTTCCGGGACATCCAGGCCTATCGCAACCCGTCCATAGGCCGCTCCGTGGTTGCGATAGTGGAACATGGTGATATTCCAGCGCTGGCCCAGTTTGCTCAGGAAGTTTAATAAGGCTCCCGGGCGCTCCGGGAATTCAAACCGGTAAACCTGTTCATTGTTTACCGTTTCGCTATGCCCGCCCACCATGTGCCGAACATGGAGTTTGGCCATTTCATTGTCGGTCAGGTCAACCACGGGGTAGCCGTGCTGCTGGAGTTCATTAACCAGCCGGTCGATGGGCATCTGATCCGGGTGGACCTGAACACCGACAAAGATTCTGGCTTTGTCCGGGTTATGGTAGCGATAGTTAAACTCGGTGATATTTCTGCGGCCCAGCAGTTCACAGAACTGTTTAAAGCTTCCGGGTTGCTCCGGAATGGTAACGGCGATGATCGCTTCACGCTTTTCACCCAGTTCTGTGCGTTCCGAGACATAGCGCAAACGGTCAAAGTTGATGTTGGCACCGCTGTCAACGGCCAGCAGGGTTTGGCCCCGGACCTTGTCCCGGCTGACATACTTCTTCATACCGGCAATGCCCAGGGCACCGGCAGGCTCACAGACAGAGCGGGTATCATCAAAGATATCCTTGATCGCGGCACAGATTTCGTCAGCGGTGACGGTGATGACCTCATCGATACAATCCCGGCATATCCTGAATGTCTCTTCACCAATCTGCGCCACCGCTACACCATCGGCAAAGATGCCCACATGGGGCAGGACAACCCGTTCACCCGCATCAAGCGCCGCCTTCAGGCAGGCCGACTCTTCAAACTCAACACCGATGACTTTGACGTCGGGCCGCAGGTACTTGATATAGGCGCTGATACCTGCCGCCAGACCACCACCGCCCACCGGGATGAATACCGCATCCAGGGCACCGGTCTGTTGACGCAGGATCTCCATGCCAATAGTGCCCTGACCTGCGATGGTATCTATATCATCATAAGGGTGAATAAAGGTGTAGCCGTGCTTTTCAACCAGCTTAAAAGAGTGGGCCAGAGCCTGGTCAAAAGCGTCGCCATGCAGTATGACCCTGGCTCCGTAAGCCCGCACCGACTTCACTTTGATCTCGGGGGTGGTGACCGGCATGACGATGGTGGCCTTGATCCCCATTTCCCGGGAGGCCAGGGCTACTCCCTGAGCATGATTTCCGGCCGAAGCGGCAATAACGCCACGTTCTTTTTCTGCCGTCGTGAGCTGGGCCAGCTTGTTATAAGCGCCCCGAATTTTGAAGGAGAATACCGGTTGTAAGTCTTCCCGCTTCAGGAGAACCCGGTTATCCAGGCGCTGACTGAGGAAGCGGGCCTCATCAATCGGGGTTTCGATGGCGACATCATAGACCCTGGCTTCCAGTATTTTTCGAATATAACGGTGTGGCATGCTGTCCTGCTGGTGTCTTCTGTTAGCTTTATTGAGTTCAGGCAGTGCTGCGAAGCTCTCATTCTATAGGAATAAGCTTCAGGATGGCACTCGTCCAATTTGCCGGAAAATGGTGTAATATACGGCGCGTTTTCAGCCCTATTAACCGCTCAGTATTATCAGGAAACCCCATGAATCAGGATCAGCTCAAAAAGGCCACCGCCGAAGCCGCATTGCAATATATCCTGCCCCATCTGGAAAAAGATATGGTGATCGGTGTTGGCACCGGCTCTACTGCGCGCTTTTTTATTGATGCGCTGGCTGAATACAAGGATGATTTTGATGGCTGTGTCTCCAGCTCTGAGGCATCTACCGAGCAGCTGAAATCCCATGGTATTCCTGTCTATGACCTGAATACGGTGTCTGACCTGCGTTTTTATATTGATGGGGCAGATGAAGCCAATGAACATCTTCACCTGATTAAAGGAGGTGGTGCGGCACTGACCCGGGAAAAGATCATTGCAGCGGTAGCCAGAGAGTTCATTTGCATTGCCGATGAGAGCAAGGCGGTCGGTGTGCTGGGTGAATTCCCATTGCCGGTGGAGGTCATTCCCATGGCTCGCAGTCATGTTGGCCGTGAGCTGGTAAAGCTGGGAGGGGATCCTGCCTACCGCGAAGGGGTGGTGACCGATAATGGTAACGTGATTCTGGATGTCTGGAATATGAAGATTCTGGACCCGGTTGCACTGGAACAAAAGATCAATGGCATTGTTGGTGTGGTGACCAATGGTCTGTTCGCCTGTCGTCCTGCTGATGTGCTGCTGTTAGGTACAAACGACGGTGTTAGAACAATTGCCGGCAAATGATTAAAGCGGGTTCTCTGGAACAGTTGTGATTTTTAGTTGTTGATAGGTGGATCCCGCTGTTTCCATAAAAAAACCGCAATATTAGGCTGGATCGAATAGAAAAAATCCTTAATATAGCTATTGCTAATAATAAAAATGCTTGGCGACCTGCGTTGAGCGTAGTGAATGCCCTGTAAACTCAGGCATGAAAAACAACAATAAAGAGTGACTGACATGCTGAAATCATTCAATAAAAAAATGGCAGTCTTGACTGCCGCAGTGGCACTGGGCAGTGCATCCATCGCATCCGCAGAAGATACCATTAAAATCGCCCTGGCAGGCCCGGTAACCGGACCGGTTGCCCAGTACGGCGATATGCAGTTTATTGGTGCCAAAATGGCCATTGAGCAGATTAACCAGGCGGGTGGCGTCAATGGCAAGGAGCTGGAAGGGGTTGTCTTCGATGATGCCTGTGACCCCAAGCAAGCCGTAGCGGTTGCCAACAGAATTGTAAACGACGATATTCGATTTGTTGTCGGTCATCTCTGTTCTTCTTCAACTCAGCCTGCTTCTGATATTTATGAAGATGAAGGTGTCTTGATGATCACCGCTGCCTCAACCAGCCCGGACATCACCACCCGTGGCTATGAGCTGATTTTCAGAACCATCGGTCTGGACAGCATGCAGGGGCCAACGGCTGCGAAATACATCATTGATGCGGTAAAACCTCAGAAAATGGCGGTAATTCACGACAAGCAGCAGTACGGGGAAGGTTTGGCCGCCAGTGTTCGTGACGAAGTTCAGAAGGCCGGAGTTAAAGTCGCCCTTTATGAAGGTGTAACGGCCGGCGACAAAGACTTCTCTGCCCTGATTGCCAAGCTCAAGAAAGAAGATGTCGATTTCGTCTATTACGGTGGTTATCACCCTGAGCTGGGCTTGATTTTGCGTCAAAGTGCAGAGAAGGGACTGGATGTTAAGTTCATGGGGCCTGAAGGCGTCGGCAACAAGGATATCTCTGCCATTGCCGGTGAGGCCTCAGAAGGCCTGCTGGTAACTCTGCCCAAGAGTTTTGACCAGGATCCGGCCAATGCCCGGTTGGTGGAGGCATTCAAGGCCAGGAGTGAAGACCCTTCCGGCCCGTTTGTCTTTCCCGCTTACTCTGCGGTGCAGGTCATGGCAGATGGCATGAAGCTGGCCGCCAGTGAAGACCCTGAGAAAGTTGCCAGCAGCCTGCGGGCCAATAACTTCAAAACACCAACCGGTGAGCTTGGCTTTGATGGCAAGGGTGACCTGAAGGACTTCAGCTTTGTCGTTTATCAGTGGCATTCAGATGGCAGCAAAACTGCCCTGACCAAGTGATCGGAACAATGCCCTGCCTACATGGGCAGGGTATCAATAAAGGAAATACTGTGCAGTCGAATAACCAGACGGCACCAGTCTAACAATGAGAAAGCAGTAAAAGGCCTGCAGGGAGAGCAGAACGCCATAAGCGTTATTGCAACATGCGGGCCTTTTTTATGGATTCGACCATGCCTGAGTCAGCCTATTATTTTATCCAGCAATTGTTGAACGGCCTTAAGTAGTTGGCCAAATGGAATTGTATATTTCTGGCTAAGTGGGCAGTTACTATGCAAGGCACAACGCAGGGAGCATAGCCGTAGCTATGTGACCGGAGTTGTAACGCCGCAGAGTGACTGTCCACTTAGTCAGAAAATAGGATTTCATTTGGTTAACTACTTACACCTCCGCCACCAGAGCCCGCCACTCTGCCAGCTTCTCTTCCAAATCCGCAATATGCTCCTCAAGCCCCGCAAGCTCCTCTTCAGAAATGTGCAACCGGTCCCGAACATCATGGTGCCGTTTCTCTCGCCGCTGCAAAACCGACAGCTCTTCCTCGGCATCCTTGCTGCGGTTGAAGGCTTTAAATTTCATAAACCTGTATTCCTCTAACTGCAATCTTATATTGCCTTACCCCTTGCTACATAAGCGTGTGACCGAATTTACCGGCTCAGCCAGGAGGCTGGGCTTTACGGTTAAGATATACACCTGCATATAGAAGGGTTTAAGCTGTTTTTGTTTAGTTCAACTGCGGAATACAGGTTAAAGATCAGCACATACTCCGGCTGCGCTTCGGTGCCGATATTGCGCACCGAAAATGGCTGTTCTGAAAGCTCCGGGCTTTCCAGCAGCAGGTCAGCCAGATTAATGATGGCCCCTGGCCCGCTGCCCCGGCCAGTGCGTTAAAACCGCCGACCTGGCCGCCACTGTTGACGTGGCGCACCCAGTAATAGTGCCGGGTGGTGTTGCCGGTCACATCGGTATAGCGGCTGCCATTGGCCTCATGGACCAGTGAAGCCTGTTCACGGTCATCTATCTGCGTGCGCCACACTTCGGTATGGTTATGCCCCTTATAGGCCGGTGTCTCCCATTGCCGGAGCACTGCCCCAAAGACACCGGCAGCACTGAGCCCGGCGGCGTTCTGCGGGTTGTCCGGCAGCTCCACGCCATTGACCGGCTCCAGTATCTGCGTCACGCTGCCCACGGCACTGGCAGGCAGACTGAGCCGGTGGGCTTTCCCCTTTGCCACCCCAAGTCGGTTAAGTCGCTGATCATGTCTACACGGTCACCGGCCTTGCCGGAACGGCCAACCAGCTTATTCAGAAACTCGCGCACGTAACGGTCTACCGTGGCGGGCAGGGCAGGAAATTTGGGCATGGGTATCCTAAGATTGTTGGTTGTGAATTAAAGGATGCAGGCAATGCAAAACAGCAAAAACAATCTGTATGAAACTGACCGGTATCAGTGGATTGAACAGCAAAAAGAAAAATTCCGTAACGGCCAGTATGACCAACTGGACATTGACAACCTGTTCTGGGAAATCGAAAGCATGGGCAGTGAGTTGGGTGCGCTGGAACACCGATTGACGACCTTAATCCAGCATCTGCTCAAATATGACTACCAGCAGCGAGTACTGAATCCGGTGATGCCAGAGCCTTATAACTGCCGGGACTGGCTTGGGACCATCAGCAGAAACCGACTGGCCATTAGTAAGTTGATTCAGAAAAACCCACACATCAAGCCGCAAATAGATGAACAACTGGCCGAGGCGTACCCGGACGCCAAAAAACTGGCCATTGAAGATATGAACCGCTACGTCCAGCCCCATCAGCGATTAACGGCAAAAAGCTTTCCCTCTGCCTGTCCGTGGACCTTCGGCCAGATGGTGCAGGAAGACTGGCTCCCCTAAAGCTCCGCCATCGAGCTGGCCACAATCAAGGCAGTCACCGTATCATGCCAGTTCAAACTGCCAGCGACTGAATGTCAAACTCCATCGCCAGCCGGTAGGCTGCTGGCCAGGCGTATAAATGGTAAGGTCGCTGAACATTAACTCCTTGCCAGAGAAACCCGCCGCCACGCCACCGCGCAGCACCACCATCCCTTGCAGGTTATTGGGTGGTGAACCCAACCGATGGTTTTCAGGATGCCGCCCCGTTGGTCCAGCGGCGTATCATCCACCACGCTGGTAACGCCTGCGGGGGTATCGGTGGCCACGGTGTCGGCATTGATGATCTGGGTGCAAAGCTGGTATACGCCGATCTGGGTACTGGTGTAAATCCGGTAATGGGTAATATTCAGGTCCGCGGCTCCGCGACCTGAGCCCACAGTAATGTCCACCGTTTCACCGGGCTTGACCACAATCTCCCCGGTGGGCAGCGATGGCGGCCCTTCCCTCCGTTTTCGTCCATCCAGGTGTAGGTATAAAAGCGGCTTTCAGCATCGACTTCCTATGCATCCTCCGGTGGTGTACCACTGAGGCTGATCACTGGCGCTACATCCGGTTCCGGCATGCCCAACTGGTGATCATTCACCGGGTAATCACTGCCGCCACTCAATGCCAGCCCGTTATCGGTGTTACGACCTGCCTTGCTGGCCTATATTTCGCTATGCTTGGCTTTTGCATTGTCAATAGCGTTAAGTAGTTCATCAAGTTTGTCTAAACGCCTTTTATCCAACAATGTCTTCAACGTATCTTTTTGTATAAGCACGACAGCTTCCTTCAATACTTTTAAAGCATCTGCTACTTTGTCTTTGACAACATCTGGTGAAATAACGACGCCATTATCCAAATCTTCATCGATTCTGTGTAGCTTTTTTAGGTCAGTAACTTTGTTAACTAACTGTCTGACGTCAGATCGTTGTTCAGTACTTTGATTTTCCTGCTCTTGCAAAAACACTGATAATCCTTCAATTAGTTGCTCTGCTTTCATCAGATCAGTTGAGAGAGCCTTAATTTTCGCTATTTTTAATTCGTTTTGCTTTGACTGATCCGACGAAGGTGCGGGAGTAACTGTGCTTACATTTGGTTCTGACACACTACCAACTGAACGTTCACTGACACATGTTTCATGAGGCACCGCGCCTTGGTTCTCAGGTTTAGATGCCCCAAAAAGATACGTTTTAACAGAAGAAAGTATTGAAACTGTACGATTAAAAGCCCATCGAAATGGGTAAGTGACACAATCAAACACTGCTTTACAAGCGCTGCCTATGGATGAGGCGATACCTGATATAGAACTCATTGCTATCTCCATCTACTTTTATAATTAATTTCAATTTCCATGTCGGTGTTTGTCAACATAGTTGTCGCCTCAACTTAAGCGGCTTTGCTTAGTTGATCATCAGCAGGCCTGTCGGGATTCAACCAGACTTCATCAGCCAGATCCCAGTTCCTTGTTGACCTCTTTCCCCAGCGCTCTGGGTGGCGTTCTTTGGCTTGTTCATAAACCTTTCTGCGGTTAGCCATAAGCATCTCGGTTTCACCACGATGCCTTTGCCCGGGTGTCAGAAATTTCAGTCCACTGTGCTTGTGCTCTTCGTTGTACCATTGGGCAAAACCATGC
>NZ_PJPV01000229.1 GCF_002864045.1 Endozoicomonas acroporae
CAAAGCAATGACCCCGATATTCAAGCTCCTTGTCGAGTTCGTCGAGGACCACATTAGACAGTAAGGGTGATAAAGGCCCACCCTGTGGCATGCCTACCCTGGTAGGGTAGACATTGCCCTCAATCATGACACCGGAGCGCAGATAGCGACCAATCAGTTTCAGAAGGCGTTTGTCGAGGATCTTACGGGAGACCCTCGACATCAAAACGTCGTGATTGACCGTATGACCGCCATGGAAGGTGGGAAGTCTGGTTTTGCAGGAGCAAAAACCAGCCAAAGAATTTACTCAGATCAACGTCAACGGCGTAATGCAGACCCCTGTTGATCAACTGCTTAACCTGACGGACTCCGTCGTGTGCTGACCGTCCCGGTCGGTAGCCGAAGCTGTTTGGAGAGAAACCCGGATCAAAGACAGGGGTCAGCACCTGCACAATGGCCTGCTGTATGACCCTATCCATCACGGTAGGGATTCCCAGCAAACGCTCACCACCGTCCGGCTTTTCTATAACATGCCGACGCACGGGTGATGGCTGGTAGGTTCCGTCCAATAAGGCTTGACGCACTGAAGACCAATGCTGTTTGGCAAAGTCTGGATAAGCTTCAATGGTGACTCCATCGATACCCGGAGCACCCTTGTTGCTTTTGACCTGTTTCCATGCACTTGCCAGATTAGCCGGTTCAAGTACGCAATTTAGTAGATCATGGTTCAAAGCTGGTTAAAGATTCTGTCGCCAAGTACGGTGAGTCGCCGGACGGCTGCATCGCCTTGAGGGAATCAGTCTCCTCTTTGTCATCGATGTTTGGCCCTTCGCTGACGACTTCCCGTCCGTTAATGACTTCTGTCGTACAGCTACTATGGCCTCTGCTGACTTCTGCCCAATCACCATGCGGAGTTGCCTCTGCTGGCGCTATTGGTTGCCATCGGGTTTGCTCGAACAGGATGATGAGTCACTGCTCGCCGAGCCTGTTGTAACCAGTGGCTGAGAACTGGGAGTTACCAATCGCATGTTGAACAGATCTCCCCGGATAAGGACATGGACTTTCAGTGCACAACCGCCGCATTTACCGTGTCTCACGAACCATAGGGCTTTGTGATCCTTGGCTCACTCGCCCAGAGACTCAGCCTTATATGCGATTTCTGTACGTCGGCTCGCACCTTTGCACTCAGACTGCCTCCGCACAGCCCCTCACGGGACTGCACTTGCCTTAAGCTAGTGGTTGTCATCAGCAGGCGTCTTTACCGCCAGTCAGATGTAGGTTCTCCCACAGGGGACTTTCACCCCATTAGTTCATGCCCATGCCGGGCGTACATCGGGTAAGGGCTGGTCTTTCTCCGGCCCTCCCCACAGCACCCGGCATGCGGGTCCGCACCGGGCGGTTCAACGATGATGGTGAAACCTGATCCATAAGTCTTTCAATGAAACAAGCCCAATTTTCGCGAGGTAACTGTTATTCAGTGCCTGTTGTACCGCATAAGTTTTACTCAGACGGTAATACCCTTTGCTGCTGGCTGCGATCTTGGCGGCGTTCACTTTATCAACGCCTAACCTGACCAAATTCTTAAAACGGGTTTTCGGCTTGCGCCATTGCTTCAGAAAGCAGCAACGGATTCGCCGACGTATCCATTGATCCAGCAGGGGAATTGGTCGGTAATATTCCGATAACCGGAAATACCCCATCCAACCCCGGATATATTGCGCCAGTTTGCGTAACCGATGTTGCATTGAGACACCCCAGCGACGACTGGTCAACTTGAGTATCCGGTATTTGAATCGGTCCAGACACTTCTGGGCCCAGCGAACTTTCTTCCCTGTGAAGGTGAAACTCAGGAATTCGCTTTCTGTTGCTTTCACAACCTTCTCATCATAAAGAGCTTTTCCGGGAGTTAATCTTCAGTTTCAATTTGCGTTCAATGAATTGGGTAATGCTGTGCATCACCCGATCCCCTGCACGCTGACTTTTGACGAGAATAACGAAGTCATCACACTCTCTTACTAAAGAGCCTTGCAAAGCAATGACCCCGATATTCAAGCTCCTTGTCGAGTTCGTCGAGGACCACATTAGACAGTAAGGGTGATAAAGGCCCACCCTGTGGCATGCCTACCCTGGTAGGGTAGAC
>NZ_PJPV01000023.1 GCF_002864045.1 Endozoicomonas acroporae
GCTACGGCTATGCTCCCTGCGTTGTGCCTTGCATAGTAACTGTCCACTTAGCCAGAAATATACGATTCCATTTGGCCAACTACTTAGAACCACTCGAATAGGGAATAGTTCCAATACCGGGAGCGCTTCAGATTCCACCTGGTAAAGGCACTGAGTGCCAGATATGAAACCTTCTGAGTGGCGATATGACATCCCAGATCAGTCGGCTTTCATCTGGTTTGATCTGTCCACGACGATGACATGGGTAGCTGGTATTAAAAATCATTGACAGTCGATTTGCCTGATGAAATAAAGGCACAATCCCATCCGGTGTAAACTCATCACTGACAACGATAACTACATAGTTTTTTTTCTCAATATCCAGATCTTCAAGGCTGCATATGTCAAGATTAACACCCACCTTCCAGTGAGGTGAAAGTTGCTTGCTATCAGAGGGTTTGCATATAGATATCATTTTTTTCTTCAGTTTGCCGGACAGCCATGCGCCAAAACGGGGGGTTCTTCCTGCTTCGACAATAACGACTGATACACTCTCCTGAGTCTTTCTATCAGCGTATTTATCAGGCAATATTTCTTTTGCAATTCCCTCAATATGAATGGCTCGGGATAACCAGCTAATCATATTATTTTTCCTGAATAACCAGGGTCTGCTATATACATCTTCAGACATTAGATGTCGGGAAGAGCGTAGTGATATTTGCCAGTGATTGATAAAATGATCAATATGTTCAATAGTGTCGTCATACTCAGAATATATATTGGCAGTATCCACTTTAATATGCTGAACGTTTTTTTCTGCGTATAGCGGATGGACTTCGTTCACCTCTTCAATGCCAATACATTTATCTTTCTGCAATGGTCGAGTCGGAATGAGAGGAAAGGATTTGGAACACCATACCCGCACAGTGCCACGGGTGGATGACATATCTCTGGCTTCAAATTCAAAATCAAAGGGGACGTTATGAATGTTGTTCTGTCTGGATGTGAACTCGCAGCATGGAATGGTAATCAATGAGAGCCGTTTACAGGTCTTGATTGGCAGGCATGCCTGATCCGTTGAAACATGAGCATGCATCATTAAAACAACTACATGATATTCTGACAGATCATATTTTTCCGATAGATCGACCTCTTCGACAGGCTTGGCGATCAGCGTCAGATTGTCAGGCAGTACTGATTTTGGTGTTTGTAATACCGGGTCGATGGACAGTACTGGCCAATCAGTATTTAAAGCTATCCATGCCCCCAGTTTTGGTTTTGGACCCGCACCCACATCTAAAGCGATCAATTTATCATCAGGGCTGTGGGGAATGTATTTTTTCAGAGTATCCCAGATGGTTAAAATGGTACTGATTTCTTTTAATGACTCCCATTGTAATAAGTCCATGGAAATAAATCGTGCTGCCTGGGCATGTTTGATAAATCTTTGGAAAATGGACTTTGAGAGTGTTTTTGCCCAGTCATATTGAGTGTGTTTTTCGGCTGTTATCCGATTAATTGTTGAATTGTCAGCCTGGTTATCAGGTGCAGGCAATAAGGAAGGTATTGTGCCCGTAGGTTGAAAGTATTGTGCAGATGCAAGCATGATTTTTTATTTCGTTGTTGTTCCGGTGAAACAATAAATGAGTAATCAGAATAGTATGTTAATTTCATGACATCAGCCGGAAACCCAACTATAACGTAAATATCCTGTCCGGAGGTCAAAATATGCCTGTTTCACCGTCTGCGACCTCTTCATCGTCAACCCTTGCCGATCACCCAGAAAAAGCGGACGTTCAACCGGCAGAAAAGCAGGTTCAGGTCTTGTCCTGGGGATACCGGCTGACCACACTGACGGCCTGGGCAGGCAACAGCATGTTATTACCTGCCTTGATGAATACGCCAATCACCACCTCCCTGGCCAGGCCATTGATGCAGTCACAATACGATGGAAAACGGCCTGAGCTGCGCCTTATGTTGTCGTCACGGGGGTGGCTGCCTGCCCTGGGCCGCACCGGCATTCGTTATCTCATCGCTGACTCTGCCCGTTTGGCCAGTGAGCAGGCCATCAGCAGGCTGGCGAACATCAATGAAACTGATACTCCTTCAACAAAACAGCCACAGGAAAAGTTAAACCTGCTGGTGGATGCAGCCTCGTCGGCCATGATGACCTGCGCCAGTCAGCCCATGACCTCCATGCAGGTCTACCGACAGGTCCGGCAGAATACATCAGCGGTGGGGCCTCAGCACTTCCTGCAAGGGTTGCTGGCACACCCTGTGCGTGGCAGTGCCAGCAATTTTCTCAGTACCTTTCTGATGTTTAGTCTGGACCGCAATGATCGCCATCTGATTGCCCGTCATCAGGCCGGAGAGATATCCCTGGCACAAATGACGGTGATCCAGACAAGTCTGGGCGGAGTTGTCGGGGTGCTGAATAATTTTCTGAAAACCCACGCAAACGCCCGGGCACTGGGCTTGTCCCATAAAGATATTTTCCAGAAAATCATGGTCAAACAGACCCCTTCGGTACTGGCGGCCCAGGTGCTTTATGCCTGGGTACTGGGCGGGGTTGCCAATAAACTCTGGTCATCCTCTATCGCTGCGCTGCAAGGCCTGGACAAGTCAGTTCGTGATCGCATCCTGATGGAACCATCGCGGCCAGCAACCAGTGACCACTCGGATGAATGAAGCGACATTTTGCGATCGGTCATGTTGTGTCAGGAAGGCCTATGAAAACACGGCAGCAGAGGGTATCCGTTTTTGCTTAAGAACCCAATGTGACAACTACTTCGATCTGGACTGTACTTTGAATTTGTTCAAAGCCACTCCCTGAACTCTGCCAGCATGTTGTCCCTGACCACCTGTTGCCAGCCATCAGCTGTGGTTTTGCCCCGTAATTCCTGCAGACTGGTTCGTGCTATCTGGGCGATTAATTCATTTTGCAGCTGGGGATCATTGACCATGTTGCCAAACAGCTTTGGGAATTGTTCGCTGACCAGCGACTTGATGGTGCGGTAGCTGCTGAGTATGTCGGTAATGCCCTTAGTGGTAAATCGGTGCAGCCCGGCCACGGTCGGCATGGACTCGGTGCCGGTTGCCATCAGGCTGGCCTGTTCGCTGGCGCTGGTCCGGTGCGGCAGCAACTGCACCACCAGTTGACCAAGATAGTGAGCATTGTCCTGGTTTTGTTCAATCCCTTCGCGGATGATTCGTTCGGTAATTTTCTGCTGGCTGATCGCTTCACCAAAGGCTTCCACCCTGGTGTCGTGCAGGTGGGTAAACAGCTGCCAGGCTCTCTGGCTCAGCCTGAAGCTTTGCCAGTCAGGTGTCCGGGTGCCAATTTCTTCAGCGTTGGCTGCCGCCAGGCTGCGGGCATCGGCCTGTAATTGCCGCAGCGGTCCGGAACAAGAATTCTGGCCCAGGTGATCCGGCTGTTTGTCCAGCAATACCAGCAGCTCCAGCTGTTCAGACAGTGGCAGCTTCATAAAGCCGGATTGAGCTTTATCATAGTTGCCGCTGGCCAGCTCTCTGGTCAGGGGAATGGTCTTTGCTGGCAGATGGTCCATCGGGCTTGTGGCGTTCAGTCGTTGTCCAATCTGCCTGGTATCTGCCGCAGCCGTGAGCCGCGGAGGCAATGCCGGGCGGCCACTGACTTTGGCGGCCAGCAGATTGGCCAGTATCAGGGTGCTGGCAACCGGGTAGTCTAACGGTGTCAGGTGGGTGTTGCTGCGCTGGTGGAGAGTGCCGGAAACCCCCGGTGGTGCATTGCCCCCCAGTGACAGCGGATTGAGATAGCCAGCCAGCTGACCCAGAGTTTGCAGAGCGCCTGCCAGCATTCCCTTGTGCTGGCTTGCCCCTGAGATGGCGGGCTGCCCGGAGAGATCCCGGCGCTTTCTGAAGTGGCTCTGTGCTGGCTGCGGATTGCCCGGCTTCGGCAGCACGGTACGATAGCTATCCGGATCTTTAATCACATCCATAAAGGTAGAAGGCAGGTAAAGTACATTATCGCCGGCTTCACCAGGAGCCACTTCATCGGCACCATGATCATGGTGGCGCAGATAGGCTTTTTGCTGGTCATCAATAAACAGCTCTTTCTCCTGGTGCAAGACCGTGTCCAGTAACGGATGATTGTCCGGTTTGGCCTGCAGATCACCATCCCCCTGCTGGCTGGACGTGGTATTCATGGCCGCTGACCAGAGGCTTTCCCGCGCCTGTAAAACTGGACTGTCGGTACCTGACTCTGTTTCAGCCTGTTGCAATTGGCTGCGCTGATCCCGACCCTCCAGCGACAGCGTGAGGTCGGTAATAAACAGGTCAAAGTCGTCAGGTTCTGATGCCACCGGCTGTTGCAACAACACCTTGAGCAGGTGGGTTGAAGCCGATGGTTTTCTGCCCGTGTGATCGTAGATGCCATTCGCCAGATGTCGTATGCCCTCTGCGCTCAGTGTCTGCTTATCGCTATAGCCAGTGGCATAAAACAGCTGTAAACGAACATCGTTAAGTGTGGCGTACATGCTGGTAAATGTATCGGTCAACTGGGTACGGATAAGCGCTTTGCCGTTAATGATTGGCTGGGCGTCATCACCTGAAAGTGACGACAGGGTGTTCATGGACTGGTCGCCAGATTGGAATATACGACGAAAACTTTCGCTGAACAGGTTGTTGAGTCGGTTCAGGGTATCACCCAGGATAACGCGTTTTTTGATACTGCCGGGGTTTGTGTCCGGGGCCGCCAACTGGCTTATCTGTGTCAGTGCCTGTTGGTAGGCCCCGGCGATGCCCTGGTTGAATCGTGACTGGTTGAGCCGGGCCTTGTCCGCGAACTGTTTGATGGTGGCTGTTGTCAATCGATAATTCCGGGTGTTGCTGGTATGGCCTGTATCTGGCTGCTCAAGGCTCGCCGTGGTGTTGCCCGGCTGAAGCACCATCGGTCGCTGGTTTTGCCCGGCTGAAGATGCCAGGCCTGTTGCGGGCTTTTTGAGGCGGCCTGAGCGATAACCATCCGGGTCGCGAATAACATCCAGGAAGTTAGACGGCAGAAAGAGTACATCCTGGCCCGCCTCTGCCCGGGTGACCTCACCGGGGAGTCGGCCCCTGTGGTCCAGGTGGATTTGCTGGAGGTCATCAATAAACAGCCCTTTTTCCCGCTGCAGAATATCCGTCAGCAGCTGTTGATTGTGGGCTCTGTCCGGGTTGGCAACCAACGTCCGGCTGATTTCGGCCCGGGTAAATTTCATGGCTGCTGTCCACAGCTGTTCCTGCTGGCGGACAACAGGGCTGGTGGCTGCTGACTTAGTCTCTGCCCGATGCAACTGCCGGATTTTGTCCTGACTTTCCAGTAACAGGCCCATATCCCCGATAAATCGGTCGAAACTGTCCGGGGATTGTGACGGCGGTTGTTGTTTGATGGCTTTGACCAGATTGTCTCCAGCCAAAGCATTCCTGTCAGGGTTGTCCGTTGCCTCCAGCTGTCTGCTGTCTTCCCCGGTAAGCCATTTGCTGTCGATATAGTTGGCATCAACAAACAGTTGCAGGCGAAGATTATCCATGGCCGTGTACATGTTCTGAAAGCTGGAGATCAGTGTGCTGGTAACTCCGGCACTGGCTGACAGCGTTGACCGGTCATCATCCGTTGCGATTGAGCGTATTGACTGGCTGGCATTATGGGCTAATTGAAAAATATCAAGAAAGTGGTCGCTGAACTGTCCCTTGAAGCTGTTGAGTCCGTCCCCCAGCGCGATCCGTTTCTGAATGCTGTGTTGCTGCTGATCAGCAGTGGGTAATTGCTGGATTTGTGTCAGTGTCTGGTTGCGGGTTGCCTCAATCCCCTCGTTGAACAGCCGGGTGATAGCTTTGGCGCTGTCGGTGAGAGACTGGGTGATGTTTGCCAGCTGTTTATCCGTAGCGGACTGTACTAACGTGACGTTGCCGGTGGTCGTGGTCACTGCTATTGAGCTGCCTGACAGTTGAGTAGCTGATGGCGTGATGGTGGTACCGGCGCTGATGGTTGAGGTCTGTGGTACCTGCAAAGTAGACGACGGCTTGACAGGGGTTATGGTCGTGTAGGTTTCCGGCCGTTGACTGCTTGGCCCGACGGATGCAGATGCCTGCTGGTTTAGACAGACAGAAAATTTGTTCTCCAGCACACTGAGCTGCTTGTGCAACTGGAACAACTTTTCTTCGCTCCTGAGCAATTGCTGCACCTGTGAGCTGGACGCTATCTGCCGGGACTTGAATTTGGCCTTTGCTGATTGACCGGAGGCACTATCGACACGGGTAAAAGTCACCGCAGGTTGATAGGCAGATGTCGTTGATGGGGCTGGATGATTCATAGTGGTTAACCCTGAAATTGATTGAATAACTGTTTTTTCAGCTGGCTTCAGCCGGGTCGTTACGAAAGTCGGCAAATTCCCTGTTCATTTGCCTTGTCACTGCCTGTTGCCACTGACCGGTTGTTTTGCCCTTGAGTTCCTGCAAACTGGTCCTTGCTAGCTGGGCGATCACTTCCTCCTGCAACTGGGCGTCGTTGATCTGGTCGCCGAATACTTGCTGGAATTGTCTGCTGACCAGCGACTTGATGGCTGCGTAACTGTTGAGAATTTCGGTGATGCGTTGCCGGTTGAACTGGTGCAGCCTGACTGGCCCTGGCAGTGCTTTGTCCCTGGTGTTGATCAGGCGGGCCCGGTCACTGGCACTGGTGCGCACTGGCAGCAGTGCGACCACCAGCTGATTAAGGCGCTGGGCATCATCCGGATGGGGCTCAATGCCCTGGCGCTGGATCAGTGCCGCTGTCTTTATCCGGTTGATGGCCTCTGCCGGTGCCTCGAACCGGGCGTTGTACAGATGGGTAAACAGTTGCCAGGCTTTCTGGTTCAGCTGGAAAGTTTGCCAATCGGGGGGCTGTCTGTCCGAAGGCTGATCCGGGTCTTCCGGGATAGCCGATGGTGCCTGTGTCGCTTTGGCGAAATCGGCCTCCAACCGGGCCAGGGGTTCAGCAAAATGATCCAGACCCAGATAGTCGGGTTGGCTGGCCAGAGTCTCCAGCAGCTCCAGTTGCCTGGCCGGTGCCAGATTCATAAAGCGGGACTGGGTTTTATGGTAACGACCGGAGACCAGGCTGTTAACCAGTGGCAGGTCGGTTGGTGGTGTAAGGTCGACACGCTGGCTGGACGACAGACGCAGTTCAAGACGGGTGGCCAGTGAGGCCCTGGCGCTGGCCTGTGAACCCTGCTCCAGCCCGAGCCATTGGCTTAGTCGAGCGATAAACTTCTGAGGCTGGCGACTGTGCAGTTGTGTTGCCTGGTCAATGATCTTGTTGGACAGAAGCTGTGGTATTTCGTTGTTCTCTGCCTGATCAGCCAGTCGGCTTCTGGCCATGGCCTGTAACATGATTTTTGCCAGTTGCCGGGTTGCACCGTGGTCGGTGGTCTGGCCCGTTGACGGGTCACGGAAAAGTGGTGCGCCGGAGGCCTGGCTGGTGCCGCGCAGTGAGCCATCGGCCCGGAAAATATGGTCAGGCTGCTGGTGTTGTATGCCCACCGACGTTGAGGTGAGAATGTTTAACAGAAAGTTTTCCGTTACCTTGCCGGTAGATGCTTTTGGCAGGGTCTGGACAATGGCCAGATTGATCAGATCGTCCTGGTCCCACTGTGTACTGACTTGTTTGTCCGGGGTGGCCAGATCGTTGGCCAGGGCCGAGAGCTCTTCCCGCAGCTGCCCGGCCAGGGCCTGGCTGTCAGTCAGTAGCCTCATGCCCGGTGACTGGTCAAGCGGGGAGGTGTGCTTGTCCGTGGTTTGTGGTGCCATGGTGTTGTTCAGGTGTATGGGGCGATCACTGATTTTGGCGGCCAGCAAGTTGGCCAGCGTCAGGTTGTCGGTAACCGGATAGTCCGCCGGTGTTATAGCGTTTTTGGCGGTATGGCTATCTGGGCCGGGTGTACTGGCTATGGCCGATGGAGTACTGGCCTTGCCGGAACTTGGAACCGGATGGCCGCTGGATTGGCCCGGGTCAGGCTGGACACTGGCCATGCCCCGGGTTTGGTGAGTGGGTGTGGTGCAACTCTCCAGTTTCCTGACAGGGTTTATATTGGGCTGCTGGATACTCTCAAGCAACAGGGTTTGCTCCTGTTGCAAGATACTGGTTAATAACTGATGGTTGTGGGGCCTTTTTTGCCGGGCAAGGATATCACTGTTGAATTGGTCACCAGGCTGTTGTTCCACTGGCCCTGTGTTCCCCGGCGGCTGGGAGGCTGCTGATGCTGACTGCTGTTTCTGGCCAGTTGTCCCACGCAGGGACTGGCCCAGGTCGGCCATAAAACGATCAAAGCCGTCGGGTTTGGCTGGCTGTGGTTGCTGCTCGATGGCCTTGAGCAGATGAGCTGTATTCCGCGAGACTACTGCCGGAGGGGAATAGACACCAGACGATAGTCGTAGGATGGTGGCACAGTCCAGCGGTTGTTGGTTGGTGTAGCCCAGGTCTGACAGCATTTGCAGGCGTATATCGCTGAACGTGGCATACATTGTCTGGAACTCGGACATTACCCTGGCGCTGATTAAGGATTGGGCAGTACGATGGTCATTGTCACTGGTCGCAGCTGAGCCCAGGGACTTCATAAACCGGTGAGCATTTTTATAAATATTCAGGAAATTGGTGCTGAATTGTTGATTCAGTTGGTTCAGAGAGTCCCCCAGAAGAATCTCTTTTTGCCAACTGTCTAATGGTTGCCCCAAGGTTGTTGGTGCCCGGCGAATCTGGTTGCGTGTTTCGACATAGGTTTTGGCTATCTCTTTATTGAATCGTAAATGGATCTTTTTGCTGATGTTTGTGAAGGGTTTGAGGACTCCCGGCAGCTCCCGGTTGTTATCCGATTCTGGCTGTGGCGCAGGCGAAGCATTGGTTGTTGCCGTGTCCGTTGTGTTTTCGGTTGAGTTTGTGTGATCGGAGATACCGGGAGTCTTTTCTTGCGAGGTGCTGCCGGATGATGTTGCCGGCTGTTGCGTTGTTGTCTGTTCGGCAGCCGTGCCTGTTGATCCAGGTTTCAACGATGCAGAAGCAGCCGTGCTATCTCTGGAACCAGAAGTCACTGTCTGCCTGGTGGTGTCGGAAGTTGGTTCTGTTGTCTGACCGGATTGCCTGGTCTGTGCGGCGGTTGAGATGGTTGTTGAGGTTGGAGACGCTGTTGTGCTGTCAGATCTACCAGAGGTACCTTCTGCTGTGGTGGTGGTTTCAGATGTTGATTGTGCTATTTCCTGGTTTGTCGTTTGATGTATAGCTTTTGTCGTCTGAGTTGTAGTACCTGTTGTTGGCGATGTTACTGATTGTCTTGTTTCTGCAAGTGTTGAGATTTCTGTCAGCGTTGAAGCAGCCGTTGTGCTATCCGGAATACGCGAAGTTCCCTGTAGTCGCGGGCTATCAGACGTTGATTGTGCTTTTTCCTGAGTAGCTGATTGCTGTGTTGTTGCCAGTTCGGCTGCTATGCCTGTTGATGCCGACGTCAATGATGGAGAAGCAGCTGAGCTATCTCTGGAACCAGAAGTCACTGTCTGTCTGGTGGTGTCGGGGGTTGGTGCTTTCGTTTGGCTAGATTGCCTGGCCTGTGCAGCGGTTGAGATGGTTGTTGATGTTGGAGGCGCCGTTGTGCTGTCAGTTCTACCAGAGGCGTCTTCTGTTGTGGTGGTTTCAGACGTTGATTGTGCTTTTTCCTGAGTGACTGATTGTTGTGTTGTTGCCTGTTCGGCAGCCGTGCCTGTTGATGCCGACGTCAATGATGGAGGAGCGGCTGAGCTATCTCTGGAACCAGAAATAACTGTCTGCCTGGCAGTGTCGGGGTTTGTTGTTGTCGTCAGGCTGGATTGCCTGGTCTGTGCAGTGGTTGAGATGGTTGTTGAGGTTGAAGACGCCGTTGTGCTGTCAGATCTACCGGAGGTTCCTTCTGTTGTGGTGGTTTCAGATGATGCTATTTCCTGGTTTGTCGTTTGATGTATAGCTTTTGTCGTCTGAGTTGTAGTACCTGTTGTTGGCGATGTTACTGATTGTCTTGTTTCTGCAAGTGTTGAGATTTCTGTCAACGTTGAAGCAGCCATTGTGCTATCCGGAATACGCGAAGTTCCCTGTAGTCGCGGGCTATCAGACGTTGATTGTGCTTTTTCCTGAGTAGCTGATTGCTGTGTTGTTGCCAGTTCGGCTGCTATGCCTGTTGATGCCGACGTCAATGATGGAGAAGCAGCTGAGCTATCTCTGGAACCAGAAGTCACTGTCTGTCTGGCGGTGTCGGGGGTTGGTGCTTTCGTTTGGCTAGATTGCCTGGCCTGTGCAGCAGTTGAGATGGTTGTTGATGTTGGAGGCGCCGTTGTGCTGTCAGTTCTACCAGAGGCGTCTTCTGTTGTGGTGGTTTCAGACGTTGATTGTGCTTTTTCCTGAGTGACTGATTGTTGTGTTGTTGCCTGTTCGGCAGCCGTGCCTGTTGATGCCGACGTCAATGATGGAGAAGCGGCTGAGCTATCTCTGGAACCAGAAATAACTGTCTGCCTGGCAGTGTCGGGGTTTGTTGTTGTCGTCAGGCTGGATTGCCTGGCCTGTGCAGCGGTTGAGATGGTTGTTGAGGTTGGAGGTGTT
>NZ_PJPV01000230.1 GCF_002864045.1 Endozoicomonas acroporae
TAAATCGGGTAAGGGCTGGTCTTTCTCCGGCCCTCCCCACAGCACCCGGCATGCGGGTCCGCACCGGGCGGTTCAACGATGATGGTGAAACCTGATCCATAAGTCTTTCAATGAAACAAGCCCAATTTTCGCGAGGTAATTGTTATTCAGTGCCTGTTGTACCGCATAAGTTTTACTCAGACGGTAATACCCTTTGCTGCTGGCTGCGATCTTGGCGGCGTTCACTTTATCAACGCCTAACCTGACCAGATTCTTAAAACGGGTTTTCGGCTTGCGCCATTGCTTCAGAAAGCAGCAACGGATTCGCCGACGTATCCATTGATCCAGCAGGGGAATTGGTCGGTAATATTCCGATAACCGGAAATACCCCATCCAACCCCGGATATATTGCGCCAGTTTGCGTAACCGATGTTGCATTGAGACACCCCAGCGACGACTGGTCAACTTGAGTATCCGGTATTTGAATCGGTCCAGACACTTCTGGGCCCAGCGAGCTTTCTTCCCTGTGAAGGTGAAACTCAGGAATTCGCTTTCTGTTGCTTTCACAACCTTCTCATCATAAAGAGCTTTTCCGGGAGTTAATCTTCAGTTTGTAAGCGCTTATTTAAGGACGTCTTCAAAACCCATCATCTGTCTGCCACGCTAACCCCTGTTTCAAAAACAGGAGCGAGCCGTGAATCAAAAACCGAGAAATAGTGTCAGGTCTTGAATCTTGAATGTGTTCAAATACAAAGGCCTGACCCTGGCTTTTCGTTTTCCTTGACTTTATTCAAGAATCAAGACCTGACTCTCGCTTCTGCTCGCTTCTGTAATTGAACACCTTGAACATCAGAAAAAACCGAACATCCGTTGTCGGAATCGGTAAAGGATCTACCATTAGGTCTGAAGCTGAGAGCCTCTCCTTTATAAGCCCCTGATGGGACAGCTATCATATTCCGGTAGTTAAATTCCTCCAGGCAATAATAGCTGGAACTGGCGATCCAATAAGCAGGCTTGTCCCGGCGTTAAGCAAACACTGGACGATGTGGAAGTAGTTATGAATACACTGTTGAGAGTTGAGAGGGGTGCTCTCTCAGAATAATCAAAACGCTGATACTGGT
>NZ_PJPV01000231.1 GCF_002864045.1 Endozoicomonas acroporae
ATGGGCAGAAGCAAACACCTGAGTTCAAAGAAGCCGTGGCCGCGCTGTTGCCTCACTTAAACGCTCAGAAAGCTAACTTTAAGCCACAGGAAATCGCCAACCTGCTGTGGGCCATGGCGAAACTGGTGGGCAATGGGCAGAAGCAAACACCTGAGTTCAAAGAAGCCGTGGCCGCGCTGTTGCCCCACGTAAACGCACAGAAAGCTAACTTTAAACCACAGGAAATCGCCAATCTGCTGTGGGCCATGGCGAAACTGGTGGACAACGGGCAGAAGCAAACACCTGAGTTCAAAGAAGCCGTGGCCGCGCTGTTGCCCAAGGTAAACGCACAGAAAGCTAACTTTAAACCACAGGAAATCACCAACCTGCTGTGGGCCATGGCGAAACTGGTGGATAACAGGCATGAGTTGACACCAGTGCTCAAAGAAGCTGTTGCCGCACTGTTGCCCCATGTGAACGCACAAAAAAACCAATTTAATCCTCAGCATATAGCCAATCTGCTGTGGGCCATGGCAAAACTGGTGAACAGCAGGCAAGAGCGGACACCAGATCTCAACGAGGCCGTGGCCGCGCTGTTGCCCTACGTGAACGCACAAAAAGAACAATTTATTCCTCAGGCTATCGCTAACCTGCTGTGGGCCATGGCAAAACTCGTGGACAGCGGGCAGGAGGGGGCACCAAGGTTCAAAGAGGCCGTAGCCGCGCTATTGCCCCAGGTAAACGCACAGAAAGCTAACTTTAAACCACAGGAAATCGCCAACCTGCTGTGGGCCATTGCGAAACTGGGTGAATTCGTTGAGCTGAACGTGGCTACCTCTACGTTCGAATCGCTTGTCTGCCAAATCAGTGACAACCCTCAGCTCTCTCAGCAAGACATATTAATGTCTCTCTGGGGAGTAATGGTATGTTGTGCCAGGTTGTCTCTGGTCCCCAATGCCAATAAAAATAACGTGTTTGAAAAGCACATGGATGACCTGTTTACTCGCATGGAAAATACATTCCCAGACAATGAAGAAGAGCAATCCATCATTGCCATGGCCGCAAGTTGGCTTGGGAAACCTTGTCCGTTCGTCCCCCATTACCGGACAACCATGTCAAAACGTCAAATCAACTTCCACGATCAACTCAAATCACGCATTCCCTCTTTGAGGATTGAAGAAGAAAAAAGTCTGAACGCATTACATCCGGTAGACCTGCTACTGCCAGATCACAACATTGTGATTGAAGTTCAGGGACCGTCTCATTACGTGTGTGGTGATTTCAAAACCAGGAATGGCTCGACACTGCTTAAAATCGCACTGCTGCAAAAATCAGGATTTGAGGTTATTGAAATTCCGGTTAGCGAGCTTGGGAACCCGGATTCAATGAAACGATGTATTGATCACATAAAGACCAGGGTAGACACCCCGCTACAGGGGCATGCCTCTGTAGAGCTGAAAAGAGGGTGGGCAGATGAGGCATATATGACTACCGATAAAGGAAGGCAATCTTCAGATTACTTTCACTTGACCGCCGAAGAACATTCAGAAGAGCAAACCGGCAAGCCAAAAAGAAAAAAAAGGAAGAGAAACAACAGCCAGTAATCCCCTCCCTTCCAGCAATTCCCGACGATTACACGACAATATCCATAGCAG
>NZ_PJPV01000232.1 GCF_002864045.1 Endozoicomonas acroporae
GGACCGTCACATTTCGTGGGTGGTGATTTCAAAACCAGGAATGGTTCGACTCTGCTGAAAATCGCACTGTTGCAAAAAGCAGGATTTGAGGTCATTGAAATTCCGGTTAACATGCTCTTGAATCAGGATTTAATGAAACCATACATTGATCAAATAAAGGCCAGGATAGGCTTCCCGCCACAGGAGCATGGCTCTGTATCACTTAAAAGAAGGTGGGCAGATGCGGCATACGTTACTGCTGATAAAGGCGGGCAACCCTCAGATCACGGTTACTTAAACGCAGAAGAACATTTAGAAGAGCAAACCGACAAACCTGCAAAGAGGAAGAAAACAAACAGCCAGTAATCCCCTCCCTTCGACCCAGGAACCGTTTCACATTCCAGGAAAGTTCTACCAGCGTTGAAGACCTGTTGCCCCTGAATTTCGCCCCGGTTTTTTTGAAGATAACGGATGGTTGGCATCAGGAGCAGATGAACTTCTTCCACTGCTCACATTGATCAACATTCCAGCAAAATGAACTTCTGAACAGAACAGCAGTCTGCTTTTTATATTCTCATGAATTAATGAAATATAGTTATGGATAGAAGCTCTGCTGGTATCAGTGGTCAATACGCAAGATCAGGCAATGATTACAACCAACCAAATGGTCAGGCGACTTCTTCACGGCGTGGACGATATAGAAATGCCACAGTCAGACAATGGCATAACCCCTCCCGCACTGCCCCGGGGCGTAATGAATTTTACCATTCTCGTTTCACACGCCCTTCACAATATCTACAGTACCGTTCAGTAAACCCTGCTCAAGATTTTAATGCTCTCACCAAACGGGAAATAATGGATGGCCTGGTGAGTAAATCTTATCGTTTCGGTCATCGCTATGATGGGAGAGATCACGGTCTATATGCCAGTTCAATTAAAAAATACACATCAGCGTCTAAAAGACCGTTAAATCGAGCGGAACAAAGCCAGCTGATGCGATTGCTGCAAAATTTCAAAGCAACGCAAAGCTGGAATTGGCGAAGCCTGACGACAACACTTCATTCATTGACTTCAGCGGGTGTATTTACCCCTCATAACCCCATGGAGGAGCGTGTTAAGCGTACTCAAGCTGCCTTACTGTCAACGCTACTTGATGCAATAATATTCAAGTGCAACCAAAAACCTCAAGCCAGGGATATTGATGCCCAGGGTGTCGCCAACCTGCTGTGGGCCATGGCAAAACTGGTGGACAACGGCCAGGAGCAGACACCAGAACTCAACAAGGCTTTGGTCGCGCTGTTGCCCCTCGTGAACGCACAAAAAGACCCATTTATTCCTCAGCATATCGCCAACCTGCTGTGGGCCATGGCAAAACTGGTGGACAACGGGCAGGAGCAGACACCAGAACTCAAAGAGGCCGTGGCCGCACTGTTACTCCTCGTGAACGCACAGAAAACCAACTTTAAACCACAGGAAATTGCCAATCTGCTGTGGGCCATGGCGAAACTGGTGGATAACAGGCATGAGTTGACACCAGGGCTCAAAGAGGCTGTGGCCGCACTGTTGCCCCACGTGAACGCACAGAAAGCTAACTTTAACCCACAGGAAATCGCCAATCTTCTGTGGGCCATGGCGAAACTGGTGGACAACGGGCAGGAGCAAACACCAGAACTCAACGAGGCCGTGGCCGCACTGTTGCCCCACGTGAGCGCACAGAAAGCTAACTTTACACCACAGGGTATCGCCAACCTGCTGTGGGCCATGGCGAAACTGGTGGACAACGGGCAGGAGCAGACACCAGAACTCAAAGAGGCCGTGGCCGTGCTGTTGCCACAAGTGAACCCAGAGAAAGCTAACTTTAAACCTCAGGAAATTGCCAACCTGCTGTGGGCCATAGCGAAACTGGTGGACAACGGGCAGGAGCAGACACCAGAACTCAAAGAGGCCGTGGCCGCACTGTTGCTCCTCGTGAACGCACAGAAAGCTAACTTTAAACCTCAGGAAATTGCCAACCTGCTGTGGGCCATAGCGAAACTGGTGGAAAACGGGCAGAAGTGGTCACCAGGGCTCAACGATGCCGTGGCCGCGCTGTTGCCCCACGTGAACGCAAACAAAGACCAATTTATTCCTCAGCATATCGCCAACTTGCTGTGGGCCATGGCGAAACTGGGTGAGCTCGTTGAGTTGAACGTGGTTACATCCACGTTCGAGTCGCTGGTCTACCGAATCAGTGAAAACCCTCAGCTCTCTCAGAAAGCCATATTGATGTCTCTCTGGGGAATAATGGTATGCTATGCCAGATTGTCTCTGTTCTCCAATACCAATAACATTAACGTGCTTGAAAAGCACATGGATGACCTGTTTACTCGCCTGGAAAATACATTCCCAGACAATGAAGAGGAACAATCCATTATTGCCCTGGCCGCCATTTGGCTTGGCAGAACGTGTCCAGTCGTCCTCCATTACCAGACAAACATTTCAAAAACCCAGGTCGACTTCCGCGATCAACTCCAATCATGCATTCCATCTTTGAGGATTGAAGAAGAAAAGAGTCTGAACTCATTGCCTCCGGTTGACCTGCTACTGCCAGATCACAACATGGTGATTGAAATTCAGGGACCGTCACATTTCGTGGGTGGTGATTTCAAAACCAGGAATGGTTCGACTCTGCTGAAAATCGCACTGTTGCAAAAAGCAGGATTTGAGGTCATTGAAATTCCGGTTAACATGCTCTTGAATCAGGATTTAATGAAACCAT
>NZ_PJPV01000233.1 GCF_002864045.1 Endozoicomonas acroporae
ACAGAGGCCATCCAGACATTGCTGGACTTTGACCCCTCACTTGCCAGAGAGAAGAGTAACCTTGGCTGGACGGCACTCCACGACGCTGCTCTTAAAGGCCAAACAAAGGCCATCCAGACATTGCTGGACTTTGACCCCTCACTGGCCAAAGAGAAGACTAACAGTGGCCAAACGGCTCTCCACGCCGCTGCTCTTAAAGTCCAAAGAGAGGCCATCCAGACATTGCTGGCCTTTGACCGCTCCCTGGCCAAAGAGAAGAATAAGTTTGGCGAAACGGCTCTCCACATAGCTGCTAGTAAAGGCCACACAGAGGCTATCCAGACATTGCTTGACTTTGCACTGGCCAAAGAGAAGGATAACAATGGCCAAACGGCTCTGCACACAGCTTCTTTTGAAGGCAACACAGAGGCCATCCAGACATTGCTGGACTTTGACCCCTCACTTGCCAGAGAGAAGAGTAAGCTTGGCTGGACGGCTCTCCACGACGCTGCTCTTAAAGGCCAAACAAAGTCCATCCAGACATTGCTTGACTTTGACCCCTCACTGGCCAAAGAGAAGACTAACGATGGCCAAACGGCTCTCCACGCCGCTGCTCTTAAAGGCCAAACAGAGGCCATCCAGACATTGCTGGACTTTGCCCCCTCCTCACTGGCCAAAAAGAAGAATAAGTTTGGCGAAACGGCTCTCCACTTAGCTGCTAGTAAAGGCCACACAGAGGCCATCCAGACATTGCTGTACTATGCCCCCTCCCTTGCCAAAGAGAAGGATAAATATGGCCAAACAGCTCTCAACAGAGCTGCTGAAAAAGGCCACACAGAGGCCATCCAGACATTGCAGGCCTCTGGCCGCTCCCTGGCCAAAGTTAAGGATAAGAATGTCAAAACGGCGTTCGATTTAGCTAAGGGCCTCAAAGAGACCGTCAAAGTATTAAAGTACTTTGCTGTTTCCCAAGCCGATCATGAAAAAGACAACAGTACCCTCACAACCAACGTGAAGATCGACGATACAAAAAAAAAAGCTGACAAAACAGCTCAGGCTGGCTCTGTTGCCACTAACGATCCTGCCCCGACTGATAGTAAAACTGCAGTTGACTCTCGTAAAAAGTCATTCAATGAAGGCCCCGATACTGACCCGGTACCACGGGCACTGTCAACAATTGAGTCACCCGCTATCAGCGAAAACAGAACTGCTCTGGCTGATTCTGCTGCTGAGGAGGACAGCATAGTATTCCCGCAGGAAGATCTGCCCCCCGGGGAAGCCAAAGACGTTGATGAGTTTGGGAAAACAAAGCTGCACCGTGCGGCTGAGAAGGGTGACTCTTCGGAAGTGCTTTCTCTAAGCTTTAAAGGGAATATCAACAAAACTGACAACAGTGGGAAAACAGCGCTGCATTATGCTGTTGAGAAGAGTTATTGTAAATGTCTGGAAGATCTAATCTCTGACGTGAATATGAACCAAACTGACAACAGTGGAAAAACAGCACTAGATTATGCAATTTCAAATAATGATGAGAAATGTCTGGAAAAATTATGTGAGGAAGAGCAGTATTTCACGCCCAAAACTATCAGTCATGCCCTGCGATTAGCTATCGATAAAAATTATGACAGCGAAAGTGCAGAGAAGAAACTGTTTGATAGGATACTCCTGAAAGATCAGGACAAAACTGACGGTAAAACACTCCTGCACTACGCTGCCGAAAAAGGCAACATAAATTACCTGGAAAAATTTCTGAAGAAAGCGAAAAAGGAAGGGAACCTGGAAAAATCCATCATCCTTAAAGATCACAGAAAGAGGACACCCCTGCACTATGCAGCCGAAGAAGGACAAGGACACAGTAATTGTCTTCAGCTACTACTGAAGAAAGAATACAAAAAATTAACATGCATCAATGCTAAAGATGAAAATGGTGACACGCCACTGCTCCTGGCTGCTACTGATGCATGCGTAAGAGAGCTGATAGAGGCTAAAGCTGATGTGCATGAGAAAAATCACAAAGGTATAACGCTACTGCATCGTATAGCCATGTCAGAGAAGAGAATTAATTGGCTGACAGATAATTACAACAAATACTCTAAAAAAGATATTATTGGACCTGACATGGACGATAATACTCCGCTGCACTATGCAGCTTATAACGGTAATATAAAATTTCTGAAAGTGATCTGTGAAAAAGAAGGTAAAACTATACATAAATATTTCCATATTAATAATAAAATAGGTGTTTCACCACTACTTTTAACCATTCATAATGACAACAAAAACGAAGGTCTGATAAAACTGATCAAAACCAAAAATGTAATACAAGATATTGACCAGCTTTCGAGGTTATTTCTGTATGCTGCAGCTAATGGCAAAAATGATTGCCTGGAAAGGTTTTTTGATGAGGAAAGGTTTTTTTATGAAAAGTTTAACAAAAGAATAGATATCAATCACACAGTTCAGCATAGTGGTATGGCTTCTTTGCACTATGTCATTATAGATAAATGTTGGAACTGCAATAGTTCTAAGGAGGTTCAAGGATATGAAAAATGTCTTGAGCACATACTCTCCAGGTTCGATGACGTAGACATCAATCTCCCCGATGACCAAGGCAAGACACCATTACATTTGGCCGCCGAGGCAGACAATATTAAGTGCCTGAAAATGTTGCTAGACCCAGAGAAACGCAAAGTTAAAATCAAAATTAAAATCAATGCCAGTGATAAACAAGGCAAGACACCATTACATTTGGCTGCCGAGGCAGACAGTATTCTGTGCCTGAAAAGGTTGCTAGAAGAAGAAAAAGACACACTTAATATCAAGGCTACTGATAACCAAGGGAAGACACCATTACATTTGGCTGCCGAGGCAGACAATATTAAGTGTCTGATAGGGTTGCTAGACCAAATAAAACACCCAGTTGATATCAATGCTGAGGATAAGCAAAACAATAAACCCCTGGATTTGGCTAAACACTCTGTTTGCCAAGAGGCTCTGCAGGAGGACTGGAATAATCTCAACGAATGTGAGCGCAAACATAAAGGCGAGTATTATCTCAACAAATATTTTGAAGGACAAGCCTGTCAGACCAACGACCAAAATGAAAATACTCACAGTCAAAGTAATCCAGTTGTCTCATCAGATAGTTCTATTCGCTATCAAGAAAAAGTATTTATAAATGATAAAGTAGTTGATCGCCTTGATGAACTTACAGTAAAATATCCAGATTTGAATTTTATCCCTTGCCCTGAAGTTAACTCCTTTGTTGTTTTAGCAAAAGATTTTGTTGATAAAATTATTAAAGGCAGCCATGAAGATGCAATTTTCGGCTATTCCGGAATTAGAAGAAACCGCAATGCCATAAATCCTGAAGACTGGAAACAAATCTACGTTCCCATACAATTTATACCTGGATTTGAACTTAATAATAATTTATCACTGGATGGCTATCCTTTCCATATTGAAGGCACCAAAGATAAAATTATTGAATTCTTGGGTAAATATGAAAGATTTCATTTTACGGCAAAAA
Organism: Endozoicomonas acroporae; assembly: GCF_002864045.1. GTDB lineage: Bacteria > Pseudomonadota > Gammaproteobacteria > Pseudomonadales > Endozoicomonadaceae > Endozoicomonas > Endozoicomonas acroporae. The sequence continues at coordinate 3,509 of NZ_PJPV01000233.1, forward strand.
GTATTGACAAAAAAGAGCAATCAAAAGCCAGAGTCAGTGTGAATATAAAGTTATGTCTGGTTGATTTCAATATGTCAAAAATGGTGCGCAAACTTTTCGTAACTGCAATTAAAGACGCTCTTGGAATACCAATACCATTAGACTTTATTGATATTGAGGGAATTATTGAGCATGTGAATTTACAAGGCTTGCTTAAGAAAATTTCTGATGCTGTTAACACTACTAAGAAAATACTTCAGGAGGAACTTCAGAAGGAACTTCAGAAGGAACTTCAGAAGGAAGTTGTTAACACCGCAGAAAAAATGCAGGAAAATCTTAGTAGTGCAGCAGAAGAACAACCTGAAAAAATAGCATCCAAAAAAATCGATAGCGTCATCAATAAAATTCTCAATGAATTAAAAAGGCTCAACAAAACTGATGATATTGACACATTATTGTCAAAAAATAATTTTAAGGTTTGCAGTGGCCCCATCAATTTACTGCATAACATCAAGAGCGGTCAGAAAATTCAAATTGAATTTGACCGGTTTGAGTCATCAAACAGCCCAGCCCGTTTACAGATCAACTCAACTGGCAGCCAGGTAGAGTTCAAAGATCTATCTGAAGCATTGAAGACGATTTTTGAAATTTAACTTTAGAGTTTTTATTGTCCAGTTGAAGCGGTCACAAACCTCGGCCAGGGTATCCAGGACCAGATTGAAGTCAGACTCTTCTCGATAAATAGACTTACGTTCATTCCCCCGGGAAGTCACATGGTACAGCGCAATTGCGTACTCAATTCTCAATGGACTGTTCACTTTTTATGCCCCCAGCTTATAATCAAGAAGCTGTAAAAGTAGAACAGGATTAATAAGCGTCAAGAATCAAAACCTGACCCGAGTTTTCCGGAATTTTCCGGAATGTAGCCTTTCCCTGAAATACGACAAGTGCTGAAAGAAGTAATAGGATGAAGATTTTCTGTGGCTTTTTCAGCATAGGCATAGCGTCCAAAACATTCTGTACTATGTCGTTCAGATTCACCTTTGACGTTAATAACCGAACCATCCCGAAGCTTTGCCTGACTGTTGCCATTGCCGTTATTAGCGGTCATGGTGGCTACAACCCGCGCCCCTTCAGTAATCAGCGCCTTGACTTGAACTGTTGCCAGATATTTGTGGTTGCCATTGCTTGTATTCCGGATAAACGATCACTGTCTAGTGAAAATTGGTTCCATGCCTGACTTTTGATTTAAACGACAATCTTTTTGTTAAAAAAATTCTGTTTTTTTGTGGAACTTACCCTGCTGATTTTTTGCCGTACTCGAAGTTTTGAGTACAAATGGCAGGCTAAAGCGATGAATGGTGTCGGTAGAAACGGAGCAGATGTCCGCTTTAATTGTTCTTACTGTCTTGAAGGGAATACCGGAAGACTTGGTGGACGTTCAGTGGTCACAACAGAGTGCGAACACCATCACATGGGGCACTTGGAATGTATACGCGACTATTCTAATTCATTGCACAAACCGGATAGGTGTATGTGTGGGCCGGGCATGTCCTTGCTTCGAAATTCCAGGCCATTGTTAGAGGATGCCTGTCAAAAGGGGGACTTGGAAGCTCTAAAGTTGGGACTTGAACTGAAACCAGAAGGCAACGTCACCTCTGCTCTTTCCGCTGCAGCAAGAGCGGTAGCTGAAGCTAGTGGTCATACTGATAGCAAGGACTACACCGAGTGCTTCCGGACTTTGTCGAGCGCTATTCAAAATCACGCGGATGACCATAAAAAATTGTGTGCCCAATTGGCAACACTGGCGGCGGGAATTGGAGTGGCCATAGCTGGATTGACCACTGTCGAATCGGCAGCTTTCAGTGCAAAGTTTGTTGCGCTTTGTGAAATTGTTGGTGAAATTGCGAATAGGTACATTACTGGATTTCCTATGGGGCAGCAATTCCCGATGAATCCTGGAGCTCCACCGCCACATAGCATACAGAGGAGGCAATAAAAACTCACCCGCACAATTTATCGACTAAAATTGATCCTTACTAAATCATCGTCGTCGGATCGATTATGG
>NZ_PJPV01000234.1 GCF_002864045.1 Endozoicomonas acroporae
ATTACTCCGTTCGTGGCTAAGGCCTCACAGGGGAATATCTCAGGAGGCTTTGCCCATCTACCTTGGCTTTTTTGAGTTTTTGCATAATATTGGTCGAAGAGGTAAGAGCATCCTTCAGCCCTTGGTCAATTTGCTGGTTACATAGCAGTCTGGAATCCGAAAAGAGCCAAAATAATTTATGCTTTCAATAATCGATCAGAGGACTCAAAGGTATTGTAAATGAAATATTACAACCCCGATAAGCCATTAAATATAAGTGAATGGCTCGTTCTTGATGATGAACAAAGAAAAATACTCGTCTATAACTTTCATGAGTCCATAGGAGCAGAATTTCAAGATTATGGTGCATTAACAATGCACTCTTATATGCATGTGGTTGTTGAAAATCAGATCGCCGCAAATGTTGATCTCGTCTCTGAAACGGTCACAAAATTAGTAAGGCAGGGGCTATCACGGCATGAGGCACTTCATGCGATAAGTGCAATAATTGTGGAAGATATTTTTGATATGTTGAAGGGTTCAAAAAGTGAGTTTTGTCTCAAGAAGTACCGAAGAAAGCTCGAGAAGATTACGGCCAAGAGATGGAGAAAAGGCCAATATTAAAACCAACTACTAAATGATATAAATGAAAATTCATTAGGTATTGTTATCCTGATTTTTCCTGATCAGTTTTTTCCTAATCCTGTGCTCATGGATGTTTGCCAGACAATTTCGAAGCATTGGAAATCAAAAATATGTGCGTTACAAAGAACCTCAAGCAGTTATGTCTCTGTTTGAGTCCTCATCGTCCAGTGATGCCGCCAGGTTTAGCTGCAGTGGCAAAACTCATTGCTCCCAAATGACTTCCTGTGAAGAAGCCACCTTTTACCAGGATAATTGCCCTGGCACCAATATGGGCGGTGACCGTGATGGCATACCTTGTGAAAGGCAGCTGTGCAATCAATAAATCACAATGCTAATAAATAGACCGTAGCATCACCTGCGAACCTTCCCTCTTTCAAGAGTAAAAGCAAATCCCTCGAACCATCAGCCAAAAAAACATACTCCAGCAAGTCAGTATCCAACCTGTCTGGCGAAAGCCTGTTATAGCCAGAGGCAATGAATCATGAATAAAACGTTTGCAGACCGTCTGGCCACTGCCATGAAACTGAAGGGAATAAAAACCGCCAGCGCCCTGTCCCGTGATACTGGCATCGAGCGCAGCTATATGTACCGCCTGGCCAGTGGCAAAATTGATAATCCGCACAAATATGTGGAACGGCTGGCGGTGGCCACTGGTGTCTCCAGCCATTGGCTGAGCACGGGGCTGGGTGATCCTTACGACCCGGAACCGGAGAAACCCAAAGAGCCGACAGCAAATGCGACCATGCTCACCCATGTAACCGTTGTACCACCGGAAGGGGATTGGTATGAAGTGACTGCCAGTGTGCCGGATGTATTTGTCAGCCAGCAACACAAGCCCCGGGATAAGAAACTCTACGAGTATTACTATGTGCCGGAAACCATCGAGTGTTTTACCGGCTTCACCCTGTTAGTGGTAGAACGCGAGTTACGACCAGGGCCCGGTATGTTTCTGGCCCGGCGTGAAGTGAATGGTAAACAGCAGTTGTGCAGTTTTCTGATCAGTTATAAAGGACTGGATCAGACCAGCACCCGGCAGCCGGATATGCAGACCATTGGCCGGGTGCGGATTATGGATTACTGGGAGTTGGATACGAAAAGGTAGGGGTATGGGTTTCCTCACCGAGTGAGCGAGCCCGGGGAAACAACGTCCAAATCGGAATTTATAATAATATGGACAACTATGACGGGGCCGACTGGACTGACTGGATGCTGCTCAAAGAATTAGACAGAGCCTCTATTCCGGATCAGCCGGGCGTGTATATGATTGCAGCCCATCGAAGAATTCATCGAGCCCATGGTGCTGACAAACAGGGTATTCTTGATATCGGTGAATCGGATAACTTGAAAAAGAGGATTGCAGCGTTCAGAGCTTGCTCCCTAGGAGCCTGTCGGACTTAAGTGTCCGTAGCGAGGATTGCGAGAAATTGAGGATAAAAATTTCTGCTTCTGAGGAGAATAGCGGGGCTATTTGACGAAGAAGCAGGAATTTTTAGACCAATTTATCGCAACCGCAGTAGGACAGTCTTAAGTCCGACAGGCTCCTAGGGCATCGGAACCGTGGTCATATGGCAGGCTGGAGATTCTACAATTTCAACTTTGACAGCATATTCCCCCATGAAAAATTATGGATATGCTGGAAAACATGTCGGCGGAAAAAGGAAGCTTATGCCCTTGAGGGTGAACTTTTACAGGCCTATTTTTCGAAGCATTATGAACTCCCTCCGCTGAACTATAAGTTTAACTGGGCCTCTCATGCTGCACATAACTGACAGGGCAACAGTGACAAGCGACACCCCTTCAAAAAGGCACCTTCTCATCATCACCATCCCACTCCCAGATTGCCAGATCACTCTCTGATGGCTCAATATCCAGGCAATCATCATCCGTCTGTATATACTCCCACAGTTCATTCTGATGCAGCCAGATGGGGTCAGCGCTGCAGAGCATGGCTTCCCGTTCCGCAAATGCTTCAAGGGTATCCTCTCTTTTAATCCGCACCCGCTTGCCGTTGATAAAAATCCACTGGTATTTCTTCCGGCGTTCCGCCCTGGTGGCTTTACGGATTCTTTTCTGTTCAGCAGTCAGCTTTTTCTTTACTTTAGGCATGTGAATCGTCCCTTCTTTAATCGCCCGGATAATCGCCTCCTCAGTCAGGCCAAATTCCTTTGCGGCGTTCTTATGGCTCAGGGTGGCACCTGGTGCTGTCCACTGGATATCGGGCATCGGGTCATACCTTGGCAAAATGATTTTACCGGATGTTTGAGAGTCGGGTTTCCTCTTTGAATGAGCCCAAGAATAAAGACACGCCCTCACTTTTTCCAGAATAAGTCTGTGGATAAGCTGTTGGCAGGTTGTGTTTATATTGTCAGTAGTTTGTTATAACCCATTGCAGTACCTGCCTGTCGAATTATTATCCCCTGTTTCAGTTATCCGGAATTTATGTGGAAAAGATTGTGGATAAACCGTTAGGGGATAAAGGCAGCCTTTCAGACAGGCGGGGTGAGAATAATTGGTTAAATATTGATCAATAGAAATCCTCATATTCCGGATACTGCTCCGGCGCTTCACCTTTACGTTCGATCACCTGAATATCAGACGTATTCTCTTCACTGCCGTACATGACCACGATCTCAAACTCCCAGTTATCACCATAATCAAAGATAAAGGTGATTTTCATTCCGGGAACCGGCTCAAGTTGACGCAGCCGGGTTTCAGTCACGCAGGCATCGCAGAAATCCACCGCTGGATGACCAATCATCCGGTGGGCACCAAATGGATTCAGATACTGGAAGTGGTAAAGGTAGTCACTGTCAAAGTCAAAGGCGTCAAGGATGGCTTCTGCCAGATCTTCAAGCAGGTGGTCAGCGGATACTTTCAGTGTACGGGTGCACTGACTCCCCAAAGCAACGGACAGGACATAACTGGCAGCAATCATCGGCTCCGGTATTTCCAAGTTTTTTTGAACATCTGGCCGAATTGCTTTTATCGCGGGCAGCAGGTTGATGTGTTCATAGTCGTCTGCATATTCATCCTCTTTCAGCGAGTCGATAAACCCTTGCCGACAGGCGTTTAAAAACAACTGCCCCCAGGGCGTTAATTTCAGGAAATGGATTTTCCGGTTGCTATCCTCAAGCTGAAACTCAGCCATCCCGGCCATTTTGAGAATGGTCAGGTTGAACGACTTACCCCTGCGTAACCAGAAGCCCGGATCCCTGGGGGTGAAAGTCTCATACTGACTGTCTTTTCAGAGTTTGC
>NZ_PJPV01000235.1 GCF_002864045.1 Endozoicomonas acroporae
CTGATACCAGCAGATCTTCTATCCATAATTATATTTCATTAATTCATGAGAATATAAAAAGCAGACTGCGGTTCTGTTCAGAAGTTCATTTTGCTGAACGGTTTATAAACGCAAGTGGTTGGAGAAGAATGTCTACTCTGGATTGTGAAAACGGTTCCTTAGTCATGATGGCAGGGAGACGATTACTGGCTGTTTGTCCTCTTCACTATTTGATCAATAAATGGTTTCATTAAATCCTGGTTCCAAAGCCTGTTAACCGGAATTTCAATGACCTCAAATCCTGATTTCTGCAGCAGTGCGATTTTCAGCAGAGTCGAACCTTTCCTGGTTTTGAAATCACCACCCACGTAATGAGATGGCCCCTGAACTTCAATCACCATGTTGTGATCTGGCAGTAACAGGTCAACCGGAGGTAATGAATTCAAACTCTTTTCTTCTTCAATCTTCAAAGAGGGCATACATGATTGGAGTTGATTGCGGAAGTCGGATTGACGTTTTGAAACGATTGTCTGGTAATGGGGGTTGAACGGACACGCTCTGCCAAGCCAACTGGCGGCCATGGCAATGGTGGTTTGATCCTCTTCATTATCTGGGAATGTATTTTCCAGGCGAGTCAACAGGTCATCCATGTGCTTTTCAAGCACGTTATTTTTATTAGCATTGGATTCTAGAGACAACCTTGCACAGCATACCATTACGCCCCAGAGAGACATCGATATATCTTGCCTGGAGAGCTGAGGGTTTTCACTGCTTGGGTAGACAAGCGATTCGAAAGTAGAGGTAACCATATTCAGCTCAACGAGTTCACCCAGTTTCGCCATGGCCCACAGCAGGTTGGCGATACCCTGTGGTGTAAAGTTAGCTTTCCGTGCGCTCACGTGGGGTAACAGCGCTGCCACGACCGCTTTGAACTCTGGTGTCCACTCCTGCCTGTTGTCCACCAGTTTCGCCATGGCCCACAGCAGGTTGACGATGTGCTGAGGAATAAATTGGTCTTTCTGTGCGTTCACGTGAGGCAACAGCGAGGCCACAGCCTTGTTGAGCGCTGGTGTCTGCTCCTGCCCGTTGTCCACCAGTTTCGCCATGGCCCATAGCATGTTGGCGATCTCTTGTGGTTTAAAGGTAGCTCTCTGTGCATTCACGTGGGGCAACAGTGCGGTCACGGCCTCGTTGAGTTCTGGTGTCGACTCCTGCCCGTTGTCCACCAGTTTCGCCATGGCCCACAGCAGGTTGGCGATACCTTGTGGTTTAAAGGTAGCTCTCTGTGCATTCACGTAGGGCAACAGTGCGGTCACGGCCTCGTTGAGTTCTGGTGTCGACTCCTGCCCGTTGTCCACCAGTTTCGCCATGGCCCACAGCAGATTGGTTATACCCTGTGAGATCGGAAGAGCTGGCGTGTAGGGAAAGA
>NZ_PJPV01000236.1 GCF_002864045.1 Endozoicomonas acroporae
AATTGGTCTTTCTGTGCGTTCACGAGGGGCAACAGCGCGGCCAGGGCCTTTTTGAACTGTGGTGTCCGCTCCTGCCCGTTATCTACCATTTTCGCCATGGCCCACAGCAGGTTGGCGATTTCCTGTGGTTTAAAGTTAGCTTTCTGTGCGTTTACATGGGGCAACAGTGTGGCCGCGGTCTTTTTGATTCCTGGTGTCCGCTCCTGCCCGTCCACCAGTTTCACCATGGCCGACAGCAGGTTGGTGATCCCCTGGGCAGTAAATTGGTTTTTCTGTGCGTTCACCAAGTGCAACAGCACGGCGACGGCCTCTTTGAACTCTGGTGTCCGCTCCTGGCCGCTATCCACCAGTTTCGCCATGGCCCACAGCAGGTTGGTGATCCCCTGGGCAGTAAATTGGTTTTTCTGTGCGTTCACCAAGTGCAACAGCACGGCGACGGCCTCTTTGAACTCTGGTGTCGGCTTCTGGCCGCTATCCACCAGTTTCGCCATGGCCCACATCAGGTTGACGATTTCCTGGGTATTAAATTGGTCTTTCTGTGCATTCACATGGGGCAACAGCGCGGCCACGACCTCGCTGAGCTCTGGTAACCACTCCTGCCAGTTGGCCACCAGTTTCGCCATGGCCCACAGCAGGTTGGCGATTTCCTGGGCATTAAATTGGTCTTTCTGTGCATTCACGTGGGGCAACAGTGCGGCCACGGCTTCGTTGAACTCTGGTGTCTGCTCCTGCCCGTTGTCCACCAGTTTTGCCATGGCCCACAGCAGGTTGGTGATTTCCTGAGGTTTAAAGTTAGCTTTCTGTGCGTTCACGAGGGGCAACAGCGTGGCCACGGCCTCTTTGAGTTCTGGTGTCCGCTCCTGCCCGTTGTCCACCAGTTTCGCTATGGCCCATAGCAGGTTGGCGATTTCCTGAGGTTTAAAGCTAGCTTTCTGTGCGTTCACGTGGGGCAACAGCGTGGCCACGGCCTCTTTGAGTTCTGGTGTCCGCTCCTGCCCGTTGTCCGCCAGTTTCGCCATGGCCCAC
>NZ_PJPV01000237.1 GCF_002864045.1 Endozoicomonas acroporae
CTACAAACTGGTGGACAACGGGCAGGAGCAGACACCGGAGCTCAACGAGGCCGTGGCCGCGCTGTTGCCCCACGTGAACGCACAGAAAGACCAGTTTATTCCTCAGCATATCGCCAACCTGCTGTGGGCCACGGCAAAACTGGTGGACAACGGGCAGGAGCGGACACCAGAGCTCAACGAGGCCGTGGCCGCGCTTCTGCCCTACGTGAACGCACAGAAAGACCAATTTAATGCCCAGGGGATCACCAACCTGCTTTGGGCCATGGCGAAACTGGTGGACAACGGGCAGGAGCAAACACCAGTACTCAAAGAGGCTGTGGCCGCGCTGTTGCCCCAGGTAAACGCACAGAAAGCTCACTTTAAACCACAGGCTATCACCAACCTGCTGTGGGCCATGGCGAAACTGGTGGACGACGGGCAGGTGCAAACAACAGAGTTCCAAGAGACCGTGGTCGCGCTGTTACCCTACGTGAACGCACAGAAAGCCAATTTTAACCCACAGGAAATCGCCAACCTGCTGTGGGCCATGGCGAAACTGGTGGATAACGGGCAGGAGCGGACACCAGGGCTCAAAAAGACCGTGGCCGCGCTGTTGCCCCATGTGAACGCACAGAAAGCTCACCTTAAACCACAGGAAATCGCCAACCTGCTGTGGGCCATGGCGAAACTGGTGGATAACGGGCAGGAGCGGACACCAGGGCTCAAAAAGACCGTGGCCGCGCTGTTGCCCCAAGTGAACGCACAGAAAGCTCACCTTAAACCACAGGAAATCGCCAACCTGCTGTGGGCCATGGCGAAACTGGTAGACAACGGGCAGGAGCGGACACCAGATCTCAACGAGGTCGTGGCTGCGCTGTTGCCTCACGTGAACGCACAGAAAGCTAATTTTAAACCACAGGAAATCGCCAACCTGCTGTGGGCCATGGCGAAACTGGTGGACAACGGGCAGGAGCGGACACCAGATCTCAACGAGGTCGTGGCTGCGCTGTTGCCTCACGTGAACGCACAGAAAGCTAACTTTAAACCACAGGAAATCGCCAACCTGCTGTGGGCCATGGCGAAACTGGTGGACAACGGGCAGGACAGGACACCAGAACTCAAAGAGACTCTGGTCGCGTTGTTGCCCCACGTGATTACACAGAAAGCTAACTTTAAACCACAGGAAATCGCCAACCTGCTGTGGGCCATGGCGAAACTGGTGGACAGCAGGCAGGAGTGGTCACCAGCGCCCAAAGGGGCTGTGGACGCACTGTTGCCCCACGTGTACGCACAAAAAGCTAACTTTAAGCCACAGGAAATCGCCAATCTGCTGTGGGCCATGGCGAAACTGGTGGATAACGGGCAGGAGCAGACACCAGGGCTCAACGAGGCTGTGGTCGCGCTGTTGCCCCTCGTGAACGCACAGAAAAACCAATTTAATGCCCAAGGTATTGCCAACCTGCTGTGGGCCACGGCCAAACTGGGTGAACTCATTGAGCTGCACCTGGCTACCTGTACGTTCGAATCGCTTGTCTATCGAATCAGTAAGAACCTGCATTTTTCTCAGAAAGAGATATCGATGTCTCTCTGGGCAGTAATGGTATGCTGTGCCAGGTTGTTTCTAGACTGCAATGCCAATAAAAATAACGTGTTTGAAAAGCACATGGATGACCTGTTCATTCGCCTGGAAAATACATCGCCAGATAATAAAGAGGATCAATCCATCATGTTCATGGCCGCAAGTTGGCTTGGCAGAGCCTGTCCGGTCGTCCGCCATTACCAGACAACCATTTCAAAAACCCAAGTCGACTTCCGTGATCAACTCAAATCATCTATTCCATCTTTGAAGATCGAAGAGGAAAAGAGTCTGAACTCATTATCTCCGGTTGACCTGCTTCTGCCAGATCACAACATTGTGATTGAAGTTCAGGGCCCCTCTCATTACGTGGGTGGTGATTTCAAAACCAGGAATGGTTCGACTCTGCTTAAAATCGCACTGTTGCAAAAAGCAGGATTTGAGGTCATTGAAATCCCGGTTAACCAGCTTTGGAACAAAGATTTAATGAAACTATATATTGATCAAATAAAGATCAGGGTAAGCATCCCGCCACAGGGGCATGGCTCTGTATCACTTAAAAAAAGAGGGTGGGCAGGTGCTGCAGACGTTACTGCCGAAGAACATTTAGCAGAGCAAACCAACCCAGCAAAGAGGAAGAAAACAAACAGCCAGTAATCGCCTTCCTCCCATCATGACTCAAGTAAACTTTTCCGCAAAATGAACTTCTGAACAGAACAGCAGTCTGCTTTTTATATTTTCATGAATTAATGAAATATAATTATGGATAGAAGTTCTGCTGGTATCAGTGGTCAATACACAAGATCAGATAATGATTACAACCAACCGGATGATCATGCCCCTTCTTCAGGGCGTGCTTCAGGGCGTGGACGATATAGACATGCCACAGTCAGACAATGGGATAATCCCCTCCGCATTGCACCGGGCCGCAATGAATTTTACCATTCTTCTGGCACACGCTTTTCTCAACATCTACAGCGCCGTTCAGTAAACTCTGCTCAAGATTTTAATGCCCTCATCAAACAGGAAATAATGGATGATCTGGTGAGTAAATCGGATCGTTTCGGTCATCGCTATAATGGGAGAAATCACGGGCAATATGCCAGTTCAATTAAAAAATACACGTCAGCTGCTCAAAGACCGTTAAATCGAGGTGAACAAAGCCAGCTGATGCGTTTGCTGCAAAATTTCACGGCAACGCGGAGCTGGAATTGGCGAAGCCTGACGACAACACTGCACTCATTTACTTCAGCGGGTGTTTTTACCCCTCATAAACCCATGGATGAGCATGTTAAGCTCACTCAAGCTGCCTTATTGTCAACGCTACTTGATGCAATAATATTCAAGTGCAACCAAAAACCTGAAGCCAGTGATATTGGTGCTCAGGAAATCGCTAACCTGCTTTGGGCCATGACGAAACTGGTGGACAACAGGCAGGAACTGGCACCAGAGATCAACAAGGCTGTGGCTGCGCTGTTGCCCCATGTGAACGTGCAGAAAGACAAATTTAATGCCCGTGATATCGCCAACCTGCTGTGGGCCATGGCGAAACTGGTGGACAACGGCCAGGAGCGGACGCCAGAGCTCAACGAGGCCATGGTCTCGCTGTTGCACCACGTGAACGCACAGAAAGACCAATTTATTCCTCTGCATCTCGCCAACCTGCTGTGGGCCATGGCGAAACTGGTGGACAACGGCCAGGAGCAAACACCAGGGCTAAAAGAGACCGTAGCCGCGCTGTTGCCCCTCGTGGTCGCGCAGAAAGACCAATTTAATGCCCAGGGGATCGCCAACCTGCTTTGGGCCGTGGCAAAACTGGTGGAAAACGGGCAGGACCGGACACCAGAGCTCAAAGAGGCTGTGGCCGCGCTGTTGCCCCAAGTGGCCGCACAGCAAGACCAATTTAATGCCCAGGGTATCGCCAACCTGCTGTGGGCCATGGCGAAACTGGTGGACAACGGCCAGGAGCGGACGCCAGAGCTCAACGAGGCCGTGGCCTCGCTGTTGCACCACGTGAACGCACAGAAAGACCAATTTATTCCTCAGCATCTCGCCAACCTGCTGTGGGCCATGGCGAAACTGGTGGACAACGGGCAGGAGCGGACACCAGAGTTCAACGAGGCCGTGACCGTGCTGTTGCTCCACGTGAACGCACAGAAAGCTAACTTTAAACCTCAGGAAATCACCAACCTGCTGTGGGCCATAGCGAAACTGGTGGACAAAGGGCAGGAGCGGACACCAGAGTTCAACGAGGCCTTGGCCGCGCTGTTGCCCCACGTGAACGCACAAAAAGCTAACTTTAAACCACAGGGGATCGCCAACCTGCTGTGGGCCGTGGCAAAACTGGTGGACAACGGGCAGGACCGGACACCAGAGCTCAATGAGGCCGTGGCCGCGCTGTTGCCCCACGTGAACGCACAGGAAGTCCAATTTAATGTCCAACATATCGCCAACCTGCTGTGGGCCTTGGCAAAACTGGTGGACAAAGGGCAGGAGCGGACACCAGAACTCAAAGAGGCCGTGGCCGTGCTGTTGCCCCAAGTGAATGCACAGAAAGCTAACTTTAAACCACAGGAAATCTCCAACCTGCTGTGGGCCATGGCGAAGCTGGTGATCAGCGGGCTGGAGAAAACACCAGAGCTCAAAGATGCTGTGGCCGCGCTGTTGCCCCACGTGAACGCACAGAAAGCTAACTTTAAACCACAGGAAATCTCCAACCTGCTGTGGGCCATGGCGAAGCTGGTGGACAGCGGGCTGGAGAAAACACCAGAGCTCAAAGATGCTGTGGCCGCGCTGTTGCCCCACGTGAACGCACAGAAAGCTAACTTTAAACCACAGGAAATCTCCAACCTGCTGTGGGCCATGGCGAAGCTGGTGGACAGCGGGCTGGAGAAAACACCAGAGTTCAAAGATGCTGTGGCCGCGCTGTTGCCCCACGTGAATGCACAGAAAGACCAATTTATTCCCCAGCATATCGCCAACCTGCTGTGGGCCATGGCGAAACTGATGGACAACGGGCACGAGCAGACACCAGAGTTCAACGAAGCGGTGGTTGCGCTGTTGCCCTGCGTGATCGTACAAAAAGCTAACTTTAACCCACAGGAAATCGCCAACCTGCTGTGGGCCATGGCGAAACTGGTGGATAACGGGCAGGAGCAGACACCAGGGCTCAACGAGGCTGTGGTCGCGCTGTTGCCCCTTGTGAACGCACAGAAAGACCAATTTAATGCCCAGGGTATTGCCAACCTGCTTTGGGCAACGGCCAAACTGGGTGAACTGATTGAACTGAACCTGGCTACCTCTTCGTTCGAATCACTTGTCTATCGAATCAGTGAGAACTTCCAGTTTTCTCAGGAAGAGATATCAATGTCTCTCTGGGGAGTAATGGTATGCTGTGCCAAGTTGGCTCTAGTCGCCAATGCCAATAAAAATAACGTGCTTGAAAAGCACATGGATGACCTGTTGACTCGCCTGGAAAATACATCCCCAGAAAATGCAGAGATGCAATCCATCATTGCCATGGCCGCAAGTTGGCTTGGCAGAGCCTGTCCGGTCGTCCCCAATTACCAGACAACCATTTCAAAAACCCAAGCCGACTTCCGCGATCAACTCCAATTATCTATTCCATCTCTGAAGATTGAAGAAGAAAAGAGTCTGAACTCATTACCTCCGGTTGACCTGCTTCTGCCAGATCACAACATGGTGATTGAAGTTCAGGGTCCTTCTCATTATGTGGGTGGTGATTTCAAAACCAGGAATGGTTCGACTCTACTTAAAATCGCACTGCTGCAAAAATCAGGATTTGAAGTCATTGAAATCCCGGTTAACAAGCTGTGGAACCAGGATTCAATGAAACTATTTATTGATCAAATAAAGACCAGGGTAAGCATGCCGCCACAGAGTCATGACTTTGTATCACTTAAAAGAGGGTGGGCAGGTGCTGCATACGTTACTGCCGAAGAACATTTAGAAGAGCAAACCAACCCAGCAAAGAGGAAGAAAACAAACAGCCAGTAATCGCCTTTCTCCCATCATTACTCAAGTAAACTTTTCCGCAAAATGAACTTCTGAGCAGAACAGCAGTCTGCTTTTTATATTTTCATGAATTAATGAAATATAATTATGGATAGAAGTTCTGCTGGTATCAGTGGTCAATACGCAACATCAGATAACGGTTACAACCAACCGAATGGCCATGCCCCTTCTTCAGGGCGTGGGCGATATAGACATGCCACAGTCAGACAGCAGGATAGTCACCCCCGCTCTACCCCGGGATGTAATGAATTTCACCATTCTTCTGGCACACGCCCTTCTCAATATTTAATGCACCGTTCAGTAACCTCTGCCCAAGATTTTAATGCCCTCATCAAACCAGAAATAATGGCTGGCCTGGTGAGGAAATCGGATCGTTTCGGTCATCACTATGATGGGAGAGATCACGGCCTATATGCCAGTTCAGTTAAAAAATACACGTCAGCTGCCAAAAGACCGTTAAATCGAGCGGAACAAAGCCAGCTGATGCGTCTGCTGCAAAATTTCACAGCAGCACGGAGCTGGAATTGGCGGAGCCTGACGACAACATTTCACTCATTGACGTCAGCGGGTGTTTTTACTCTTCATAAACCCATGGATGCGCGAGTTAAACTTACTCAGACTAACTTATTGTCAACGCTATTTGATTCAATAATATTTAACTGCAACCAAAAACCTCCAGCCAGGGATATTGATGCCCAGGGTGTCGCCAACCTGTTGTGGGCCATGGCGAAACTGGTGGACAACGGGCAGGAGCGGACAGCAGAGCTCAAAGAGGCCGTGGCCGTGTTGTTGCCCCATGTGAATGCACAGAAAAAACAATTTATTCCTCAGGGAATCGCCAACCTGCTATGGGCCATGGCGAAACTGGTGGACAACGGGCAGGAGCGGACGCCAGAGCTCAACGAGGCCGTGGCTTCGCTGTTGTCCCATGTGAACGCACAGAAAGACCAATTTGATACCCAGAATATTGCCAACCTGCTGTGGGCCATAGCGAAACTGGTGGACAACGGGCAGGAGCGGACGCCAGAGCTCAACGAGGCCGTGGCTTCGCTGTTGCCCCATGTGAACGTACAGAAAGACCAATTTAGTACCCAGAATATTGCCAACCTGCTGTGGGCCATAGCGAAACTGGTGGAAAACGGGCAGGAGCAGACTCCAGAGTTCAACGAGGCCTTGGCCGCGCTGTTGCCCCAAGTGAACGCACAGAAACCTGACTTTAAACCACAGGGGATCGCCAACCTGCTGTGGGCCATGGCGAAACTGGTGGACAACGGGCAGGAGCAGACTCCAGAGTTCAACGAGGCCTTGGCCGCGCTGTTGCCCCTCGTGAACGCACAGAAACCTGACTTTAAACCACAGGGGATCGCCAACCTGCTGTGGGCCATGGCGAAACTGGTGGACAACGGACAGGAGCGAACACCAGGGCTCAAAGAGACCGTAGCCGCGCTGTTGTCCCTCGTGCTCGTACAGAAAGACCAATTTAATGCCCAGGGGATCGCCAACCTGCTGTGGGCCTTGGCAAAACTGGTGGACAACGGGCAGGACCGGACACCAGATATCAACGAGGCCGTGGCCGCGCTGTTGCCCCTCTTGAAAGCACAGGAAGTGCAATTTAATGTCCAGGATATCGCCAACCTGCTGTGGGCCCTGGCGAAACTGGTGGACAACGGGCTGGAGCGGACATTAGGTCTCAACGAGGCCGTGGCCGTGCTGTTGCCCCAAGTGAACGCACAGAAAGCTAACTATAAACCACAGGCAATTACCAACCTGCTGTGGGCCATGGCGAAGCTGGTGGACAACGGGCTGGAGCAAACACCAGAGCTCAAAGAAGCTGTGGCCGCACTGTTGCCCCAAGCGAATGCACAGAAAGACCAATTTAATGCCCAGGGTATTGCCAACCTGCTGTGGGCCACGGCCAAACTGGGTGAACTCGTTGAGCTGAACGTGGCTACCTCTACGTTTGAATCGCTCGTCTATCGAATCAGTGAGAACCTTCAGTTTTCTCAGGAAGGGATATCGATGTCTCTCTGGGGAGTCATGGTATGCTGTGCCAGGTTGGCTCTAGACACCAATACCTATAAAAATAACTTACTTGAAAAGCACATGGGTGAACTGTTGACTCGCCTGGAACATACCTCGCCAGATAATGAAGATGATCAATCGGTCATGATCATGGCCGCAAGTTGGCTTGGTAGAGCCTCTCCGGTCGTCCCCCATTACCAGAAAACCATTTCAAAAACCCAGGCTGACTTCCGCGATCAACTCAAATCATCTATTCCATCTCTGCAGATTGAAGAAGAAAAGAGTCTGAACTCATTACCTCCGGTTGACCTGCTTCTGCCAGATCACAACATAGTGATCGAAGTTCAGGGACCCTTTCATTACGTGGGTGGTGATTTCAATACCAGGAACGGTTCGACTCTGCTGAAA
>NZ_PJPV01000238.1 GCF_002864045.1 Endozoicomonas acroporae
GGGGGGACCATCCTCCAAGGCTAAATACTCCTGACTGACCGATAGTGAACCAGTACCGTGAGGGAAAGGCGAAAAGAACCCCGTTGAGGGGAGTGAAATAGAACCTGAATCCGTGTACGTACAAGCAGTGGGAGCAAGGGGCTAGTATCAAGATACAAGTATCAAGAGGAGTAAACTTCAGGTTTACACTTTCCAAATCTTGTTTCTTGTCTCTTGATACTAGTCTCTTGTGACTGCGTACCTTTTGTATAATGGGTCAGCGACTTAATTTCAGTGGCAAGGTTAACCGTATAGGGGAGCCGTAGGGAAACCGAGTCTTAATAGGGCGTGTTCTTAGGAACAACAGTCGCTGGGAGTAGACCCGAAACCGGGCGATCTATCCATGGGCAGGTTGAAGGTTGAGTAACATCAACTGGAGGACCGAACCGACTATCGTTGAAAAGCTAGCGGATGACCTGTGGATAGGAGTGAAAGGCTAATCAAGCCCGGAGATAGCTGGTTCTCCTCGAAAGCTATTTAGGTAGCGCCTCGTGTCTCACCATCGGGGGTAGAGCACTGTTTGGGCTAGGGGGTCATCCCGACTTACCAACCCCATGCAAACTCCGAATACCGATGAGTGCAATCACGGGAGACACACGGCGGGTGCTAACGTCCGTCGTGGAAAGGGAAACAACCCAGACCGTCAGCTAAGGTCCCAAAGTAACAGTTAAGTGGGAAACGATGTGAGAAGGCCCAGACAGCCAGGAGGTTGGCTTAGAAGCAGCCACCCTTTAAAGAAAGCGTAATAGCTCACTGGTCGAGTCGGCTCGCGCGGAAGATTTAACGGGGCTCAAACTGTTCACCGAAGCTACGGATCTAGAGACTAGTTTCTAGAAACAAGTGACAAGAAAAAGAAGTACAGAGTTAATACTCAGCTTCTGTCTTTTAACTTGATACTTGTATCTAGAAACTAGTCTCTAGGTGGTAGAGGAGCGTTCTGTAAGCCGTTGAAGGTGCATCGGGAGGTGTGCTGGAGGTATCAGAAGTGCGAATGCTGACATGAGTAACGACAAGGGGAGTGAGAAGCTCCCCCGCCGGAAGACCAAGGGTTCCTGCGCAACGCTAATCGGCGCAGGGTGAGTCGGCCCCTAAGGTGAGGTCGAAAGACGTAATCGATGGGAAACAGGTCAATATTCCTGTACCCCTTGTGACTGCGATGGAGTGACGGAGAAGGCTAGGTCAGCGCAGCGTTGGTTGTCTGCGTTTAAGATCGTAGGCTGGGGTTTCAGGCAAATCCGAAACCTCAAGGCCGAGAATTGATGACGAGGTTCTACGGAACTGAAGTGATTGATGCCATGCTTCCAGGAAAAACTTCTAAGCTTCAGGTCAGAAGGGACCGTACCCCAAACCGACACAGGTGGTCAGGTAGAGAATACCAAGGCGCTTGAGAGAACTCGGGTGAAGGAACTAGGCAAAATGGCACCGTAACTTCGGGAGAAGGTGCGCCGCTGCTGGTGATCGGACTTGCTCCGTAAGCTGGCGGTGGTCGAAGATACCAGGTGGCTGCGACTGTTTATTAAAAACACAGCACTGTGCAAACACGAAAGTGGACGTATACGGTGTGACGCCTGCCCGGTGCCGGAAGGTTAATTGATG
>NZ_PJPV01000239.1 GCF_002864045.1 Endozoicomonas acroporae
CGGCCACGGCCTCGTTGAACTCTGGTGTCTGCTCCTGCCCGTTGTCCACCAGTTTCGCCATGGCCCACAGCAGGTTGGCGATTTCCTGTGGTTTAAAGTGAGCTTTCTGTGCGTTCACGTGGGGCAATAGCCTGGCCACGGCCTCGTTGAACCCTGGTGTCCGCTCCTGCCCGTTGTCCACCAGTTTCGCCATGGCCCACAGCAGGTTGGCGATTTCCTGTGGTTTAAAGTGACCTTTCTGTGCGTTCACGTAGGGCAATAGGCTGGCCACGGCCTCATTAAGCCCTGGTGTCCGCTGCTGCCCGTTGTCCACCAGTTTCGCCATGGCCCACAGCAGGTTGGCAATATGTTGAGGAATAAATTGGTCCTTCTGTGTGTTCATATGGGGCAACAGTGCGGCCACAGCCTCGTTGAGCCCTGGTTTTCGCTCCTGCCCGCTGTCTACCAGTTTCGCCATGGCCCACAGCAGGTTGGCGACACCCTGGGCACCAATATTGCTGGTTTCAGCTTTTTGGTTGCACTTGAATATTATTGCATCAAGTAGCGTTGACAATAAGGCAATTTGAGTATGCTTAACACGCTCATCTATGGGGTTGTTATGGGGGGTAAAAACACCCGCTGAAGTAAATGAGTGCAGTGTTGTCGTCAGGCTTCGCCAATTCCAGCTTCGCGTTGCTTTGAAATTTTGCAGCAATCGCATCAGCTGGCTTTGTTCCGCTCGATTTAACGGTCTTTTAGACGCTGACGTGTATTTTTTAATTGAACTGGCATATAGACCGTGATCTCTCCCATCATAGCGATGACCGAAACGATAAGATTTACTCACCAGGCCATCCATTATTTCCTGTTTGGTGAGAGCATTAAAATCTTGAGCAGGGTTTACTGAACGGTACTGTAGATGTTGAGAAGAGCGTGTGAAAGAAGAATGGTAAAATTCATGACGCCCCGGGGCAGTGCGGGATGGGTTATCCCATTGTCTGACTGTGGCATATCCATATCGTCCACGCCGTGAAGAAGTGGCCTGGTCATCCGGTTGTTTGTTATCATTGCCTGATCTTGCGTATTGACCACTGATACCAGTAGAGCTTCTATCCATAATTATATTTCATTAATTCATGGAAATATAAAAAGCAGACTGTGGTTCTTTTCAGAAGTTCATTTTTCAGGAATGTGAAAACGGTTCCTGGGTCGAAGGGAGGGAATTACTGGCTGTTTTTTCTCTTCCTCTTGGCTGGTTTGCCGGTTTGTTCTTCTAAATGTTCTTCTGCGGTTAGGTAACCGTGATCTGAGGGTTGCCTGCTTTTATCAGCAGTAACGCATGCTGCATCTGCCCACCTTCTTTTAAGTGATACAGAGCCATGCCCTTGTGGCGGGATCCCTGTCCTGGTTTTTATTTGATCAATGTATGGTTTCATTAAATCCTGATTGCCAAGCCTGTTAACCGGAATTTCAATGACCTCAAATCCTGCTTTTTGCAACAGTGCGATTTTCAGCAGCGTCGAACCCTTCCTGGTGTTGAAATCACCACCCACGTAATGAGAGGGCCCCTGAACTTCAATCACCAGGTTGTGATCTGGCAGTAGCAGGTCAACAGGAGGCAGTGAGTTCAGACTCTTTTCTTCTTCAATCCGCAGAGATGGAATGCATGATTGGAGTAGATGGCGAACCTCGGATTGACGTTTTGACCTGGTAGTCTGGTAATGGGGGACGACCGGGCTCGCTCTCCCAAGCCAACTTGCGGCCATGGCAATGATGCGTTGATCCTCTTCATTGTGCAGGAATGTATTTTCCAGACGGGTAAACAGGTGATCCATGTGCTTTTCAAGCCAGTGATTGTTATTGGAGTTCAGTGACAATCTGGCACAGCAAACCATCACTCCCCAGAGAGAAATCAATAGGTCTTGCTGTGAGAGCTGAGGGTTTTCACTGATTCGGTAAACAAGCGATGCAAACGTAGAGGTCACCACGTTCAGCTCAACGAACTCACCCAGTTTCGCCGGGGCCCACAGCAGATTGGCGATTTCCTTTGGCTTAAAGTTAGCTTTCTGTGTGTTCACGTGGCGCAATAGTGCGGCCACGGCCTCGTTGAGCGCCGATGTCCACTCCCCGCTGTCCACCAGTTTCGCCATGGCCCACAGCAGGTTGGCGATTTCCTGTGGTTTAAAGTTAGCTTTCTCTTTGTTGACCTGTGGCAACAGCGCCGCTACGGCCTCGTTAAACTCTGGTGTTCGCTCCTGCCCGTTGTCCACCAGCTTCGCCATGGCCCACAGCAGGATGGCGATTCCCTGGGCATTAAATTGGTGCTTCCCTGCGTTCAGGTGAGGCAACAGCGCAGCCACGGCTTCGTTAAAGTCTGATGTCCGCTCCTGCCCGCTATTCACCAGTTTCGCCATGGCACACAGCAGGTTGGCGATACCCTGTGGTTTAAAGTTATCTTTCTGTGCGTTCACTTGTGGCAACAGTGCGGCCACGGCCTCTGTAAGCTCTGGAGTCCTTTCCTGCCCGTTGTCCAGCAATTTCGCTATCGCCCACAGCAGGTTGGCGATATGCGGAGGAGTAAATTGGTCTTTATGTGCGTTTACGTAAGGCAACAGCGCGGCCACGGCCTTGTTGAGCCCTGGTGTTCGCTCTTGCCCCTTGCTCACCAGTTTTGCCATGGCCCACAGCAGGTTGGCGATATGCTGAGGAATAAATTGGTTTTTTTTTGCGTTCACGTCGGGCAACAGTGTGGCCACAGCCTCTTTGAGCACTGGTGTTCGCTTCTGCCCCTTGTCCACCAGTTTTGCCATGGCCCACAGCAGGTTGGCGATATCCTGTGGTTTAAAGTTACCTTGCTGTGCGTTCACGTAAGGCAATAGAGCGGCCACCGCCTCGTTGAGCTCTGGTGTTCGCTTTTGCCTGTTGTCCACCAGTTTCGCTATAGCCCACAGCAGGTTGGCGATTTCCTGTCGTTTAAAGTTAGCTTTCTGTGCGTTCACGTGGGGCAGCAACGTGGCCACGGCCTTGTTGAGCCCTGGTGTGCGCTCCTGCCCGTGGTCCACCAGTTTTGCCATGGCCCACAGCAGGTTGGCGATATGCTGAGGAATAAATTGGTTCTTTTTTGCGTTCACGTGGGGCAACAGCGCGGCTACGGCCTTGTTGAGATCTGGTGTCTGTTCGTACCCGTTGTCCTCCAGTTTCGCCATGGCCCACAGCAGGTTGGTAATGCCTTGGCTATTAAATTGGTCTTTCTGTGCTTTCACGTAGGGCAACAGCGCGGCCACGGCCTTGTTGAGATCTGGTGTCTGTTCGTACCCGTTGTCCACCAGTTTTGCCATGGCCCACAGCTGGTTGGCAATGCCCTGGGCATTAAATTGGTCTTTCTGTGCGTTCACGAGGGGCAACAGCGTGGCTACGGCCCCTTTGAACCCTGGTGTCTGCTTTGGCCCGTGGTCCACCAGTTTCGCCATGGCCCACAGCAGGTTGGCGATATGTTGAGGAATAAATTGGTCTTTCTGTGCGTTCACGAGGGGCAACAATGATGCCATGGCCTCGTTGAACTCTGGTATTCGCTTCTGTCCATTGTTCACCAGTTTCGCCATGGCCCACAGCAGGTTGGCAATATGCTGAGGAATAAATTGGTCTTTCTGTGCGTTCATGTGGGGCAACAGTGCGGCCACAGCCTCGTTGAGCCCTGGTGTTCGCTCCTGCCCGCTGTCTACCAGTTTTGCCATGGCCCACAGCAGGTTGGCGATTCCCTGGGCATCAATATCCCCGGCTTCAGGTTTTTGGTTGCACTTAAATATGATTGCATCCAGTAGCGTTGTCATTAAGGCAGTCTGAGTGCGCTTAACACGCCCATCCATGGGGTTATGAGGGGTAAAAACACCCGCTGAAGTCAATGAATGAAATGTTGTCGTCAGGCTTAGCCAATTCCAGCTCCGTGTTGCGGTAAAATTTTCCAACAAACGCATCAGCTGGCTTTGTTCCCCTCGATTCAATGGTCTTTTAGCCGCTGACGTGTATTTTTTAATTAAGCTGGCATATTGACCGTGATGTCTCCCATTATAGCGATCACCAAAACGATAAGATTTATTCACCAGGCGATCCATTATTTTCTGTCTGGTGAGAGCATTAAAATCCTGAGCAGAGTTTACTGAACGGTAATTTAGATGTTGAGAAGAGCGTTTGAAAGAAGAATGGTAAAATTCATGACGCCCCGGGGCATTGCGGGAGGGGGTATCCCATTGTCTGACTATGGCATGTCTATATCGTCCACGCCGTGAAGAAGCAGCCTGGTCATCCGGTTGGTTGTAATCATTGCCTGATCTTGCGTATTGACCACTGATACCTGCCGGGCTTTTATCCATAACTATATTTCATCAATTCATGAGAATATAAAAAGCAGACTGCTGTTCTATTCAGAAGTTCATTTTGTTGGAATGTTGATAAATGTAAGCCGTTGGAGAAACGCATCTGCTCTTGATGCGAACCATCCTTTATCTTAAATCATCCGGGCGAAATTCAGGGGTAACAGGTCTTCAACGCTGGTAGTCTTGCATGTGAAAACGGTTCCCGGGTTGAAAGGAGGGAATTACTGGCTGTTTTTTTTTCTTCCTCTTGGCTGGTTTGCCGGTTTGTTCTTCTAAATGTTCTTCGGCGGTTAAGTAACGGTGATCTGAGGGTTGCCTGCCTTTATCAGCAGTAACATATGCCGCATCTGCCCACCTTCTTTTAAGTGATACAGAGCCATGCTCCTGTGGCGGGATGCCTATCCTGGTCTTTATTTGATCAATGTATGGTTTCATTAAATCCTGATTCCAAAGCATGGTAACCGGAATTTCAATGACCTCAAATCCTGCTTTTTGCAACAGTGCGATTTTCAGCAGAGTCGAACCATTCCTGGTTGTGAAATCACCACCCACGTAATGATACGGTCCCTGAACTTCAATCACCATGTTGTGATCTGGCAGTAGCAGGTCAACCGGAGGTAATGAGTTCAAACACTTTTCTTCTTCAATACGCAAAGAGGGAATGGATGATTGGAGTTGAGCGCGGAAGTCGGCTTGAGGTTTTGAAATGGTTGTCTGGTAATGGGGGACGAACGGACACGTCCTGCGAAGCCAACTTGCGGCCATGGCAATGATGCGTTGACCATCTTCATTGTCTGTGGATGTATTTTCCACACGAGTAAACAGGTCATCCATTTGCTTTTCAAACCAGTTATTACTTCGGAAGTCCAGAGACAATCTGGCACAGCAAACCATCAATCCCCAGAGAGACATCAATATCTCTTGCTGAGAGAGCTGATGGTTACCACTGATTCGGTAGACAAGCGATTTGAACGTGGATGTTACCATGTCCAGCTCAATGAGTTCGCCCAGTTTGGCCATGGCCCACAGCAGGTTGGCAATATGCTGAGGATTAAATTGGTCTTTCTTTGCGTTCACGTGAGGCAACAGCGCGGCCAGGGCCTCGTTGAGCTCTGGTGTCTGCTCCTGTCCGTTGTCCACCAGTTTCGCCATGGCCCACAGCAGGTTGGCGATGCCCTGTGGTGTAAAGTTAGCTTTCCGTGCGTTCACGTGGGGCAACAGCGCGGCCACGGCATCGTTGAGCCCTGGTGACCACTTCTGCCCGTTGTCCACCAGTTTCGCTATGGCCCACAGCAGATTGGCGATACCCTGTTGTTTAAATTGGTCTTTCTGTGTGTTCACGAGGGGCAACAGTGCGGCCACGGCCTCTTTGAGACCTGCTGTCCGCTCCTGCCCGTTGTCCACCAGTTTCGCCATGGCCCACAGCAGGTTGGTGATATCCTGGGCATTGAATTGGTCTTGCTGCGCCTTCACGTGGGGCAACAGCACGGCTAAGGCCACTTCAAGTTCTGGTGTCCGCTCCTGCCCGTTGTCCACCAGTTTCGCCATGGCCCACAGCAGGTTGGTGATTTGC
>NZ_PJPV01000024.1 GCF_002864045.1 Endozoicomonas acroporae
TGTCGGACTTAAGACTTTCCTACGCGGCAACTGCTCCTGCGTTGCCCTAGCTTCTGCATCCATGCAGTCGTGCGGTTGCGATAAATTGGTCTAAAAATTCCTGCTTCTTCGTCAAATAGCCCCGCTATTCTCCTCAGAAGCAGAAATTTTTATCCTCAATTTCTCGCAATCCTCGCTACGGACGCTTAAGTCCGACAGGCTCCAAGAGGCTGTGAAATGCCTGGATATTGGTGGTGAAACACTATTCTAATACAGCCCGCAGGAAATCGGCAGTAAAAACCACTCAATGTCCACGATGAATACCCTGTTTAACGCCCCTTTTACGCAAAGACAGGCCCAAAGGATTTTTGACTCAGGAATGGCTCATACGCCGTGCATTCGCCCCGCTCCCGGAACTGTGTGTGAGCAACAACGTTACCCCCCCTGACAGATAATCCAGCGAAATAATAAAAAATGCTGACAAACATTTTGAACCAGCAATTAACTTCTCGGTCGAATAGATCCAACTCTACAAAAAACACGTCACAACATGATACCAGCCATCTGTTCACCCAACAGGACTGAACCACCCGTTGAACCCCCTGTACTTCAACGTTTTGGCATTGATTCCGAAGCCCAAGAGCACTGGTTCAACCGGACAGTTACCAGAAAGCCTCCTCACGGAAATTTTATGCGTGATGAGATTCTGGATGATTTACAAACCATCCGAAGCATCAGATCAATTACTACTGTCAATCCGACAGAACTCACGTTATTTCAAAATAAAGAGACGATTACCAGAATACGAAAGCTGAGAGACATGACCAATCTCGCCTTACTTCGGTTACAAGACACAGAAAACACGCAGGTGACTGCATTTACTCCCCCGGAGTCACCTGTCTCGTTGCTTGCCCATGAAGTCGGGGCCGCCCACGGTTCTGACCACGGTCATCGCCACAAACTCAGGGCGCGGATCCAGGCCAGTACTCAAGGTGTCGTCCACGGTACCGGCGTTGTGGCGAAAAAGCGGTTCAAAAAAGGTCAATTCATCTCTCTGTATCACGGCCCACTGATATACCGAATAAGAAGCCGACAGTCGGGCCAGCAACAAAAATTCAATGTATTCAAACTGGAACAGGGTAAAAAAGGGCCTGTTCCCCGATTTATGGAGAAAGATACTTTTGCTGCCTGGTCTGGCATTTTTCTCAAGTATTCCGGAACGCCCGGCATTGAGATTGGCCGTGATGCTGTCGGCCCCATTCGATATCTGAACCACTCCAAAAATGCCAATGTAAAAATCATCACACCCCGGGTATTGAGTAGATTTCCAGTTAATCAATGCGATCAGATTCTGTTAAGGGTTACTGCCCTGAAAGACATTGCCCCCGAAGAAGAACTGCTATTCGATTACGATCCTGACCTACCAGAGTCAGAGATTGACTTTACGCTATCAACAGTAGAAAAACCCGGGCAAAAGAGTGCAATAGCCATTCGTAATGCCGTCAGGAAAATTCATCAAAAAACGATAGCAGGCTAAATGCCTGCTATCGGCAACATTTTATTGATAGCACCTAACCAATTTCATGTTACTTAAAGGAAGCGAGATATTCTTTTAATTCATCAATACTCATCCAGGTTTGTTTACCGTTAAACATTGAATCCATTAAAAACTGTTGTAGATCATTAATATTTTTCATTGTTAACTTATCCATATCTTTGCTTAGTTCAGTTTTTAATGAAGATAAATAAGAAGCAATATCTTCCAAAATTGACGGGTTATTAGATAAAATTATATTCAGTAGTTTTTTATGATTGGGTTCCAGGCCTGCTTCCAGTTGATTAAGTCTTACTGGATGATGTGATTTATCACGAATACCATGAATTTTATCCATGATATTGCCAATTTCAATATCAAGTGATTCTGGCAGATCAACTTCTTTTTCCTTTGTTTTTGCCGACCTTTTCCTCCCACCCTTTAGACATTTTTCGTTCAGCTTTTTAACTCTCTGGATTATTTGTTTTCTTTGCTGTTTGTTTGCCTTATTATCTACCGACGAGATACTGAAGTCTATTTCAGAGTCTTTCTGGTTTGTATCATAATCAAATACCAGCTCTTCTCCCTTCTTAATATCTCTCAGGGCTACAACCTTCAGCTTAAGAGTTTCCCGGTCCCCCCACGCTAACGAGTCCACATTTGTACAGCTGATCATTACATTGGGTTGCTTGGAGTGATTCAGGAATCGGATATCATGTTCACAGTCACGGCCAAGCTCAATGACAGGTACGCCAGCTTGGGTAATAATAACGTTCGACCATGCAACATAAGTGTCGTTTTCCAGGATATTAACACCCGCAGTGTCATCATCGCCCGGGTCCTTGATGGTAAAGACAAAATATTTGCCATTTTTCTGATTAAGGGTTCTGAACACCAATGGCCCATCGTAAGGGCATATTACCTCTTCCGCTTTAAAGTTTTGGTTAGCAATGACACCGGTACCATGCACAACACCTTCTGTTGACCTTATGCACGGGGGAGGGAGATCAGTGCCCGGGGATGTTGGCGTCATTGCCCTTTCTGAAACAGGAGAGTCCGGGAAATACACCACCTCTTGACCATTAACAACCGTGATCCCGGCACCCTGATTTAAACGTTGAATTTGTTCGTCAACCATTTTTCTGAGAGTTAACAGTTGGTTTGTCATTCCTGAATAATCTTCCCCGGGCAGTAACTCGGTAGTTCTGGCGCGTAAAAGAACCATTGAATAACCAAGTACAGTTTCCATATCACCAAGGCAATGGTTGCAGCTGGGTGGCAGGGAAATAACGGAAGGCAGGGTGCTATTATTAATTGCTACATTCCTTTCAACCTGATCGAGTCGCATTTTTTTTGCCGGGGAAGGGGTACTTTCTGTTGGACCAGATTGTCTCTCTCTTGAGTAAAATGAACCCCTAGTCGGTGTTTGGTCAAACCCGAATCCAGATAGAAACATTGATTTATCCTTCATGGTTTTATTGGTATTCCATTTTTTCTGACCATAAAAACAGCTTTAAGTTCAAAAAATATCGCTATTATTCTTTTTGATTTTCAGACCAATTTATTGCAACCGCACGACTGCATGGATGCAGGAGCCAAAGCAACGCAGGAGCAGTTGCCGCGTAGGACAGTCTTAAGTCCGACAGGCTCCTGGACGGGCGCTATTCTCAGACAGCCTCCCAGAGCATCAAAGGACAAGGGAGCGTGGGAGCACGCTTATGAAATATCCGGGCTATCTTTTGACACTAGATTTTGGCCTGAATTTTCTTTCATAAAGGACAAAAATTGTTGTTTATCCGGGTATGCGGACAAGATAAATACGATGCGTTGACATGATTTCCCACTAGATTTTATGTCACTAGCTGTGGCTATTGAAGAGACGTTTTCTGTAATAAGACAGCCGTTTTCTGGATAGGGATATTGTTTAACAGTTTCAGGAAGATGTTTTGTTTCAGGAATATGTTTTACTGTAGAAAAAAACTTCGAAAAAAATGTTTTTGGTGCTTTATCGGCTTCTGGTGCTTTTTCGGCAAAGAGCAGATCTCCACCGGAGTATTTACCGTCCTTCTGCTCGCATGGTGAAATGACTGCTGTCATGGATAAAGGGGCCCAGACAGGACTCCATGGAATATTCACTATTTCAGGGTAGTCTGAATTGAGCGTGTATCTTACTATTCTGGCATTCATAGGAACTGACTGACCGGACCAATTGCCTAAAGCTGCCATTTTTTCCAGGTTGGAGCAAACGAAATTAGCCATTGATTCAGTGACATTATTTTCAGCTAGCCTGGTTCTCACCTCAACTTCGTCAGCTAATTTACAAGATTTGTCAAATTTGACAATGGGTGCTTTTAATGTACGTCCCATATCAACCGTACCCCCGAACAGCTCCATATATTGGCAATGATCAGGGGAAAGGCCATTACGTGGGATTGGGTTGAAAAACATTTCCTTTGGGCCATGAGTTTCATTAAAACTTCTTAAGTCTTTTGTGTCCAGGTATACCTGACGCACTAAATTTTTCTCATAACAGCCTTTATGGCTGATAATAAGTCGGCCCTTAAAATTGCCTTCCATTTGCCCAATATCAGTGTTATCAGTGTTCAATTTTTTGCGCAGGTCGATATTATATTGTGAAGTAATATCTGCAGATGGTCCCGTTAACATAACCAAATCCTCATTGAAAATTTAAATGGCCAACCTATGGAAGTTGGTATGATGATTGAAACTTACTAGTATTTTGGACATTGACAGTTATGAAAAAGTTCCATGCTGATTTCAACGGTGTTTTCCACCATTTTCATGAAGTGGGTCCAGAGGAATTTTTCAGAGCAGGGATAAAATGTCTGTAATCACAGAAGTGCCTCCCAGTACCGCTTCTTCAAATCCCGAACACTCTCAAACAGCCTGGTTAAAGATCTTCCTTTGATTCTCCGCATAACTTTACCAGGCACCATATTCGGTGCTGCTGACACCGACAGGTGTAGTTACACCATTGAGAATTCAAACACCGGGAATGAATTTACAACTCCAACATTGTTTTACCATTCTTGGTTGTATTGTATTATTCAGGTCAATTTATCACGGATAAACATGATGTCTCAGTTCGTTTACACCATGAATCGGGTGAGCAAAATCGTTCCCCCGAAACGTCAGATCTTAAAAGATATTTCTCTCTCCTTTTTCCCGGGTGCCAAAATTGGTGTTCTGGGCCTGAACGGTGCGGGCAAGTCCACTCTGCTGCGGATTATGGCCGGTGTGGATAAAGAGTTTGATGGTGAAGCCCGCCCTCAGCCCAACCTGAACGTCGGCTATCTACCTCAGGAGCCTGAGCTGGATACAGCCAAAACCGTCCGCGAAGTGGTTGAAGAAGCACTAGGTGAAGTCAAGGCCGCTCAGCAACGTCTGGATGAAGTTTATGCCGCCTACGCTGATCCGGATGCCGACTTTGATGCCCTGGCGACGGAACAGGCTCGTCTGGAAAACATTATTCAGGCCGCCGATGCCCACAATCTGGAGCGCAAGCTGGAAGTGGCAGCAGATGCCCTGCGTCTGCCTGAGTGGGATGCCAAAATTGACCACCTCTCCGGTGGGGAGCGTCGCCGTGTGGCTCTCTGCCGCCTGTTGCTCTCCAGCCCGGAAATGCTGCTGCTGGACGAACCCACCAACCATCTGGATGCAGAATCCGTGGCCTGGCTGGAACGCTTCCTGGTTGAATACCCCGGAACCGTGGTTGCCATCACCCACGACCGTTACTTCCTGGACAATGCAGCTGGCTGGATTCTGGAACTGGACCGTGGTGAAGGTATTCCTTACCAGGGCAACTACAGCGCCTGGCTGGAACAGAAAGAGCAACGTCTGGAACAGGAACAGAAACAACAGGATGCCCGCCGCAAAGCCATGGAGCACGAACTTGAGTGGGTTCGCTCCAATGCCAAGGGCCGTCAGTCCAAATCCAAAGCCCGTCTGGCCCGCTTTGAAGAGATGCAGTCCCAAGACTTCCAGAACCGTAACGAAACCAATGAAATCTACATTCCACCCGGTCCACGCCTGGGTGACAAGGTGATTGAAGTCAACAACCTGAGCAAAGGGTTCGGTGACCGCCTGCTGATTGATGACCTGAGCTTCAGCATTCCCAAAGGGGCCATTGTCGGCATTATCGGCGGTAACGGTGCCGGTAAATCCACCCTGTTCAAAATGATCACCGGGCAGGAGCAGCCGGATTCCGGAACCGTTGAGCTGGGAGACACCGTTAAAATCTCCAACGTTCAGCAGCTTCGTGATGAGCTGGATGACAGCAAAACCGTCTGGGAAGCCATTTCCGATGGCCAGGACATTCTACGCATCAACAACTATGAAGTGCCATCCCGTGCTTATATTGGCCGCTTCAACTTCAAGGGTGGCGATCAGCAGAAGCGTGTCGGTGAACTCTCCGGTGGAGAGCGGGGCCGTCTCCAGCTGGCAGCCACATTAAAAGACGGTGGTAATGTACTGCTGCTGGACGAACCTTCCAACGACCTGGACGTTGAGACCCTGCGTGCCCTGGAAGAAGCCCTGCTGGCATTCCCCGGCTGTGCCATGGTGATTTCCCACGACCGCTGGTTCCTGGACCGTGTTGCTACTCATATTCTGGCCTACGAAGGCGACTCCAAAGTGACCTTCTTTGAAGGTAACTACACCGAGTACGAAGCTGACCGCCTCGACCGCCTGGGTGCAGAAGCGGCTGGTCCGCACCGTATTAAGTACAAACGTATTGATGCCTGACGATATCTGCTACTGATGCACCCGATCATCCAGCGCAGCTAAGCGTTGATCTTAGGGTAGACATTAAGCGCCTACTCCCCGCTTGGGTAAGTTAGAGATCGAACCACGAAGGTCACGAAGAGCACAAAGAAGAGATTTTCTTTTCCTTCGTGCTCTTTGCCGTGAAAGAAAATTGCCACGGAGGCACAGAGACACGGAGAACAGAAAAACGCTTTTCCTCTGTGTCTCCGTGACTCTGTGGCTAAAGCTTTCATGACAGAGGGTGACAAACCATCGTCATGAATATTTGTGTTCTTCGTGGTTCCATCCGAAAACCATTGAAAATAGAGGGGTAAGCTTCTTCAGATCAGAATAAGAACCTATCGGTATCAAACTGCCCAGAGGGAATGTCTAACGTGCTGTCACTAACAGGGCGTTGAGAGCTGGAGTAACATTCTAAGTCTATAGTTTCACTCCGGCTATTGGAGTAAAAGCCGTCAAAAGAATCAACCGGCCGGCTCTCGAAAAGCTTTTCAGAAGGGGTTGTGTCGAATAATTTCTTATATTCAAGATTCTTTTCTTTCAGCTCCAGTTTCAATCTATTCCAGCTAAAAAATTTAGTAGATGGGTCGAATACGTTGCGAAGAGGAATGGAATTATTTAAGTCATTGATAAAAATAGCGTTCTGTTTCCATAAATCATAATGAAAGATGCAGAGATCTGTCTTTTGGTCAAAAATAGCTGGATACGTGTTTTTCAGGCTGAGAAATAATAAATCAGTTCGAATGTCTTCCAGAAGATTTGTGAAAGCAGCTTCTGGAGTTGTCGCATTGTCAATATCTGCAGACGTATAGCCCAAATCAATCTTGGGCCCGTTGGGGTTAAACTTCACAGAAATGATAATCATTGGTTGAGGGTGAAGCTGGATGAATTCGTCTGTGTAGCAACATTTTTCATCATAAAACACATCAGCGATTGTGTACTGTTTTTGGGCAAATGACTCAATAAGCCATGCAATAATTTGGGTATGGTTGTTCTTCAGAAAGTCTTTTGCCTCTTGATGTGGGAAAGTTACCAGGGGATAAGGGCAGAGAGCTTTCGTGCCGGAGCTGATCGAGGCATTGGTTCCTACGGCTGTACAAAGGTTTTCAGTGCATTCCAGTGGCAAACTCTCTCTTAATAATGTGCTGTTATCATAGACTTTAATCGTTGAAGGACTGACAACACCCTTACACTCAGGACAGGGCTGCTGATAATTTAATAGTTTATTAGTGCATTCTGAGTGGTACACATGGAAGCATGGTAGCAAGGATAATGGTTTGATTTCAGTACTGGTGAAAGTTTGCAGGCAAAGAGCGCAATTACCTTGTAGAGCAGTTTCTACTCGCCGGGATGACTGTGTAGCTTGAAGCTGGTGCCCCTTAAAGTTTGCATTATTAGCTGGACACGTTGATTCAGAGGTATGGGCTGTAGGGTCAGGGATAACGTATTCAGACTGTGTCCCAATGCTGGCGTCAATCAAGTTGTATCTCCATTTTTCCTGAAGTTAATTTCATCTTTTTGACTATTTTCACAATAAAAAGTTCCTGACCGCACTTACAGTAGGTTTCGTTAAATGGTAACTGCCCACTTAGCCAGAAATATACAATTCCATTTGGCTTATCTGCTGCTAACGCACCGGAGTTAATTCGAGGTGATCGGGTGATACCCGGTTAAGCTTCTTCAGATCAGAATAAGAAACTATTGGTATCAAAATACCCGGAGGGAATTTCCAACGCCCTTTCACTAACAGGGCGTTGAGAGCCGGCCGAGCTAAATTCTGCGTCTCCGGTTCCCCTCAGGCTGTTGGAGTGAAAACCGTCAACAGAATCAAATCCCCGGCTCTGAAAAGATCTCATCCGGGAAAACTCATTACGCTCGAAAAATCTTTCAGAAGGCGTTGTTTCGAATAACTTCTTATATTCAAAACCCTGTTTTTCCAGCTCCAGTTTCAATCTATCCCAGCTAAAAGATTTAGTCGATGGATTGAATATGGTGCGAAGAGGAACGGAGTTATTTTTGCCATTGATAAAAATAGCGTTGTATGTCCATAAATCATAACGGTAGATGTATAGGTCTGTGTTGCAGTCAAAAATGGCTGGATGTGAGTTTCTCAGACTGAGAATTAATAAATCAGTTCGAATGTCTTCCACAAGATTTGTGAAAGCAGATTCTGCCGTTTTTGCTTTATTAATATCTGCAGACGAATAGTACAATCCTCTCATGGGCTCGTTGGGGTTGTGCTGCACAGAAAGCGTAATCGCTGGTTTATGGTGAATGTGTTCGAATTCTGTTCCGCAATATTTTTCGTAATAACGCACATTAGCGGTTGTATAGTGTTTTTGAGCAAATGACTCAAGGAGCCATTCAATAATTTGGGGATGGTTGTTTTCCAGAAAGTTTTCTGCCTCCTGATATGGGAAAGTTGCAAGAGGATAAGGACAGAGAGCTTGCGTGCCGGAGCAGATTGAGGCATTGGCACCTACGACAAGACAAAGGTCTTCAGTGCATTCCAGTGGCAAATTCTCTCTCAATAATGTGCTGTTTTGGTAAATTTTAATTTTTGAAGGACTGGCAAGAGCCCTGCAGTCAGGACAGGATTGATTTAATGCTTGAGCATAACATTCTGAGTGGTACACATGGAAACATGGCAACAAGGATAATGGCTTGATTTCAGTATTGGTGAAAGTTTCCAGGCACAGAGCGCACTTACCTTGCAGAGCAGCTTCTACTCGCCGGGATGACTGTGTAGCTTGAAGCTGGTGCCCCTTAAAGTTGGCATTATCAGCTGAAGACGTTGATGCAGGGGCTGCAGATTCAGGGATAACGTATTTGGGCTGTGCCCCACTGCTGGTGTTAATCAAATCGTATCTCCACTTTTCCTGAAGTGAATTTCAGTTTTTGACTAATTTCACAGTGAAAAGTTCATAGCCGGGCTTACCGGAGGTTTCGTTCTATCTAATGGTAACTACAATCGAGTATGAAGCTGACCGCCGGATCAGCACTATCACTATCTGCCTGTTCGGGTAGTCAGTTATTATTTTTTCTTCTCCGATGAACTTTACCGACAAATCCAGGTCTGTTGCTTAGTGGACATTTAGTTAGCACTGATAACGCCGTGCGCTCTAAGTAAACTTAATCATTATTGACTGTCACCCTGTTTCCGGGTTAGGAGAATCCTATGAAGTTGTATCGGGTTTTATTTCTGCTCATGATTGGCAACCTGTCCTCCGCATTTGCTACTGAGCTTGGCAAAATCTCCGCCACTATCGCCAATGATCAATTGATTTCCTATGAGTTATCAGGCGTGTTTACCGGCCAACCAGAGTACAATCACAAATACGCCTGCAATTTTACTTATAACTCCTGGAGGCTGACTGCCCGGGGCGGTAAAGTCAGCTTTCCGGTGAAACTGGATGAGCATGACAAAGTCTTTGCCAACTTCACCTGGGCTGGCTGGGGAGCAGATACCATCGTCAATATTTACTTTAACGGTCAGCCCATTGCCTATGGCCATGAAGTACATGGACACGCCTGGAACAGCCCCGCAACCGATACCTTTGAAATCCCTGCCGGTAACTGCTCAGACAATTGCCGGATAACCCTGGAGCTGGATCACCGTTCACCCATGGTGTTATTTATGAAAGATCTGACACTGACGGATGAAAACAATAAAGTGATTATCATAAAAGAAGAATAATTCAATCTCGCATGCAAAACTTGCACCTGCATTTGTGGGCTTCACCTGCCCATAAATCAGGCCTCAGCCCATCTGACATAGACCACCTCCGCTGGAATTCCGTTTTCCTGAAAAAAGGCTAACCACAATTTCTGATTTTCCTGCAGCCTGTCTCCCGGCCCCTTAACCTCCAGCCACTGATACCGGCTATTTTCCGGATCAAACAGGATCAGGTCCGGAAACCCGGTTCGGTTGTGGGCAATATCAAACATCAGTCGTTGAAACATAGCTCGCAGTTGTGCCATCGGTATCAACGATACGGCCAGGGTAATCAGCTCCGGGCTAAGCGCTGGCCAGATGACCAGACGGTTGCTGATCCCCTGCTTCCCGTTATAGGTTGCCAGCAGAGTATCCAGAAGATTGCCTTCAGACATTTCTGCCAGCCGGTGATGAATCGAATCCTTGCAGCTCCGATAAAAATCCGGGGTCATCAGGTCTGCTGGTCCACTCTGAAACGGATGGAAGAACGCCCCCTCCCGGTCGGCAAAGATAATATCCCAGAACCACAGGCCAGCAAGCCCATTGATCAGGGCATTTTCCACATAAAACACCTGCCAACCCTGATCTTTGAAATGCGCCTGCACCTGAAATTCAACCCGCTGACCATTGTCATTCAGCTCAAGAGTCCGTTCGTTAAACGGTGTGGTTTGCCGCCTGCGCTTCTCGCCCTTCAGGGTTTTGGCAAACCGATGGGCAAAAGCCAGCTCCAGGCTGCTGGCCGGTGAAGCCTCTATCTCTTCACACAGTGCCAAAGCGCCAGCCGTATCATTGAGTCTGGCCAAAATGCGAGTTCGCCGTTCCCGGGACGGAGGCAAATACGACTGCTGAAAACTGGCGACGGCCTCCCGCAAAGCACCTTGCCTTTCCAGGTCACGGGCAATGGCATTCACCAGCCGGGCATACCGTCGCTTAAGGGTCGGATGGCTGAAATCAGACGACGGTGGTAATTTAGCGGCCAGGGCCTGCAACTCATCAAGGTCAAGTTTCTTATTGTCTCGGGCAACTGCCTGCCAGAGCAGTGACAGGCTCAACCCCTGCTCCAGCTCCTCCCGGCGGTCAAATAACCGCGAGTTTAGCGGATAGCTTTCAAAGCGATTCAAACCCAGGTCCTGAAGTACAAACTCCGTCAAATCCTGACTGAGGTTACCAAAGAACAGAAACAATAAGGTTCTCAGCTCTTCCCGGTACAGCGGTTGAAGAATGGTAAATGGCAGATCAGGGCATGGGTTACCGCTATCCACCAACCGGTTTACCAAAGATTGCTTACGTTCGCTTCGGTAAGGGCCAAGCTGGTCAGGAAAACAGCACAGTAACTCACTTTTGGTCATAAGATCGGACACCGCAACCAGATCCAGCGGCGGGTTAACCTGCATAAGACCCGCACCAACCAATTCATTAACCGCCAATTCAATGGCGGCAATTTCCGGATAGTTGAGTTTATCCCGCCGAAACATCGGGCCTTTGCGCCCCACCAGCCGCACATAGAGTTTCTGTGCATCCTCCTCCAGCCGTCGGAAGGTGTTGAGAAAACCGGTTTCGCGGCTACTCAATAAATCAGCATACTGCTGCTCAACAAAACCAAGCAGCCGCTGAAAATTGGTCAGGTAATAGTCTTCAGGTAATACCACCGGTGTGTGCAATGCAGCCTCGCTATTAAGTAGTTGGCCAAATGGAATCGTATATTTCTGGCTAAGTGGGCAGTTACTATGCAAGGCGCAACGTAGGGAGCATAGCAGTAGCTATGTGACCGGAGTTGCAACGCCGCAGAGTGATTGACAACTTAGTCAGAAATATATGATTTCATTTGGTTAACTACTTATTCACAGACAGCAATATCAGAAGGGCGGAACACCTGCAAACCGGACACATCCAGTAATGACTGCTGGTACATCAAGGTTGCCAGTGCTGTAATCCGGGTGGGACGAAGTACTTTCAAACCGGAAACCGGCAGGCTGCCTAACAGCGACAGCAGATAAAATCCAACAGACTCCATCAGCCGAAACTCATCACGCCTGCCATGCAGCAATGACGGCTGGTAAATAGCCAGAGAGCGAAGCCCCAGTGCTTTCAGCCCACTTTCCGCCTCACCTTTCACCTTCATATAAAAGGCCAGCGCCCCCTTATCTGCCCCGTAAGCACTGATCAGATGAAACGACGGCTGTCCATGGTCCACTGCCCACTGACCAAGTGCCAGAACATAGTCACGATCAACTTTGGCAAAGGCTGACCTTGAGCCAGCCTTTTTTATGGTGGTACCAAGACAACAGAACAAGACGTCAACGGTTAAATCCAGATCCTGTAACTGATCCAGGCTCAGCACCACCTCCCTGACTTTGGCATGACCCGCCCATTGTGTAGTTCGGTAGTGCAGAACAACGACCTCGGAGTAGTGGCTTCGCTCCAGCAGGTATTGCATCAACACCTGCCCGGTGGCACCGGTCGCACCAACCACCATGGCAACCCTTGGGGGCTTTTCTTTACTCATCCTTTTTAACCCGACTATCCAGTTGAGTAGAATCACAAATACCAGTCGAAATCCACTGGCAAATCAAGTAAAAAGTGCGGCATAACTATTTTTAAAATGAGATCGCAGTTTATGACCAGGCTTGCAGAAACATTGGCCACCATTGACCAGCTTCACCAGATGGACCCAAGCGTCATTGATGATACCCCGGCAGAATTAAACTACGCCCGGCAAATGACCCACTGGTTACAACAGCTGGCTCCGGATGCATCTGAAGAGTTGCAGATCGCCGTTCGCAGTCAGCACCTCTGCCGCTGGGAAATCCCCCGGTCAGAATACCCTGAAGGACGCACCGGCTACCTGAAGTGGCGCACCGAACTGGGCAAACTGCACGCCCGAAAAGCCGGTGAAATCATGGCCAGAAACGGTTATTCAGAAACAAGCTGTGCACAAGCGTCCGCGATTATCCGCAAGCAGGGCATCAAGCGAAATGCCGACACCCAGACGCTGGAAGACTGTGCCTGCCTGGTCTTTTTGACCCGGGACTTTTCGGCCTTTGCCGCCAAACACCCCAGGGACAAAGTGATCGCCATTGTGCAGAAAACCTGGAAGAAAATGTCTGAGCAGGCCCAGCAGAAAGCGTTGGCGTTGCCATTTGCAGAGCCTGACCTGCAGGTTCTTCAGGAGGCGTTGGCGTAGGAACTGTTTTCACGAGTTTATAGGACGTTTTTCGCATTCATCGGGATATTGTTGCACGAACGAATGGTAAAAACCGTTCGTGACAGCATATGATCCGGAAAAATCCAGGATTTTTGGACTCTTTTTCCAAGCTTTACCTGCGTGCAGACCAAAAAGTGATTTATTTGGTTACCTCTTCGAAAATACACGACTACCACCAATCACCTCACAAGCGTACAATAACCAGTTACCTCAAAATCCTCCTCTGAGCTATCTGGTCCCATGCTCCCCGGCGTCAATAAAAGACAATGGTAAAAACCACGGGCGGTAGCGTCTCTGAAACTTAGAAATCTCGAGAGGAAATAGCCCCTGGACAAAATACGTCGAACAGCGTTCACCGAATCTGAGAGGATAAAGATTGGCAAACACTGAGTCCCTCCAACCAGACGAGCTGCCAAGCAATGTCTACAACACCACGATCAAAGATATAGCAGGACTGAAGGATTACCGGCAAATCTTTAAAATCGTTAATGCACATTTTGCCCAGCCTGACTCTACAGAATTCCGGATTACCGATGGGAATGAGTTCGATATCCGCACCATCAAAACCCGGTCAAAGGTCAACTGGGCCATCCAGAAAACGGTTTTACACTTCATCAACGCAGACCACGAAGCATTAGCCAGCAGCGTATTCCAGGAACATATCCCCGATCAGGACAGAAAGTTCGCCTTTTTCTGGCATCTTTGCCTGAATAACCGACTGTTTAGAGAGATCACCACCCGGGTATTTGTAAAAACCTATTTCTCAGGGCGTGCGCAAATATCCCAGGAAGACATTATTGCCTTCGTTAAAGATATTTCCGATAAAAACGATCCCTCAAAACCCAGCTGGTCTGAAGATACCCTTTACCGGGTTGCCACCAAGTACCTGAGCTTGATGACCAAGTTTGATTTTGTCACCTCAGGCCGAACCAAAACCTT
This sequence comes from Endozoicomonas acroporae, assembly GCF_002864045.1. Classification (GTDB taxonomy): domain Bacteria; phylum Pseudomonadota; class Gammaproteobacteria; order Pseudomonadales; family Endozoicomonadaceae; genus Endozoicomonas; species Endozoicomonas acroporae. Next base: position 14,158 of record NZ_PJPV01000024.1, read on the forward strand.
TAACCAAATTCGCCCCTCATCCGAGGCACTGACCCTATTTCTCTATTTCGCCAGATTGTACCAACCCACAGTGGCCAACATTCTGAAAAGCCGTCTGCTGCCCACCTGTTTTATCACAGCTGAAGATATTCAAAGCCGGTTAAAAAAGCTCTCCATACAGGGCTTTTTTCATATGAGTTTCAACGGGGTGGAATTAAACGTTGAGTTAACACACAGCTATAAGGAAATATGCGATGTCTTATACCGCTGATCATAAGCAGAAGTTTACTGATCTGAACCATCATCTTGCCCACCAGGATCAACTCCGCCGCAAAGCCAATGGTGGAAACAGTATTCTGTTCTCTTACCCTCCTGCGGATGAAATGCTGTATATCCGGCAGGCTCGGGAAGTTTATGGAGAAACGACAGAGTTTATCGATATTAGCCGGTTACTGGTTCAATTTATTGATGAAGACGACTGGTCATCGTTTGCTGAGTACTACAACGATTTTGCCAACACCCCGTACCTGGTTTTCAAATCCGATGATGAAACCCCGGATCTGTTTGATCTGATTATCGACGCGATAAAAGAGACCAGCTCCCGTGGAAAAATCCCGTTTCTTATTCGCAGCGGCTGTCTGTACGGGACTGGTATAGAAAACGTCAATATCATGGAACACAGGGATGTAATGAGTCTTAAGCAACCGCTAGTTATTTTTTACCCCTCCACCATCACCGGTGAAAACCTCCAGTTTCTGAACTTCAAACCCGCCTCCCAATATCGCTGTGTATTAGTGAACTAAGGGCCAATTAATCAGGGATAAGTTATGACAGCCATTCAAGATATTCTGAAGATCGACCTGCAAGAAGACATTAAAAACGTAATTGACCTTGAAGATCGTTCTGAAATCGAAATCAAACAGGAAATCGAATCGTACATCGTTACGGAAGGCATTAGTGAACATCTGGATGAGTTTCTGGGTCAGTTCACCTCGAACATCAAAGAAACCGGTGTCTGGCTATCGGGTTTTTACGGTTCCGGTAAGTCTTATTTTGGTAAAATGCTCTGCCATATCATCGGCAACCCGACGATTGCAGGCACACCGGCCAGAGATCGATTTATTTCCCGTATTCAGGGTGTTAACAATGAAGCCCTGCTGGAAAGCACCATCCGCAAACTTGATAGTATTAACAGCCGCGTTATCTCTCTGGATGTTGCCAAGCAGAACACTGAGAAAGGTCTGGCCTTTACTTTGTTTGCCAATTTCTTGAAGCATCTGGGTCTGCGTAATGATATATACGGTTACATGGAGTTCGATCTTCTTCTTGAAGGTAACTACGACGAATTCAAAACGGTTGTAGAACGCATCGAATCCACAGAGTGGGATGACCTGAAAAAGAACAACCGGCTGGTTGCCAGAGCGATGCGTAAGGCCTTTATTGAAATGGGCCATAGCGAAAAAGACTACGAAGACACCAGAAACGTTTACAGCGCTAATATCGAAAATTTTGATGCCACAACATTAAAAGCGGAGCTGGAAAAATACCTCGCGAAAAACACCGATGAAACCCTGGTATTTGTCTTCGACGAAGCCAGCGAAGCCATCAAACAGCAGAAGTTCACCTTGCTGGACCTGGAAGGCATCAGTGAATCTTTATCCAGCATTAACAGCAAAGTCTGGACCATCGCCATTGCCCAGGAAAAACTGGATGATGTTATTAACAACGCCAACGTCAACCGCAGCCAGTTAACCAAAGTTACCGACCGCTTTAAAACCAAAATCCATCTGGAATCCACCGATGTCGATGTGATTATCCGCACCCGTCTATTGGAAAAAACCGGGTCGGCGCACAATGATCTGCTGGATTATTACAGCAAAAACGAAGCGGCCATCACTGACAGCACCAACCTGAAGTCTGGTTTCCCGACCAAAACCACTTCAGCGGAAGAATTTGCTACCTACTACCCATTCCATAAATATCAGTTTGATATTCTGCAGAAATTCCTGTTCAGCTCCAATGCGCTGGTCGCCACCCAGATTGCCGCCCGTGGGATGATCATCACCACCTTCGATGTGCTGCGTAAACAGATGCGTGAGCAGGCGCTGTACAACTTTACACCAGGCTTTGCCATTTGCACCGAGGCGCAGACAGCACCACCGGTTGACTTGGTTAATAAATACGACAGTGCCCGTAAAGTTCTCAAAGAGAACGACAGCTCCATCGATGGCGAAAAGCTGCTGAAAACCATTCACCTGCTGGCGGATTCAGAAGTGGTCTCCCCCACGGTAGAAAACATTACCAAAAGCTACATTACCGATATTGCCAGTTACTATGGGGTAAAACCCAATATCGAAGCCGCTTTAACCCTGCTGGTTGAGGCCAAAGTACTGCTGCTCTCCAACCACAACTACAAAATCACCTCCGATCTTGAAGGCAAAATGCTGGAGGAGATGAAAGATTTTGATGTTGAGCTGTTTACTAAAAAGCGTGAGCTGGTCAAGTACATCAAGGATTACAAAATATTCAACAGCGTTGCGTCCTACAGCGATGCCGGTGACAGCTTCAAGTTCAGTATCACTTCCGATCAGGATGATGAATTAACCGGTTCCGCAGGCAGTAAACATCTGAAACTGGTTGCCTACAGCCTGTTTAACATCAATGAAGACCGTCAGGATTTTATTGAGCAGATCAAACTGGATACCCAGTATGAGAAAGGCCAAATCACCCTGATTCCCGACACCACAAAGTTCGCCGACATAGACAAACTGCTCGGCGACATCATGCGCTTTGGTTACATGGAAGTGAAGTACGCTTCCGAAAAAGATCAGGCCAAACGCCAGATCATCCGGGAATTTGAAACCATTCGGAAGGATAAGCAAAACACCCTGCAGGACCTGATTCAGAGCGCCTATCAAAACGCCACTCTGGTTTACCTGTTTGATGACCACCTGCTGGATGAAAACAGCTTTAAAGGCAGCATCGCAGACAACCAGCGCAAAATGGTCAAAAACCTCTACACCAAACGGGTATCCAGCCAGCTAAATGATGCCCTGGTGCCCAAAATTTTCAGCGCCGATAAGGAAAGCCTCAGCAAGCTGTTCAGTGCTGCTGATTTCAAATTCTTTGATGGTCACGGCAACTTTATTGGCGATCATCTGCGCATCGTCGAAGAGATCAACGAAAAAATTAAATCCCGCTATGTGGATGGTAAATCCCTGGAGTCGGAGTTAAACGGCAAGCCCTGGGGTTATCAGTACGGTACCATTGTCGTCACACTAGCGGTACTGTTGCGGGCAGGCCGTCTGGCAGTGAAACATGGTGGCAATGATCCTTATTTCTCCCATGATCAGAAAGAGGTACATAACGCCTTTACCAATGCCACCAAGTTCAAGTCGGCCTCCTTTAAATCCATTACTGCGGCATTAACTTCCAGCCAGAAGGACAATGCCGTTCAGATACTGATGAACCTGGAAGTCGCTGACCATATCGGTCGAAAAGTTGACTGGAATACCAACGACTTTGATCTGGCCGACAGCATCCAGCAAATGGCGCAACACTTTATTGATGCCATTGGCACACTCAATAATAGCGTTGATCAGTTTGAGAACCTGTTCCCGACAGTGGCCGAACTGAAATCGGTGTTGCAACCCTTTACCGGCAAAACCATCGACAGCAATTACATCGAAAAAGTGGAGTACCTGCTCAACAACAGCGATGACTTCTCCAATGCCATTCAGGCCATTTTAAAAGCCCAGGGCTTTATCAAGAAAAACTTCCGCAAGGTGGAAGCGTTCAAACGGTTTATTGAGGATGTGCGCAGTGAACTGAATAAGGCAGACCGCAAAGACACCACCATTGCAGAGGCCCATGAAGAGTTTGACCGGTTATTCAAAGCGGATATGGTCAAAAACTTTGGCAAACTGCAAGACGAAGTACAAACCGTTAAAGACGGTTACTTCAAGCTGGTAAAAAGTGCGGCTGCGACCATGAGCCAGCAATACCAGCAACTCAATGGCAAAATTGATAAAGCCCTGCGGGAGTTAAAGGCGAACTATCCGACAGAGCCAAACAAGCTCAATCTGCAAAAGCTGGAGACCCTGCAAACTTATACTACCAAGCGGATAGTCAATGAGCCGGTGCTGGATTACAGCATTACTTGTGCAAATTGCGACTTCTCCCTGTCTGACATGCTCAACTACACCGCTCAGGCACCGCTGAAAGAGACTGAGCTGTTAGTCATCTCAAGCAGCTTTATCAAAGATGAACCTAAACCTCCTGTTATCGGTGGTAGCGAAGAAGAAGGCACTACCGGAACAGGTACCACGGTAATCCCAGTCGCCCCCGCCATGCCGAGAAAAATCACGCTGGACCTTTCCGGGCGTGTGATGACCGTGAGCCAATACAAAACATGGTTAACCAATCAGTTAACCGCCCTGGCCTCCGCCAAACCCGAAGACAAAATTGAAATTGCCGTAGAAGGTTTTTAATCCCATGAAATTAGCAGATCACGTTGACAGCCTGCGGGAGCTGATTGAGGGTGCCTTCGATAAGCAGTTTGCCCGTCTTGGTTTTGGCTCAACAAAGCAAACTGACGTTGAGAAACTGTCGGAAAAAGTTAAGCAAAAGCGGGCACGGTTTAACAGCATGCTCGCCAGTCATGAGGGGGAAACCGGCAGCTACCAGAGTGGTCGGGAAAAATTGATTGATGAACTCACCTTTACCCTGTTTAACCGACTGGCCGCCATCAAAGTGATGGAGGCCGCCAGCCTGTTCCGCCCGATCCTGACCAAGCAGATGGAGCACGGTAATCGCTCCTTTGGTCATAAGGCCTGGCTGGAAGACTATCCCCATATGCGGGATGAAGAGCTGGAAGGGATTCGGGACTATATCAAACACGCCTTTGACGAGCTAGGGCAGACGTTGCCCCTGTACAGTAAAGAGTACCCCTATGCCCTGCTGCCGGACCCCATCAGCCTGAATGAGATTATTGAGCGGTTTAATGCGATAGAGCAGGATGCCCAGGTGGGCAGCGATATCTGGCTCAGTGATGATGTGCTGGGCTGGATGTACGAAAGCTACAACAACCAGAAGAAAAAGGCCCATAAAGACAGCAAGGCGAAAACCGAGTACGACAAGGTTTCCCTGCAGTCCCAGGTTTATACCCCACGGTGGGTGGTTGAGTTTCTGGTGCAGAACTCTCTGGGTAAGTTGTACCTGGAGATGTATCCCGACTCTGAAATAAAGAAGGCGTATAAAATTGCCAATGTGCCGGAAACCCGAGTCCGTGAGCGCAAGCCACTCCATGAAGTAAAAATTATTGATCCGGCCTGTGGCTCGGGTAACTTCCTGCTTTATGCCTTCGATTTTTATTATGCGCTCTATCAGGATCAGATCGATAACTACGGTGCAGACTACGAAGAGAAAGATATTCCCAAACTGATTATTGAGAATAACCTGCACGGTATTGATCTGGATGATCGAGCGGTGCAGCTGGCTCAGTTGGGTCTTTATATTAAGGCTCGGAAGAAGCGTCGTACCATTGGTGAATTGAGCTTTAATGTGGTCTCTTCTGACTTCTACCTACCTAACTACAATGAAGTGCGTACTATTTTTGAAAATGGTTCATCGCTAATGCCCAAACAGAAGCAGCTGATTGAAAAAGTTTGGGGTGATCTACGTTATGCCTATAAATTTGGCTCGCTAATTCATATAAATGATCAAATGAACCAACAGCTGAAGCAACTTGAAGAAAAGGTTGGTGGTGATTTGTTTGGTGCAGTAGATGTTGCAGAGCATAAAAACTTTGCGTCTACTTTTTTTACTAATTTGGCAAAAGCTGTTGAGCAGTTTGCCAAATCCGGGGCCAACACCTTTTTAACCAGCAAAGCTCGTGACGCAATCACTTTTCTTGAATTGTTGACAACTGAATATGATGTTGCTGCAGCTAACCCACCTTATACTGATACTTCTGAATTTGGCCCTGATCTAAAAAAATTTATTGAAGCTAATTTTAAAAAACCAAATAAATTCCATACCAATCTGTACGCATCATTTATAAAAAGGTGTTTTGATCTAACTGCTATAAATGGAAAAATCGCATTAATCCACCCTGACACTTTTATGTTCATTAAAACTTTTGAGGGTGTTAGAGAGTTTATTATACAAAACACTCATATAGATATTTTTGTACACTATCCACAAACAGGCGGAGTTTTCGGTATTGGTATAATTTATCCGTCTTTTTATGTTTTAGAAAAAAATAAGGTTTCCCAAACTTCTAATTTCATAAACTTATCAAGTCCTTCAGGAGGCAGGGATAAAGAGATCAATAATTTCAAAGATCGATTATCTAACTGTATTAAGGGAGTAAATGATTCATTTAACTACAAGATCGAGCAAGAAAAATTCAAAGCCATTAAGTCCTGGCCATTTATTTACTGGATATCAGATTCTTTCAGAAGTAAGTTTGAAGGTACGACAGTTAATAGTAAAATACATGTAACCGAAGGGTTTAAGTCAAACGACAACCAAAAGATATTAAGATACTTTTGGGAAATAATGTTTCCATATACAGAAGATCATCTCTGTTATTACTTATACACTAAGGGGGGGGATTATAATAAGTGGTATGGTAACAATTGGTTTGTCCTCAAGTGGGAAGATTCAGGAAATAACCAAATTAAAAATGGCGCAAATTTAACTGCTAAAGATTATTATTTCCAAGAAGGAGTGACGTATAGTAAGTCTAGCAACAGAGGGAATTCATTCCGATATTTAGAAAAAGATGTGATTTTCGATAGCGCAGCCCCTTCAATGTTTGATAAAAGCTTCTCAAACCTTAATGTTTTACTGGCTACTATGAACTCAAAGTTGGTTCAGTCTATTTTGAAATCGCTAAATCCATCTGTAAGTTCACAAGTTGGAGACATAAAGCGAGTCCCTTTGGTTGATTTTCCCAAAGAGTCAGAAAGAAATATTGATAGATTCGTTCAAGAGATAATCAGTATAAAGAAAACAATAAACTCTTTCTCATTAATAGAGCCAAATTACTCTGAGAGCATCTTCGTCAAAGATTTTAGTCGTTCTTTTGCTAACTCAGCGAAGAACCTATTAAATATTGAAAATCACTTGGCTTGCAAAATACTAATAATTGAAAAGCTAATTGATGAAATTGTCTTTAAAGAATATAAAATTACCGATGAAGACAAAGATCTTATTATATTGAAAGAGGGAGAGAATATAGCTTCATATCCAGTATTGGAAGAAGCGCGAGAAGAATATTTGGCATTTGAGAAATCTCATCCAGAATTATCAGTGGCAGATATCAGAGGCTTCATATCAGAAATTTCAACTTTAGAATTTTCTACTGAGCAACAACAAATTATCGAAAAGGAATTCTCAAACCTTTATCAAAAAAATAATGACTTTGAGGGGTTTTGCAATCGGCATAAAATCAACCCTATAAACATTTGGTACTGGTTTAAAAATAGCAAAATCATACCAAAACAGCGAATGAATTCCTTAGCCATGGAGTTTCTTGTTGATATAATTCGTGAGATTTTGATGGATGATGAAGATGGAATAGTTCCATTGGTTTCAAATGCTGGTGAGAAAGTACTAATAGACCGTATCGAGGAAGTATTTCAGAAAAAAGGTTTCACCTCAGCTCAATATTCCAGCTTTGATTCTGTATTAGGTCACACCATAAATGACTACACAAATAAATACTTCTTTGAAGAACTGACTGAGTATCTTAACTTATTCCAATATCTGCCAAAAACTCCCTTTATCTGGCATCTAACCAGCGGCCCGGAACAAGGCTTTGATTGCTACATCATTATCTACAAATGGAGCCGTGATAAATTGATGCGCCTGCGTTCGGTCTATATCGAAAACCGTGAACGCGCTTTGGCGAACCGTCAGAGCGACCTGGCTGATAGCGAAAGCGCCGAAGCCCAGAATGAGAAGGCCCACATCTTCAAACAGCTAAAAGAGATCGACGCCTTTAAGAAAAAGATCGATGAGCTACTGGCGGAAGGCTATAACCCCATTCTCGACGATGGTGTGGGTAAAAATATCGCACCGCTGCAGAAGAAAAAGATGCTGGCTTACGATGTGCTCAATGCCGGTCAGCTGAAAAAATACCTGAACGCCGACTGGTAAGGATGCCCAACAATGATTGATTCCTGGTTTAACGACGATGTACAGCGCATTCTGGCACATCACCCGGTGGCGGTGTTTATTGATGCCAGTGGTGATGCGGAGTTTCTGCTGAACACCCTGCCGGACCATTGCACAATCCATAAGACGAGCAGTGATCTGGAAGAGCTTGAGGCCAAGTACCGTATTGAAAAGGCGCTGCAAGCACAGCCAGCTTCCGGCCAGAAGTTCCTGGTCTATACCCAGCGAACCAAAGATGAGCTGAAGTTTGTGCGGGAATACTGCGAAACCCACGGTGTGATTGAAATCCGTTATTTGCAGAATTACATCAAGGATAAGGTGCATCAGACGCTGAATCTGAATATCAACCTGCCCCAGAGCGAGTTGGTGGCGGCCGCGAAAGTCAGTGTGGGTAAAGATAAGTCTTACTGGTTTGACCTGAGCCATAAGGGCGTATCGGAGATTTTTGACCTGGAGAAGGAACTGCTGCCCTTTGTTCATGCTCCGGATACCTTTGCCAGCAGCCATTACGATGCCCAGATACGGGAAACCTTCTATCGGCAAGTGAATACCCTGCTGGGCCAGGAGTATATGGACAAGCCGCCGGCGACACTGGCCAGTGAGGTGGTGAATGCCATGCTGGATGGCCTGGCCAGCAATGCTTGCGATAAAACCCTGTGGTCGGTGTATACCGGCTGGCTGGATTCCAACACCTACGCTTCATCGTTTCCTGACTATCTGCGCCCCTATTCAGCTCAAGGTGGCACACTGAACGGTGTGGATATCTGGCATGTGCATCCGGATCATCCATTTCGGCAAGTGGATGAACAATGGCTGAAAGCCGTCGGAGAACAGCTGGCGAGTAATACTCTGGATAAACGTCTGCTGGATAAGTTGAAGCAGCGACATCACAGTAAGCAGGCTCAGGCCCTGGGTATCCGTTTTTGGGCGGACCTTCTTACGCTGTTGAATGTTGATTCAGGACTGATGAATAGCCTGGGTTCTTTAAGTGATTGTATTGACTATTACAAGGCAAACTTCAGTTCGCTGGATACCGCCATCCGCAACCTGTACACCGAGTTTCTGAATCAACCTGAGTTGCTGGAGCCGTTTCAGACCCGTTATAAAGAGCTGGTGACCATTTTTATGGATAAGTGGTTCCGGTACTTTGATCAGTATCAGGAAAACCAGACCGGTACCTTGCAGCGAATTATTGATCAGAATACTGGCAAGAAGATAGCGGTGATTGTTGGTGATGCAGTGGCTTATGAAGTTACTGAGCAGATTGCTTTACAGGTTAAGGGGCAGTTTAAGCTGACCCGGGATGCTATCCTGGCGGATTACCCCTCTGAAACTGAAAACAATATGAGCCATATCTATATGGACAATGGCAGTATTGTCGCTGTTCAGGGGCAGCGGGAAAAATATCTGACAGAGCAGAATGCCGGGAACACCACCATCGATTACCTGAGGCTTGATGAAGTGAATGATCAGGCCCGAGCAGGTCAGGTGTTGATCTGCACTTATAAGGACATTGATGACCTGGGAGATAAGATCGACCATAAGGCACTGAAATTTTTCCCAGGTGCTATCGCTTTTGTTGCCGAGAAAGTATCGCAACTGCTGAACAGTGGTTATAACAAAGTCTATCTGATCAGTGACCATGGCTTTGTATTAACGGGTATGCTCAGTGAAGCGGATAAGATTGTCGTTAAGCCCACGGGTGAACACTATATTGATGAACGATTTGTCAGAACAGCTGTGCAACAGCCTGACCTGACCTCTCAGTTTATTGAAAGGACCAGAGATTATAACGAGTTCAGCTATTTGTACTTTGCCCAGACCATGAACCCGTTCAAGACGCCTGGTACTTATGGTTTTTCTCATGGGGGGCTGGCACCACAGGAGTTGATCACCCCTTACTTCTGCTGGGAGAAGGAAGCTGATGATATCGGGGAGCTGGCAGTATCCATCGCTAACAAGAGTGACCTGAGCGGCGTGGCGGGAGACTATTATCAGATTAAACTTGAGCCTGAAGCGGCTGAAGATAATCTGTTCACCGGTGAACGTAAGGTAGTGATGGTCTTTTTTGCGGGTAAACAGCAAGTCAATACCAGCGATATTATTACTATCAGGAACGATGATAGTGCCGTGGTGAAAGAATACAGTTTCTCTGGCTATGATGAGATCGAAGTACAGTTATTAGATGCCAGCACAAAACAGCATCTTGACCGGGCGACCGTTAAGCGAAATAACGACCGGGATTTAGGCGGGTTACTATGACGCCAGCGGGAGGATTTGAATTGAGGAATGGGCAATGGCCGTGCTGAATGAGTTGGACTTTAAGCTGCTGGAACATTTCCGGGGCTACGTGGTGAAAAAAGACCTGGTGCGGCTGGTGAAGGTAGGTGCTAACGTGCCTGTCTTCGTGCTTGAGTATCTGATCGCCAACTCCTGCTCTACCGATGATGAAGAGAAGATTCGGGAAGGCATGGAAAATGTAAAGCGCATTCTCAGTGAGCACTATGTGAACCCGGAAGAGAGCGCCCTGATTCATTCCAAGATTCGGGAGAAGGGGCGTTACAAGATTATCGATAAAATTTCGGTGGAGCTGGATTCCAAAAAGGATATCTACTGGGCCAAACTCCAGAACAGTAATATCACCCATGGCAATATTCGTGACGGGCTGGTGAAAGAGCACGAAAAGATGCTGATGGGCGGTATCTGGGCCATTATCGATGTGGAGTATGATCCAGATATCCGGATTGGCCAGCATATCTATCCGTTTGTGGTCACCAGCATCAAACCGATTCAGCTCTCTTCTTTTGATAACAGCAAGATTATCAACAAGCGCAAAGAGTTCAGCAAAAGTGAATGGCTGGATATTTTGCTGCGCAGCTGTGGTTATGAGCCCAGTGCTGAAGGGGTCAATGACCGGATCAAGATGCTGCTGCTGGCCCGCTTGCTGCCCATGGTGGAAAGTAATTTTAACTTTATTGAGCTGGGGCCACGTTCAACGGGTAAGTCGTTTGTCTTTAAAGAGCTGACGCCTTATGCGGTGTTGATTTCCGGTGGCCAGGGGACGGTGGCCAAGCTGTTTGTCCATGGCTCTACCGGCAAGGTGGGGGCTGTTGGCCAGTGGGATGCCATCTGTTTTGATGAGGCGACGGATAAGATCTTTAAAGACAAAGATGCCGTGCCACTGATGAAAGACTATATGGAGTCTGGCTCGTTCTCCCGGGCCGGGGCCGGTGGTGAGATTACCGGTGTGGCTTCGATTATTCTGAACGGTAACATTAACCAGCCAGTTGAGACGGTGTTGCAGACTTCCCATCTGTTCAGCCCGCTGTCTGCCGAGGTGAGCAACGATACGGCGTTTCTGGACCGTCTGCATTTTTATCTGCCAGGCTGGGAGATGATCAAGTTTGCGCCGCAGCACTTTACGGCCAACTTTGGTTTCAGTACGGATTACTTTTCGGAAGCGTTGAAATCGTTCCGGCGGGTGACGTATACCGATGCGCTGGAAAACTTTTATTCCCTTGGCTCACACCTGAAGCAGCGTGATACCAAACCGGTTAAGAAGACGGTTTCCGGTTTTATCAAGCTGTTGCATCCGGATGGTGAGTACACCAAGGACGATGTTCGGGAGTACCTGGAAATCGCCCTGGAAATGCGTCGTCGAGTCAAGGAGCAGTTAAAGCGCATTGGCGGTATGGAGTTCTGGGATACCAACTTCTCTTACATCGACAAAGAGACTCAGGAAGAGCATTTTGTTGGCCTGCCGGAAGAGAAGGGCTCTCACCTGATTGAAAATACGCCGCTGCCGCCGGGTGTCTGTTATACCAGTACCAGTGATGGTGATAATGTGGCACTGGTGCGGATTGAAGCGGTTGCGGTTTCCGGCTCTGGCAAGCTGAACATTACCGGTGTTAGCAGCAACAGCGTTAAGGAGAATGTCAAGAACACCTACCAGTATATTAAGGCCAATGAGAAGACGATTCTCAGTGAGCAGCACTCGCTGAAGAATTTCGATATCACCATTCAGGTGACTAATATGCTGGGTTCTTCTGTTTCATCTGGTATTGGTTCTGCGGTGTATATTGCGATTGTCTCGGCGCTCTACAAGAAAAACCTCAAGGCTGGGCTTGCAGTGTTGGGGAATATCTCGGTGGGTGGTGCTATTGAGCGGGCCATTAACTTTGCGGATAAGCTGACCATGTTGTCTGAGAACGGGGCCAAGTCGGTGGTGGTGCCTATGGATAACCTGGTGGAGCTGGCTAATATCCCTGCCACTGTTTTGGGCAACACTGATGTTCCTTTTTATCAGAATAATCAGATGTTGATGCAGAAGGCGATTTTGCTGGATTGAATGGCTTGATGCTACGCTGTGTCCATTTGACACAGCGTTGATTTTCTCTGTTTGAAATTCAAAATGAAGTTAGTAGTAACGTTATGAGCAGTCACGAGTTTTTAATTGTTATTTTAACTTATGGCAGCTGCTGCCGTTGTGATGGTTAAGACTAGAATCTCTTATTCTCTGCTGTGACAATGGATTCACAGTGAATATCCGGATGATATGATGAACTCAATTGCGCCCAATGAGACTGCCACCAAGGTAAATCCTACTGATGATGAGATTGAAATTGAGAATCAGGAAGAGCTTGAACTCAATGCTCGCCCTCATCAGATGGGTACCAATACTGAGGTACGTATAGCGAAAGAACAATCCAGTGTGTTTGAGCTGTTGCGCAAGGAAAAAAATAATACATTGGTGTTGGCACCGGACTTTCAACGTATTGATGTTTGGGACAAGAAGCATCAATCCGAGTTGATTGAGTCTGTTTTAATGGGCATTCCCATCCCACTGATCTATCTGTTCGAAGATGAAAACGGGATCAGACAGATCATTGATGGCAAGCAGCGTATCACTGCGTTGAAACGATATCTTGAAGGACAGTTCTCACTCACATCATTGACCATGCTGCCTCAATTAAGTGGCAAAAAATTTGATGATATTCCACCCGTTTTACAGGCTAAACTGGAGGACTATCAGCTTCACTGTTACGTTATTCAACCGCCGACACCTGAGCTAGTGAAATTCAATATTTTCGAGCGTGTCAATCGTGGTGGCGTCAACCTGAACAAGCAGGAAATGCGTCATGCCCTGTACCAGGGAAAATCTACTGAACTTATCAGGTTGATTGCAGAGAGTCCGGAGTTCCAAACCGCAACTGGTGGGGGAGTTAAATCCAACCGAATGCGTGATCGCTACCTTGTGTTGCGATTTGTTGGGTTCTACCTGAGAGAGAATAATCTGTTGTCGCCGCAGATTACTTACCATTCAAATATTGATGCATTTTTAGCCTTGGTGATGAGGTTTCTAAACACGAAAGCGCCTGACACCACCCTTGATACAGTAAAGCAAGCGTGTCTAAAGGGCCTCAAAAACGTGCATAGTATTCTGGGTAATGAAGCCTTCCGTTTTACCCCAAAATCAGGTGGAAACCGGCGTCCAATTAATATGGGCTTATTTGAAACATTAGTGTTTGCTTTTGAGCAACTGGATTTATCGACTATAAATCCAGAGGAAGCATTACATCTGGTTGAGCAGGCAAAATTGAAAATAGAGGATGAAGGTCTATTCTCCGGGTCTATTGACACTACTGACAATGTAAGAGCCCGGTTTGAGATTGCCAACTATATAGTCAAAGAGCTTAATTATGCTTAACAAATTAATCATTAAAAATTTAAAGTGCCTGGCAGATGAAGGCCTGCTGCTAAAGCCATTAACCATTCTGACTGGTGCTAACTCGTCAGGAAAATCTACTGTTATCCAGGCATTAATGCTGCTAATCGGGCATAGTCAGGAAGTGAATATTTTCAAAATGGAGGAGTTATTACTCCACCTTGATAATTTCACTGCAATACGAAACAAGACAACCAATGCAAAAGAAATATATATTGAAGTAATTAGTACTGATGGGCAAAACCACCGACTTGAGCTAACTGATAATTCAGCAGAAACCGACTCATCGCTTCAGTATTACTTTGAAGCAAAAGAGAGTCAGCAAGAGTTACTCTATTTGAATGCTAATCGTGTTGGTGCGGAGGACCTTACTGCAGTGTCTCAGCAACGCAAGGTTGGTGAGTATGCTCAGTACTTATTTTCTCATTTTGAAAGAATTAAGGGAAAGTCACTTCCTGATTATCTAGTCAAATATGAAGGTTCGAATACACTGGGCTATCAGTTGAGTCAATGGTTAACCGAAATCACCGGTTCAGAAATGGAACTAAAAACGGAGCTGGTTGGTGATCGTGTAAAGGTTTTTTATAGTGCTAACGATATTGGCAGTGAGATATCTCCGTTTAACCTGGGAGCAGGTGTCAGCTATATTGCCAAAGTTCTGATTATCTGTTTAATGGCAAAACAAGGGGACCTGGTGCTTATCGAAAACCCGGAGATACACCTGCATCCTAAGTCACAAGCACTGATTGGTGCTTTTCTATCATTTATTGCAAGTAAGGGTATTCAGTTAATTGTAGAAACTCATAGTGAGCACTTGATTAATCGTATACGACTCGAGGCTAGTAACGAAAATATTTCCAGCGATGACGTGGTGGTTCATTATAAACCTTCTTCTGAAACCCATTTTCAGACTTTACTACTTGATGCTTTTGGTCACTTTTGTGATCAGGACGAAGTTCGACAGAGCTTCCCTACCGGCTTCTTCGATGCAAGCGTTGATACGCTTTTGAGCTTAAGGTAGTCGGTGTATGACGGAAACAAAGTACAAAATAGTGCTCTCTGACAAGCTGTATAGCATCTATCAAAAAGCTACAACTCAACATCCTTTGAGTTCTAAAGAGAGGAAAGCTTATGAGCTATTGCTTGAAAATATTGAACATAAAATTCTGACCAATGCTGCTCAACTCAAGCGCTGCAAAGATTCTCACGGATTACCAAAAGAAGTATTTGACGACTTGTATCCGGCGCTGCTTGCTCAAGAGTCTCATAAAGACTTAACTCTCAGAGAGCTTTCTGAAAAAACACTTTTCAAGCTTATTCTTACTCAGTCGGAAGATGAAGATCAGCCTCCTTTTCTGAATATTAAAAAGAAAAATATTAACCGAAATTATACTATCACTCATTTGCATGATGAAAATCGACAACTTTTGCAAGACTACCTTTCTAGTGTATTTCAAGATGCTGATACGATATTAATTTATGATAAGTATTTTTCCAATCATACTGAGAACGAGCAATTATTTAACTTATTGCCCAATAAAGAGATTGAAATTCAATACATAGAAAACGCGCCAGCCAGTGGAGATAGAAATAGCGAATTTATAGGGAGCTGTTGTAGAAAAAACAAGTTATGGAGTCTTCAACAATGCGATACAACCACTCCTGGATTCAATAGATTTGCCCGTTCCCATGATCGCTATCTGCTCATAAATAACATCCTGGAAATCACACTGACGAGTGGTTTTTATTATATATGGAATTCCAGCAAAGAAATTACCTGTGTAATCAGGGCAATTAATACATAACCCCTTCTAAACCTGAGCTTTGTATTGCCCCAGCTCCGGAGCAATACCTTTTATTTCTTCACCTAAATTGAACCGGCTCTTTTGATGTATCACAAATAACAACGGTTCCTGCGAGCTTGTCGTGCCAACCCTGTTTTCGCTTGTCTATGCCGATCCAGATAAAGCCAAGCCCTAAAGGCAGCATGGCAATAATGTAGGCAAAGTATCTGCCTATTGCCTGACCTGTGCTCATTTTTTTACCGGTTGTGGCATCAACCACTCGTAATCTGGTCGCCATTTTTCCGGGGGCTCCCATATAACGTAACCAGAACCAAATGGTTGCTGCGAATGGGACGACATATCCTGGCAATATATCCCAAAACCCATATATCAATTTATCGTCAACCCAGTACTCTTCACCATAAATAAAGGACAGCGGGATATATAAATATTCTGCCAGTGTATGTATAAAAGAGCCAGGCTGCCCCAAGGTTAATCGCAAACCCACCACCTTTTGTTCCCTACTTTCCCTGCTTTACGTACAATACCCCACGGGATTGATGGGGAGTAAATCTGTGATCAGTAGGCTGGATCAGAAAACAACAAACACTTTATATAGCCACTTTGCCCGTGAGCTGGCCTCTGCTGGCTTCAGCGGGGATATTGAGCTGGGCTATGCCGACCGGACCGTTCTGGCAACAGACAATTCAATCTACCAGGTACTGCCAGAGGGAGTGCTCTACCCTCGCTCAACGGCAGACATCAGCAAGATTCTCACCCTGACCAACAAGTCGGCATACCATCAGATCGTCGTGTCTCCCCGTGGTGGCGGTACCGGCACCAATGGTCAGTCGCTGACGTCTGGTTTTATGGTGGACACCAGTCGTTATATGCACCAGGTGCTGGAGATCAACACCAAAGAACGCTGGGCCAGGGTTCAATCCGGCGTGGTCAAAGACTACCTGAACGAGCTGGCGGCGAAAGAAGGCCTGTTCTTTGCCCCGGAACTCTCCACCAGCAACCGGGCAACCGTGGGCGGCATGGTGAACACCGATGCCAGCGGTCAGGGTTCTGTGGTGTATGGCAAAACCCGACACCATGTACTTGAACTGACCTCAGTGCTTGCCGATGGCACGGTATGGAACTCCTCACCAGTGGATAACGATCAACTTGAGCAACTGTGTCAACGAGAGGATCGCATTGGCGAGATTTATAACACCCTGAAAAAGACCCACCGCGAACATCAACAACAGGTGTCTGACGTATTCCCCAACCTGAATCGAAACCTGACCGGCTATGACCTGGCCAATATTGTCAATAAAGATAACCAGCATGATCTGAATGCCATTCTCTGCGGTTCCGAAGGAACCCTGGCCATCATCAGTGAAATCAAAGTTAACCTGCTGCCTATTCCCAAACACTCTGCCCTGGTGCTGGTTTTCTACAGAAGTTTCCAGGACTCGCTGCAGGATGCCCAGACACTGATGTCTGCCGTGCCAGATTCCATTGAAACCATCGACTCCCGTGTGCTTGGGCTGGCAAAGGCTGACAGTGTCTGGGAAAGCGTCAAAGGCTTCTTTCCCGGGCAGAGTGATGATATTGACGGCATCAACTTTGTCGAGTTTACCGGCGACAATGAAGCGGAGATTCAGCAGGGTATCGCTCGCCTGAAAGCCGTACTGGAACAACCGGTCAGTATCTGGCGTGCCGGTCACAGCGTAGTGAACGGCACCGGCAATGTTAAAAAAATCTGGAACATGCGCAAGCAGGCTGTCGGGCTGCTGGGCAATATGAAAGGCGACGCACGACCTATACCCTTTGTGGAAGATGTGGCGGTTCCTCCGGAAAATCTCGCTGACTTTATTCACGCATTTCGGGCACTACTGGACAGTCACCACCTTTCCTATGGCATGTTCGGGCATGTGGATGCCGGTGTTCTCCATGTCCGCCCGGCCATCGATATGAAAGACCCGGAACAGGAGAAACTGGTCCGGTTAATCAGTGATGACGTGGCCGCCCTGGCCAGAAGTTATGGTGGTGTGCTCTGGGGCGAACACGGTAAAGGGATCCGTTCGGAATACGCACCGGACTTCTTTGCCGAACTCTACCCGGTGCTGCAGGAAATTAAAGGCGTATTTGATCCCTACAACCAGTTAAACCCCGGCAAGATTGCCACCCCCGCCAGCGAACCGGTTCAGCTGCTGAAGATTGATGAAGTGCCCACCCGTGGCCAGCAGGACCGGGAAATTGAGCGCAATGCCTTTGCCGCGTTTACCAGCAGTTTGTACTGCAACGGCAACGGTGCCTGCTTTAATTACAACCCCAACAGCGCCATGTGCCCCACCTGGAAAGCCACCTATGACCGGACGCAATCCCCGAAAGGCCGCTCTGGCCTGGTGCGGGAGTGGCTGCGGTTACAAACCGCCGCTGGTGCTGATATTGCTGGCGAAAGCCATAAGCTCCGTCAGGCGGGCCCACTCTACAACGGTGGTCAGAAACTGATAAACCTGGTGAACAAATGGCGGGGTGAAGAGGACTTCAGTCATCAGGTGTATGGCGCTCTGGATAACTGCATGAGCTGTAAGTCCTGTGCCGGACAGTGCCCGATTCAGGTCAATGTGCCCGATCTGCGTTCCCGTTACTTTGAGCTTTACCACGGCCGTTACCCGAGACCGGTCAAACACCATGTGGCCGGTTTACTGGAGCCAATGCTGCCGGTACTCGCCAGGATCAAACCGGCTTACAATCTGGTTATGGGCTGGTCAGTGGCCAATACCCTTGCCAGCAAAACCATTGGTCTGCAGGATATTCCGGTGATTACCAGTTCATCGCCGGTTAACGACTGCTGTCGTGCTGGTGCGGCCATTGCCAACCGCACGTTGCTGGATGCCATCCCCGATAGTGAACGGGATAAAACCGTCATTATTATTCAGGATGCCTTTACCAGCTTTTTTGAAACACCGCTGCTGACCGACCTGGTTGAGCTGCTGATTCGTCTTGGCTACCGCCCATTGATTGCCCCTTACCGCCCCAATGGCAAAGTACTCCATGTCTATGGTTTCCTGGGTCGGTTTGAAAAAATCGCCAGAACCAATGGTGAGGAGCTGAAAGTACTGGCCGACAGTGGCATCAGCCTGGTGGGCATTGATGCGGCGGTTACCCTGACCTATCGGGATGAGTACCGGGAAGTGATGGGCGACAGATCCCCGGAAGTACTGCTCCTGTCCGAATGGTTCGCCAAACAGTCAGAAACAATACGTCAGTTGCAATTAAGCCTTGCCTCCGCTGAGGCAGAAGACTTTGTGCTACTGGGCCACTGCACAGAAATCTCCAATGTCCCCGCAGCTCCTGCTCAATGGCAACAGTTATTCAGTGACCTGGGCCTTAAACTCACCTATAAAGCCACCGGCTGTTGTGGGATGGCAGGCATCTACGGCCATGAGACCCGTAATCAGGAAACCTCAAGAAAGCTCTACGACATGAGCTGGAAGGAGGTTGTGCAGAACCCTGAACACAATGGCAGGCTGGTGGCCACCGGTTATTCCTGTCGCAGCCAGGTGAAACGTTATGGTGATGGCAAGATTCCACACCCGGTTCAGGCACTGCTGCAAGTGATGAAACAACAGGCTTTGAATTAGCCAGTTTTTTGAACCACAAAGACACGAAGACACAAAGGAAGCCTTTTTTGTTTGCCGAGCGTAGCTCAGGCAAGTCCATAAAAAACTTTGTGTCTTTGTGCCTTTGTGGTTCCAGTGCTTGTGCGACAGCCCTCTTATATTGCGGTGAAACAATCTTATCGATATAGCTGATGGGTTGCCGCCGTCACATCATACGCTGCTGAGACTTCCTTCAGAAATTCATCAGCCACCACCGCCAGCGCACGGTAAAAGCCACTCTCATCCGCCTCTGCCAGCAATTCCAGATAACGGCCAGACCATGGCAGCAGATGGGTGCCAAGCAATTCCACCAGCGCATCGTCATTCTCCGTTTCCATAAAGTAAGCCATGGCCAGAATCATCAGGCCAAACTGATCTTCCGGCTCATTCAAATCGGTATCCAGTTCCACCTGGTTTGCTCGCAGAAACTGCCGGTAGGCCTGCGCCGTTTCACCCAGCAGCAAATTCTCCCGGTCCAGATAAACCGATCCCCAGGGCGGCGCTGGCATGGAGCCCTGCCCCTCAAACAACAGGGAAAATTGATAAGTCAATTCCGCTATATCCACAGAACACAGCTGTGCAGCAGCTTCTTCAATAACAGAAGGATTCTGCCAGTCCAGCAGAGCAGGCAGCTCAGCCAGTTCAGCAATAACGCTACCGGCTTCTTCGGAGGTTGGAGAGTAATAAAACAGGGTTCCCAGCATTCTGGGAAGAACGGCAATAGCAGACAACTCGGCACTTCCTGAAATCAAACGTACGCAGACGACTAACTATAGTAGCGGGCGATTTTCTTGAGTATATGGACTAATACCGAAAACCTTTCCCTCACTTCCTGAACGCCTCAATTGCCACAATAAACGGATCGGCCTGATACGCTGCCCAGTAGTCGCCTCCCCTGGCCTGAAGCCCTTCTTCCGATACGGCTGGATAAAGCACATTCACGTTGGTCAAACCAGCCTCTTGCAAGCACTGAACAATGGTATCGGTAGACCAGCAGTAATCGGTAAAATGAACCGCAGTTTCCCCGACTTGAATGGCCAGCTCAAACGGATCACCGTCCTGCAGGTTTGCCACAGCGTCCACTTTTTTTCCATAGCAGTCATCCGGTGTCTGAGGATTACCCTGCACCCGGGCATGACGCTCAGAATCCAGCGCCAGCAGATAACTACAGCCGCCCGGTGACGTATGATGCCAGAGGGTTTCGGCCAGCTCTTTCAGATGGTTCAGGCTGCCCAGGCGACAGGTCAGCCAGAAGGCCAGCACCGCAGAAAATGAACGCTCCAGTCGCAATGTCGTTGGATCCGCCTGCTTGTACTCAATACCCGGTTCAGCAGACTCGCTCAACTGTATAGCCCGATCCAGCATGGCCGGGCACTGATCCACACCCACCACATACTCAGCCCCGGCTGCCAGGGCAAGGCGGGAAAAGAAACCTTCGCTGCAACGCAGGTCCAGAACAGAATTTACCGGGTGTGTCACAAACAGACGTTTTACATAAGGGGTGTAAACATATTTGCCAACGGGGGACTCAGCCACTGCAATGGCATAATCATCCGGCGTGAAAAAATGACTCATATTCGCGCATCCTTAATGAGCTGTTTGCTCAAATCCAGAGAAATGGATTATTCGGTCAGGTGTAAGAAAACCGTCGCTAATGGCGGTAGCGTCATCACTAATGAATGCAACTGATGATGCATTGGCACAGGCTCTGCCACCAGTGACCGTTCATTCAACACACCACTGCCGGCAAACTCACGACTGTCGGAATTCAACACCTCTTTCCAGACACCGGCTCCGGGGACTCCCAGCCGGTAATGGGGTCGGACCACCGGGGTAAAATTACAAATGACCACCACCGGTGAGTCATTGAAGGTATGCCGACTGAAGGCAATGACTGACTGAAGCACATCATCAGTAATTAACCACTGAAAACCCGTTGGGTCATAATCGGAATGCCATAAAGCAGGTAAGGACTGATAAGTGGCATTCAAATGCCTGACCATAGTCGTCAGGCCACGGGAAAATTCTTTTTCCTCCGGTAATAACCAGTCCAGCTGACCATCGTGATTCCATTCACGGAAGGAACCCAGCTCCGCGCCCATAAACAACAATTTTTTACCGGGATGCCCAAACATATAACCGTACAAAGCGCGAAGGTTGGCAAACTGCTGCCACTCATCACCGGGCATTCGGCTGAGCAATGTGCCTTTGCCATGGACCACCTCATCATGGGAAAGCGGTAAAATAAAGTGTTCACTGTCGTTGTACACCATACTGAACAGGATCTGATCATGGTGATAACGACGATGCTCCGGGTAGCGAGCCAGGTAATTCAGGCTGTCATGCATCCATCCCATATTCCACTTGTAACCAAACCCCAGTCCGTTGTCGTAAGTAGGCATCGAGACGCTGGGCCAGCTGGTAGACTCTTCAGCAATCATCATGGCATCGGGATAGTGCTGATATACGGCTTCATTCAGCTCCCTGATAAACTGGACGGCCTCAAGGTGCTCATTACCCCCCAAAACATTGGGCTGCCACTCTCCCTCTCCCCTTGAATAGTCGAGATAGAGCATGGAAGCGACCGCATCCACCCGCAGACCATCCACATGGAACTGTTCAAACCAGAACAACGCATTACTGATCAGAAAGTTTCTGACCTCCGGGCGTCCGTAGTTATAAATATGTGTCTGCCAGTCCGGATGCCATCCCCTCTGGGGATCTTCATATTCATAAAGGTGGGTACCATCAAAGTGGGCCAGACCATGACTGTCAGAGGGAAAGTGTGCCGGAACCCAGTCAAGAATAACCCCGATACCGGCGTCATGAAACCGGTCTATTAAGGCTTTCAACCCATCCGGATCACCATAGCGGCTGGTTGGCGCAAATAAACCCACCGGCTGATAACCCCAGGAACCATTAAAAGGGTGCTCGTGAAGCGGGAGAAATTCAACATGGGTAAACCCCATTCCTTGCACATAAGGCACCAGTTGTTCAGCCAGCTCAGTGTAATTCAGCAGCTGCCCACACTTTCCTTTTTTCCAGGAGCCAAGGTGTACCTCATAAATACAGACCGGTCGATCTAACCCCTGGCGCTGATGCCACACCGTATTCTGCCATTGATATTTTCGGCAATCATAGACAATGGATGCATTCCCCGGTGGCTGCTCCGCATAAAAGGCAAAGGGGTCCGCTTTATGGGGCAGAAGCTGCCCACTCTGATCTTTCAGCTCAAATTTATAGAGATCCCCCGCTGTCACTTCAGGAATGAACAACTGCCATATACCACTGTTACTGCTGGCCATTTGGTGTAGCCGACCATCCCAGTGGTTAAATGAACCAATCACACTGACACTGCGGGCATGAGGCGCGTAAACACGAAACATCACGCCTTGCCAGCTATGGCCTGAAAGCGAAACAGAATGAAGGTGAGCACCCAGGGTATGGTGCAGCCGGTTGTGGCGGATGACCGGCTCTGTACGACAAAGACTGGAGAATTGATAGGGGTCGTTAGCCCTGAACTGATGATGCTGGGCATTGGTGACCAGCAGGTGATATGCCAGAGGCCGTGAGATATCCGGAAATTTCAGTTCGAACAGGCCCGGGGCAATATTGTTAGCGGGGCCCAGGTCATTCCCTGTAACCTCATCAATAACATCCACACCTATGGCATCTGGCTGCCATATTCTTACCACCAGCCCCCGACCGGTTCTGGCGGGATGCCAACCGAGCAAATCAAAGGGTCTTGCACAGCAGGTATTCAGAAGGTCATCCAGCACGGTGTCCCGGCTATCGGAATCCACCCGGATATCGTCAAGGGCACCAGCCATAATCAGCTCCCCTGAACAGCAATATTCCAGATAGTTTTACAGTAGTCGACAATGGATCGATCCGATGAAAACTTGCCCATGGATGCGGTATTAATGATCGCCATTCGCCACCAGTGGGATGGGTTCTTCCAGGCTTGAACGATCCGGTCATGGGCGTCACTGTAAGACTGGTAGTCAGCCAGGGTCAGGAAGTAGTCAGAATCCAGCAGAGATTCCACCAGAGGACGAAAGGCATCCGGCTCGTCAGGGCTGAGGTCTCCCGAGGCCAGCCAGTCAATAATCGCCTTCAGTTCTTCATTGTGCTGATAGACATCCCGGGGGTTATAACCCCGCTGACGCAGATCACTGACGTCATCCACCGTCTTGCCGAAAATAAAGATATTGTCCTCGCCCACCTCTTCAGCAATTTCCACATTAGCGCCATCCAGGGTTCCTATGGTTAACGCGCCATTCAGGGCAAATTTCATATTCCCGGTACCTGAAGCCTCAAAACCGGCAGTGGATATCTGCTCAGAAACATTGGCCGCAGGAATGATTTTCTCAGCCAGACTGACCCGGTAATTGGGCAGGAACACCACTTTCAGCTTGTCCCGGATGCGGCGGTCATTATTGATCCGCTCTGCCACACGGTTAATGGCGTAGATAATGTTTTTCGCCACCAGGTAACCCGGTGCTGCCTTGGCTGCAAAAATAAACACCCGTTGTGGTACATCCAGGTCCGGGTCCTCAAGCAGACGACGGTAAATCGCGATGATATGCAAAAGATTCAGTTGCTGCCGTTTGTATTCATGCAGACGCTTGATTTGCACATCAAAGATCGCCTCAGGATTCACTTTGACACCGCACAGCTCATCAATAACACCAGCCAGGTGTTTCTTATTGTCCAGTTTGATCCGGGCAAATGTTTCCTGAAACTGTGGATCATCAGCCCGGGTCTTTAACTCGCTTAATTGGGCAAGATCGCTGCGCCAGTCGCCACTGAGTGTTTGATCAATCAGCTCAGCAAGTTCAGGGTTACAATTGGCAAGCCAG
Organism: Endozoicomonas acroporae; assembly: GCF_002864045.1. Classification (GTDB taxonomy): domain Bacteria; phylum Pseudomonadota; class Gammaproteobacteria; order Pseudomonadales; family Endozoicomonadaceae; genus Endozoicomonas; species Endozoicomonas acroporae. The sequence goes on from NZ_PJPV01000024.1 coordinate 38,348, forward strand.
CGCCTCGGGGTTACACCATTGGTGACATTAACAATTTTCTCAGGCCAGAGCTGGTCAAATTCCGGGAAGAGGTTTGCCTTCACCAGCATTGAGTGCAGAGCAGCCACACCATTGACTTTATGACTGCCGATCACCGACAGGTATGCCATACGTACCATTTGTGGTTCTGCAGGGTTTGCCGGCTCTTCAATAATGGACAGGCGTCGTTTCATCTGATGGTCACCGGGCCACTGTGCTTCTACCTCCTTATTCAGGAAGTGGTAGTTCAGTTTGTAGATCAACTGCATGTGTCTGGGTAAAACCCTTGCAACCAACCCCTGAGGCCAGGTTTCCAGGGCTTCAGGCAGCAGTGTATGGTTGGTGTAGCAGAAAACGCTGCGGCATACTTCCAAAGCCTTGGTAAACACAAAATCCTCTTCATCCATAAGGATTCGCATCAGCTCAGGCACAGCAATTGCCGGGTGCGTATCATTTAACTGAATAACGACTTTACGGGTAAATTCTTCCCAGCCTTTATGCTCACGCTTGTAACGGGCAATAAGATCTGCCAGCGAGCAGGCAACGAAGAAATACTGCTGAATAAAGCGCAGCTCTTTGCCTTCCGGATGACTGTCGTTTGGATAGAGCACCTGACTGATATTTTCTGCGAGTATTTCCCGGAATCTGGAATCCTGATAACGACCGGCATCAAAGCTGTCCAGGTCGAACCCTTCTGTCGCCCGACCCTCCCAGAGGCGCAAGGTGTTAACACGCTCAGTGTTATAGCCGGTTATTGGCAAGTCCCAGGGGACACCGAGCACTTCCTGGGTACCCTCCCACAGCTTTTTGCCATCAACTTCCCTGACCTTGCCATATAACCGGATAACCTGTTTTCTTTTCGGTTTTTCAATGCCCCAGGGAAAATTGTCTTCCCGCCAGGCATCCGGGCTTTCCACCTGTTTACCGCTAACAAAGCCCTGCTTGAACAGACCGAAGCGGTAATTAATGCCATAACCAAAAGCGGGAACGTTCAGAGTGGTCAGTGAGTCTAGAAAACAGGCGGCCAGTCGTCCAAGCCCGCCATTACCCAGTGCCGGGTCCGTTTCGTATTCCAGAACATCCGCAAGGCTCACGCCAAAACTGGCCATGGCTTGCTCAGCCTGATGGTAGATCCCCAGATTATGGAGGTTGTTGCCCAGCAAGCGCCCTACCATAAACTCAAGTGACAGGTAGTAAACCCTTCGGGCTCCCTGGTCTTTTTCATCCCTCCGGGTACTCCTTGTGCGATCCAGATTGATCTCCCTGGCCAGCAGGCTTAATGCTTCCCAGTAATCTCCGGGGGTCGCTTCCTCGGGTTCAACCCCGAGAGACTGTTCAAGATGACGACGAATTCCCTGTTCAATCTGAACCGTATCCATATTACGAACTGAACTCAGATCTACATTGATTCTATCCATATCAAACATTCTCTTGTGGCAGCTCAAGCTTTTCAGATTGATCAATTGAGAGGAGTCGTCACAGAAAACAGCTTGAGAGAAGTAACTAAAAACTACGAACCGGTAAGTAGCTGGCCATATGGAATCATATATTTCTGGCTACTTGGGCAGGTGCTATGCGAGGCACAACGGAGGGAGCATAGCCGTAGCTATGTGACCGGAGTTGTAACGAAGCAGAGTGCCTGAACAAGGAGTCAGAAATATATGATTTCATATGGTTAGCTACTTACACGGAGGCAAAGTTAATCCTTGCGCCATTACCAATAATGGAAAACCATGAGTAAGTTATAGTTGCCTCACCCTGATTAGGTATACTTTTGTCGGTTTTTTTTAGGGTTATATCAATTTAAACAATATAAACGACGATAAATAATTAATTCATATAAATTAAACAACAATTGACACTTAAATAAAACTACACAGCGGAGAATAAGCATTAAAAACAAACTGTTAATAACCAAAACATCAACTTGATTAATGTATTGGATATTCTTACTGGCATACTCAAACACAGCGATTATTATTAGTCGGTATTCGATTCATTCATCTGGCTAAGACCTGACTGGTTTTTTATTAATCAACCATGGTTCTTTTAACCTGTTAACGACTTCCCTTACCCGAATAACCAGCCGCTTTCAAGCAGTCTGGTTTACCCGGAGAAATCAGAAATGATCCCTTCGCTGATTAAAAAGACTTTCCCAGTTATCCTGACAGCACTGTCACTGATCTTTGCCGGTAGCGTATCGGCCTTCAGCTCCGACGAGCTGGTGATATGGGTTGGCGGCGACAAAGCCTATGAGGGTATTCGCAAGGTAGGTGCCGAGTTCACCAAAGACATGGAGATAAAAGTTAAAGTCGAAATCCCGGAAAATATTACCGACCGCTTTCAACAGGCAGCAGCCTCCGGCAGTGGGCCTGACATTATTTTCTGGGCCCATGATCGATACGGTGAATGGGCAAGGAGTGGTTTGCTGGCTCCTGTCAGCCCATCACCAGCGTTCAAAAAAGGCGTGAACAACATTGGCTGGGAAGCCATGACCAGTAATGGCAAAATCTACGGCTACCCTGTCTCTCTGGAAGCCATCAGCCTTATTTACAACAAAGCGATCCTGCCAACACCGCCTGCCACTTTTGAAGAAATGTTTCCCCTGGCCAGGAAACTGAAGCAGCAGCCAGTCCCCAATAAAAAGGATGAAAAAGGCATCATTACGATTATGTGGGATCAGGTTCAACCCTACTTCACCATGCCATTACTGGCAGCAGAAGGCGGTTATGTTTTTCAGAAAACGGCCAAAGGCTATGACGTTAAGAAAACCGGTGTAAACGACAAAGGCGCAATGGAAGGTGCCAGGATGCTGCTCGACCTGATCGATAAAGGCGTGATGCCACGTGGCGTTGACTATGGCGTGATGGAAGCCAATTTCAACCAGCAGAAAGTCGCCATGATGATTACCGGCCCCTGGGCCTGGGCGAATCTGGATAAGAGTAAAATCAACTATGGTGTTGCACCACTGCCCAAACTTCATGGCAAACCGGCCAAAGCATTCGTTGGCGTATGGGGGGCAGCGCTTAATAATGCCAGCCCCAACAAGTCCATCGCCAAAGAGTTTCTGGAGAATTACCTGCTCACCGAACAGGGATTGACCGTTATGAACAATGACGTTCCTCTTGGTGCCGTGGCTAATAAGGCGATGATGGAAAAACTGATGAAAGACCCTCGTATCGCGGCCACTTACCAGAATGTTAAACAGGGCCTGATCATGCCCAATGTTCCGGAAATGGGTAAATTCTGGTCTGCCATGGAGACCGCTCTGCGCAATATTACCAGTGGCCGACAAAACTACCGTGAAGCGCTGAACGACGCGGCCAAACGCATCATCGGTTAACCGTTTTCTGTCGGTAAAAAGAGGCCAGCACGCCATGAGCACAGCAAGAGCTACCAGCAGTAGCGGTGCCTATCTGGTGATCGCCATTGTTGCCGTTATTGATCTGGTACTTTTATACGGTGTGACCTTGATGTATGCCCAGGGAGAGCTGGCTTTTGCCATGCTCGTGCTGGTTCTCGCAGCGGTAGGTTCATGGGTTGTTATCAGCAGTAAAGGCTACAACTATCGCTATGTCTACCCTAGCCTGCTGGGGGTAATCACCTTTATCGTCTTTCCACTGATTTACACAGTCAATGTCGCCTTTACCAATTACAGTTCCAACCACCTGCTCTCCCTTGAGCGGGTCAGGGCTATACACCTGGCGAAAACCTACCGTACGGGCGGCGAATCGTTTTCTTTCAAGATGTATCAGGAAGGCCCCAGCTTCCGGCTGATGCTGACCAGCGCTGCAGGCGGTGAAGCGCACTATCTGACCGGGCCATTTACCGAAAGTGATCAGCCTCAGGAACTGAAAGCCTTTGAATCCATCCATGTGCCAACCGGAGCGGCCCTCCCTATCCGGGAAGTCATCAAAAAACGTTCAACTCTTCAGAAGCTGGATATTGTTCTGCCTGACGGCACTGAACTGGCCATGACCAGTCTGAGAAAGTTCGGCGCTATTGCCAGGGTTTATCGTCCCGATGACCACACTGACCGGCAATACCCGCAACAAAACCTTGCCCTGATCGATAACCGCACGGAAGAGATAATCTACCCGGATATGGCGACGGGGTATTACACCAATGAAGCCGGTACAGAGCAGATTGGTCCCGGTTTTACCATCTATACGGGCTGGGCTAACTTTGTCCGGGTCTTTACTGACCCGGGTATTCAGGGACCTTTCCTGAAGATCTTTTCCTGGACGGTTATTTTTGCCGCGCTTTCTGTCGCCTTCACACTGGTCATCGGCCTGTTAATGGCCTGCCTGGTACAATGGGAACCGCTGAAAGGGAATGGTGTTTACCGGTTGCTGTTGATCCTGCCTTACGCGGTACCGGCTTTTATTTCCATCCTGATTTTCAGAGGACTGTTTAACCAGAACTTTGGTGAAATCAACCTGCTACTGGATATGCTCTTCGGGATTAAACCGGAATGGTTCAGTAATGAGCTGTTGGCCAAATCCATGGTCATCATTGTCAACACCTGGCTGGGCTACCCCTACATGATGATCCTCTGTATCGGACTACTGAAAAGTATTCCGGATGATCTCTATGAAGCTTCAGCCATTGATGGTGCTTCACCGGTCCAGAACCTTTTCTACATTACCATTCCGATGATCATCAAACCGCTGATTCCATTATTGATTGCCAGCTTTGCCTTTAATTTTAATAACCTGGTTCTGATCGCCCTGTTAACCAGTGGCGCTCCGGATATGCTCCACGCCACTACCCCGGCCGGAACTACGGATATCCTGGTGAGTTACACCTTCCGTATTGCCTTTGGTTCCTATGGCCAGGATTACGGTCTGGCCTCTGCGATTGCCACAGTGATCTTTCTGATGGTGGGCTTTATTGCCTGGGTAAACCTGAAAGCAACACGACGATTGCAGTAATGCCGGGAATCATTTTTTTGAACCACAAAGACACCAAGACACAAAGGAAGCCTTTTTTGTTTGCCGAGCGTAGCTCAGGCAAGCCGGGAATCATTTTTTTGAACCACAAAGACACCAAGACACAAAGGAAGCCTTTTTTGTTTGCCGAGCGTAGCTCAGGCAAGCCCATAAAAAACTTTGTGTCTTTGTGCCTTTGTGGTTCCCATCTTTTTAAAGCCTTTCGCAACACCCTCAGAGCGTGGGCACGAGATGAAAGAAGTCATACAGGAGAAGTCATCATGGCAATGGTGCAACCAAGAAATCTGCAGTACCGGGTCTGGACTGGCCGTATTGTGATGTGGCTTTTCCTGCTGCTGATCCTGTTCCCTTTTTTCATGATTATCTCGGTTTCCCTGCGCACCGGTAACTTTGCCACGGGCTCCCTGATCCCTGAAAACCCCAGCCTTGAACACTGGTACCTGGCACTGGGTATCCCCTGGGAGAATGCCGATGGCTCTATTACGCAACCACCGTTTCCGGTGCTGACCTGGTTGTGGAACTCCATCAAGGTCGCCTTCACCAGCTCTGCCCTGATATTGATTCTGGCGACCACCGGTGCCTATGCCTTTGCCCGGCTGCGGTTCCGGTTTAAACAACAGATGCTGACGGCCATGATGATCCTGCAAATGTTCCCGGCCGTTCTTGCCCTCGTGGCCATCTACTCGCTGTTTGACCAGATTGGCGACTACATCCCCTGGCTCGGTCTGGATCGCCTGGGTTCCGTTACACTCGCCTACCTGGGCGGTATGGCACTGCATATCTGGCTGATCAAAGGATACTTTGAAACCATCGATAACTCCCTGGAAGAAGCAGCGGCTATTGATGGGGCAACGCCCTGGCAGGCCTTCCGTTTTGTGCTGCTGCCGCTGTCCGTCCCCATTCTGGCGGTTGTTTTTATCCTGGCATTTATCGCCAGTATTGCCGAATACCCGGTGGCATCGGTGCTGCTGCAGAGCATGGATAATCTCACCCTTGCAGTGGGCTCCAGACAGTATCTGAACCCTCAGAACTATTTATGGGGCGACTTTGCCGCCGCCGCCGTGCTCTCCGGTTTACCCATTAGCATTATTTTCCTGGCCTGCCAGCGCTGGATTGTCGGAGGACTGACATCGGGTGGCGTCAAAGGTTAAAAAAACGCCGCCCGCTTCCCGCTGCCCGTAAAAGCGTAAGCAAATCCGGCTTTTGCGGGAAGCGGGCAGCGGGCGGCGGGCAGCGATCTTTTAAAGGTGTCCTATGGCAGAAGTTAAACTCGTCAACATTGCGAAAAGTTATGACCAGGGACAAACCTGGACTCTGAAAGACATCAACCTGAACATTGGTAATGGTGAATTTATCGCGTTCATCGGCCCATCCGGTTGCGGCAAGTCAACGCTGCTGAGGATGATCTGTGGGCTGGAAGATATCACCAGCGGTGAGCTGAGCATTGATGGCGAGAAGGTGAATGACTGGCCACCCAATGAGCGTCGTGTGGGTATGGTCTTCCAGTCTTATGCCCTCTATCCCCATATGTCGGTGGCAGAAAACATGGCCTTTGGCCTGAAGCTGGCCAGGGCGCAAAAAAGCGTGGTTGATGAACGGGTGGGTGAAGCAGCCCGCATCCTGCAACTGCAGGCGCTGCTGGAGCGTAAACCCAAAGCCATGTCCGGAGGTCAACGACAGCGGGTTGCTATTGGCCGTTCCATTGTGCAACAGCCCAGGGTCTTTCTGTTTGATGAGCCCCTGTCAAACCTTGATGTGGCACTGCGTGTCCAGATGAGACAGGAGATTGCCAGATTACATCGCCGACTGAAAACCACCTCCATCTACGTCACCCATGATCAGGTGGAAGCCATGACCCTGGCGGATCAGATTGTGGTATTGAGTCCCCTGGCACAGGGCGCAGCCAGCAACCTTGAGCAGGTGGGCAAACCGCTGGAACTTTATCACCACCCGGCCAACCTGTTCGTTGCCGGCTTTATTGGCTCCCCCAAAATGAACTTCTTTGACGGCGTCATTGAAAAAAACGGAGAACAGGAGACGCATGTTCGTCTGACCACCGGCGAAACCCTGAAAGCCTGTGTCGATACCAGCAAAGCTGATCCGGGCTCCCGCGTGGTGTTAGGAATTCGACCGGAACATACCTTGGCGGAGACCGACAATGGCAATGCCGTTGATGGACGGATTGAAGCTCTGGAGCGCCTGGGTGCTGAATCATTTATCTATATGAGCCACGATACCATTCGAGAGCATTTTATTGTGCGGGTAGAAGACTCCCTTCGCCGGGAAGAAGGCAGTAAAATACGTGTCGAGCTGTCACCTGAGCATTGTTATCTGTTCGATGCCAACGGCACGGCCTTTCGCCGAACCCGGGCACCGGAAATTGATCAATAACCACTAGTACATCATTTCGATGAGTTTGATGTGTAAAATCTCCGTTCACCCTGAGCGTCTTTCGACCCCGCTCAGGATGCACGGTCGAAGGGTGATTGGCACAGTATTCAGGGTAAGTAGACAAATTGCCCGAATAATCAAGAAATATCCGGGTCAGGAGGGAAAAGGCAGAGGGAGGACTGGCTACTCTTACCAAATCCGTCGTAAAGCATCGCCCAATCGGGCGGTGATATAAGACAGGAGCGCGTAGAGCGCTCCGCTTGAGTTTTTGTTCATTCTTTACTACTTTTCACTGGTCTTGTAGACCTACCGTCGGGCAGACGGGATGTTAAGTCTGCGGAGTTCGTGTGAGACTTGGGGAGCATGGGTTGATTCGCCATCGTAAAAGCTCCCACTGTGGAACTTTTATGCGATAACCAAGCCTGTTCCCTGAGCTACGGACTGTGAAACAGAAACGTTCTTGAGCGATCAAGAACCCTCGCCCGATAGGGCGGGGAGTGTCAGAGGTCGTTAAAATCCGCTATTTCAGCCTATTCCCATACTTGTCGTATCCGTACTGATGCAGTACATGCTCACGGGGTTTATGCTGTCTCGGTCTGGATGCATTCTGTGGGTCAACTGTCATCCAGCGTTTAAACAGGTGAATAATTAATGGAGATAACACTATCAACACAATCACAATGATATCAAACATTGTAGCAAATCTTCAGTTTACGAATGGGCATTCTACCATCAAGAGCCACAAGCATTGCACCGTCTTCATCAATGAATACATCACCACCAATGAATACATCGCCACGGTCATTTACATCATCAATCACACCAGTCTCTCCCCTGGCAAGACGAATATATGTTTTCGCACCTTGGGTAATCATCTCGGCATGATGACGACGCTCAGCCATACCAGGTGATTTCTGATTACTTTCTGGCCAAGCTTCAATAGCCTTATCAGACCAGAGAATCAAAGCATACGTCTTGCCGTTTATTTTCCGACGCTCTTCGTTCCAACATGTCAACATAACAGAATTATCAGGACGGACAGCTCCCCAACTCCAACGGTAATTTTTGAGAGGAGCACCAACAAGTTCATAGAATAATTTGTTAGAAATAGTTGCCATTTTCATTCACCGTTTAAGTTATCAGTGAGGTTATTTTCAAGCTCTGTGATGTGGAACGAAAGAACTTTCCAGTTTTCTGAGCATAGCTTTTCAGTGATGCCAGCGTGCCCTGGCGAATGACTTTCCCGGGAGGCTATGGTCAGAAAACCGGATTATCAATCTCCGGCAAGAGCATCAGGCATCCAGTAGAATGCTCTTTTCCTGTTGATATTCCAACAGCTCATCCAACCGACCCTGTACATGTTCGGCATTGTCAAGGTCACGAACAATGGGGATACGATAGAGCTTTTTGGCTCGCTCAATATCCACAGACACTTGCGGAAACATTTCGTACACCGGTTTGTAGATATCTCCCCAGCCGATGTAACTCCAGGCCTGATCCGGAAAGTCCCGGTTCACTGGCATAGAAGACCTCTTCGCCGGGTGATCATCATATCAATCTGAGCCTCGATTTCCTCCACAAGAGTGCCTGTCTGTTCCTGAAGCGTCTGGTTCATGCTTTTCCGCAGTTCTGCGGCCCGCCCGGCAGAAACCGAGCCGATATTCCAGCACATCACGAAACCCGAAGGTACTCTCGATAAACTTCAGGTCAGCTTCAGGTGTATCCAGCATTTCTTCACCAAACTCAATAAACTGTTCAGACAGTTTCGGAAGACCGGGAACCGACCAATCGGTATCCATTACTGTCTGTCTCTTTTTAAGCTGAACCTGTTTCTTCTTCCGACGTTTCAGCTCTTTCTGCCGACGCTTCTGACCTGCGGAGAGTTTGGCCATGTTCAATTACCTGAGCCTGATCATTAAATCAATTCAGATACCGTCTATACTGTTTTCACTAATATCTGCGCCCTGCCGTTATCAACGGTTATGTTTCGTTACCCCTGAAGTCACCCATAAAAGAGTCCACCATGCACGAGATAAAGCAGATTGATGCCCTCGCCGAGCTTTGTGGTATTCCCGCCCACTATATCGATGCCGCTGGCAACCCAGTCACCATTGAGAAGGACTTTAAACTCAATGCGCTAAAAGCCATGGGGGTTGCTGCGGGAAACGAGCTGGAAGTCCAGGCCTCCATCGACGGCATTCTCAGAAAGCAATGGTCGTCATTGATTCCTGTGGTTCACGTGGTTCACTGCGGAGCACTTTTTACAGTTCCCGTTCAGGTTGACGAAGCCCATCGGAATGAATCGCTGCGTGGTGAAATCATTCTGGAAGACAACCGTTCAATACCACTGGCCATAAACCTGTCAGAACTTCCGGAAGAAGACCGGCTCTCGGTGGACCAGCAGGAGCGAATACGCCTGCTCTGCCCGCTGCCGGAAGACCTGCCGGCAGGCTACCATCAGCTGTCCGTTACTCTTTCTGCTCATCAAGAAGCTGATCATCACGACAGTTGCCGCCTGATCGTCGCGCCACAGGCCTGCTACGAGCCTGATATTCTCAGCTTTGAACAGCCCGGGCCAACGGAAAAAATCTGGGGAGTCAGTGTCCAGCTCTATACACTGCGCTCAGAAAACAACTGGGGAATGGGGGATTTCAGTGACCTGAAGCAGCTGGTGAACAAACTCGGGCCACAAGGGGCGGATATTGTCGGCCTGAATCCAATTCATTCGCTCTACCCGTCCAATCCTCTGCATTGCAGTCCTTACAGCCCATCGAGCCGAAATTTTATTAATCCATTGTATATCGATGTTACGGCGTTGCAGGAGTATCAGGATTCGGCGGAAATACAGCAACATGTGAACAGTGACGACTTTCTGCGTCAGTTACAGAAAGCCAGGGACAGCTCACATGTGGAGTATGACCGGGTGGCTTCACTGAAATTTTCAGTACTGGAAATGGCTTTCAGCTATTTTGAGAAACATGCTTCTGGTCAAAAGGCTTCTGATCAAAAAGAAAGCACCAATCAATCCTGCAAGTCAGCTGACTTTAGCCATTACTGTGAAGAAAAAGGTCAGGACCTGGAGCTTCAGACCACCTATGAAGCCCTCTTTGAGCACTTCAGATCCAGAGATATCAATAGCTGGGGCTGGAATTGCTGGCCTGCGGACTATCAGGACCCTGACAGCCCGAGTGTGAAGGATTTTGTTGCCCGCTCAAAAGAGCGAGTCCGATTTTATATGTACCTGCAGTGGCTGGCCGAACAACAACTGGCTGAAGCCCAGCAGGCCGCCGTTGAGTCCGGCATGCGTGTCGGTATTTACCGGGACCTTGCCGTAGGCGTCGACCGGGGCGGTGCCGATGTCTGGGCCCACCGTGATGACTATGTTCTCAATGCCAGCGTCGGTGCCCCTCCCGATACCGTTGCGCCACAGGGGCAGAACTGGGGACTCCCGCCCTTCAACCCAAACAGGCTGCGGGAGCAGGCCTATGCACCATTTATCGATATGGTTTATGCCAATATGCAGCACTGCGCTGCACTGCGTATTGATCATGTGATGGGGATACTCCGGCTCTGGTGGTGTCCACCGGATAAAACCGCAGACTATGGTGTCTACGTTAATTATCCACTGAATGACCTGCTAGGCATCATTAAACTGGAAAGCCAGCGACAGCAGTGCCTGATTTTTGGTGAAGACCTGGGAACCGTACCGCCGGAAATAGAAGCAGCACTGCCAGCAGCCCACTGCTACTCCAATGAAGTGGTGCTTTTTTCCAGGGTCGAAGATCATTTTCTGGCACCAGCAAAGTACAAATCGCGAGCCCTGACCTGTATTTCCAATCACGATATTCCCACACTCAGGGCCTGGTGGAACTGTAATGATCTTGATTTACGACAGGAGCTGGGTATCTACGATTGGGTCAGAACAGAACAGGAAAAAGTTGCACGGCATGAAGACAAACTGGCTCTGCTCAACACCCTTGCCGATATTGGCGAAGCGCCTTATGGCGTAGACCCCAGTGATTTAAACTCTATGGGCTATAGCCGGGAACTGATGGAAAAGATCCACTACTACCTGGGCAAAACTGCATCCAAAATCATTGTTATCCAGCTGGAAGATGTGCTTGAACTGGATACTCCGGTCAATGTCCCCGGCACCAGCAGCGAGTACCGTAACTGGAGCCGCAAACTGACCCGCACTATCAGCGAGATATTTGCCAGTGAGGAAAACCGGGTATTGTTCAAAAATCTTGGGCTGACCCGTAAGGCCTGAAAACCCTGAGGAACAGTCTTTAATTAACCCTGAATTCGTATCAAAAATTCATAACCGTGTTTGAGTGTCCAAAAAACTAAAACCGCTTCAGATGTAAACTACACTTACCCAACATCGTCCCGGTTATGTACGACTTGGAACGTACATATATCTTAGATCTTCTCCAACTCTACTCCTTCACACAACAGATCTGGTACCACCTATGATAAGCGGCAAAAACAGCTATTTTGCATATTTTGCAAGAGCAGGCATAAAGGTGTTTGCCATTGGTATTTTGCCTTTTCTCTTCCTTGGAACATCCTTTGCCAGTGAGCATCCCTGGGATAATGGTGTGTGGTTTGCCCAATTGGGAGGGGGGACTGCATTAAGCAGAAGCCTTGAAGATGATCGAACGTTAAAACATGCCGGGTTTGATCTACAAGACCGATTTAAAAACTGGCAAAGCGACCAGCATGGTTTTTTGGGGCTGCTATCCGGAGGCTATGAAATTCCCTGGCAGAACTATCAAGTTCGTTTAGCCGTTAGTTATAACCAGATGGGCGAGCTCGAACACAAAGGCGTCAGGGGTCCCACGGGTGATCTGGAAAACACTGATCTCAATTATCGCTACAAAACCCGCAGTCGGCAGCTAATGGCTGAAGCCGGTATTCAGCTGCCTGTAACAGACCACAAAATGACCTTTATACAGCTGGGCCTTGGTCTTGGCATCGGCTGGAATAAGTTTCAAGGATTTTCGATAACGCCTGCCGAGGGCAGTATGTCTTCCCTGAATATTTCTGATCATAAAGAAAGTCAGCTGGCCTGGAGCCTGGGCGTATCGATTGCTGTTCCTGTCCATGAATCGTTGGGCCTGGAGGCAGGCTATCGCTATTTGCATGGGGGCAAGATTAAATCAGCAAACAGCAGTCAGTACTCCTCACCGCTGGTGGACGACACGCTGGCCTTCCATTTGTATGAGGCTCGCCTGACATGGCGTTTTTGAATTCCCGGTTTCCCTGATGGATCTCTGTTATGAATATTGCCACAAAACTTCTGTTTCCGGCTCTGGTTCTGACCAATCATTTGCATGCCGCCGGGTTGGTGGAAATCATTGCAACACAGGCCTTGCCGGAACAGCTGCTGAAAGGTGAAGAAGCCACCGTGACCTGGCTGGTCAGGTCATTGTCAAAAACCACACTCCCTGATTTTCAGGTAACGCCTGCGGGGGTGAAAATCACGGCAAGCACTTGTACTGATCAGCTTTCTGCCAAAGAAATCTGTCAGGTGAGCGGTCGATTCCCGGCCAATGAAACCGGGGATTTTTCGGTTAAGCTTGAAGCCAGCGCGGCAAAACAGGCTTATCGATTCACCAGCGCTGTAGCATCGGTGCATGTTTTTGAAGAGAGTCCGGGTAAACCTGCCGACAAAGAAGCCATCCTTTATTACCAACGTCCGGACGGTATTTACCAGGGCTGGGGGCTGCATCTGTTCAATAACGACAACTGCAAGGCTTTTGGCAAAACAGATACCGACTGGAACCAGCCCTGGATGCCAGAAAGCATTACCCGGACTTATGGTGCGCTCTATCGGATACCACTTTCGGACACTTTTTCCAAGGTGCAAGATGACTGCCTGAATTTTATTGTGCACAAAGGCGATGAAAAAGACCTTGGTGGTGACATGGCCTGGCATTTTTCTGATACAGATAGTCAACTTGCCTATACCTACAGTGGTTACAACCTGATTTCATCGACGCCACTGGACGGCCCGCCTCTGATGGTTGACGGTGCAAAAGCGCACTGGGTTTCCTCTGCCACCCTGCTCTGGAATGAAGGTGGCGGTTCGGATGTTGATAGAGCAGAGCTGCTGTATTCAGACGACGCCAGCATCATACTCAAGGAGGGTAATATATCTGGAAAATATCAAACTATTTCACTTGCCAAAGGCGGCAATAACAACAGTGTGCGAGAAAAACTCCCCCACCTGATGAATCGCAGCCCTCTGACTGTTTCTGCCGATCTTGCGGTCATTAAAAAAGCCCTGAAAGGTCAGTTGCTGGCGGTGGCCTATAAAGGAAACCAGCCCAAATACGCTACAAAGGTTCAGGTTCAGGGCTTGCTTGATGAGTTGTATAAGTACAACGGTGAATTAGGAGCCATTGTGGGTGACTCCGGTATCGATTTTAAACTCTGGGCACCTACTGCCCGGAATGTGCGCCTGGTGACCACGTCTGCAAGCAAAACTTCTGCAAACAAAGCAACCGACCGTAAGTTTCATGACATGATTGAAAGCGCTGCGGGCGTCTGGAGCTACAGAGCTGACAATAAGGATTATGACCGATCTTTTTATCGCTATGCGGTTACTGTCTTCCATCCTCAGACTGACAAGATCGAAACTTATGAAGTGACTGACCCATATTCCCTGAGTTTATCGACTAACAGCCAATACTCTCAGGTCGTTGACCTCAACGACCCATCGCTTAAGCCCCAAGGTTGGGATAGTGTTCAATATTCCCAACAAGACCCTGAAGATATGGTGCTTTATGAAACCCATATCCGGGATTACAGCATTAATACCTCCGGCTTGGCCAATCCTGGCAAATTCAAGGCCTTTACGGAAGCTAAAGCCAACACCCATTTGCAACAATTGCAAGCTGCAGGCCTGACCCATATACACTTGCTGCCAGCTTTTGATATAGCCACCGTTGATGAAGTCCCGGCGAATCGGATTGATATTTCCCAGACTATGGAGCAACTGTGCGCCAGAAAGGAAGTACAGGCTGATACCGACTATTTCCGCACTTTTTGTAGCAACCCGCAGTCAGGCCAAACCATTCAAGCTTATCTGCAATCCCTTGATTCTGAGACAGACCGGGCTCAATACCTCTACCAACACATCCGCCCTGTCGACAGCTTTAACTGGGGCTATGACCCGCTGCATTACACCGTTCCTGAGGGCAGCTATGCCACTGATCCAGACGGGATCACGCGAATCATTGAATTCCGGGAAATGGTGAAAGCTTTGAAAGCTGCAAATCTGGGCGTGGTAATGGATGTTGTTTATAACCACACTCATGCCCACGGTGTTGGCAACCATTCTGTGCTGGATCGAATTGTCCCCTGGTATTACCAACGCTTAAACCCCGACAGCGGCATCGTTGAAAGCTCAACTTGCTGTTCAAATACCGCCTCTGAGTTCCACATGATGGAGAAACTCATGATCGACTCTCTCAAGGTCTGGGTTAAAGACTACAAAGTGGATGCGTTTCGTTTCGACTTGATGGGGCACCATCTCAAGCGCAATATTGAGAAAGCACTGATGGCCGTTAAAGCCATTAACCCTGGTATCTATTTTTATGGTGAAGGCTGGGAGTTTGGTGAAGTCGCTGGCAATGCCAGAGGCATTAACGCCAATCAGTTTAATATGGCCGGGACAGGGGTCGGCACATTCACTGACCGGATGAGAGACCGGATTCGTGGTGGTAGCCCTTTTGATCAGGGCGATGCTCTGCGGCAAACCCAGGGCTATGCCTCAGGACTCCATTATCACCCAAACGACAAAACAGCAGAGGCAAAGGCGGCTTTGTGCGCCCATACGGATATCATCCGCCTGGGTATGGCCGCCAATTTGAAAAACTTCCGATTTGTTGATTGTCACGGCACCCTTCGTTACGGTTTTGATTTTGACTACAACGGTGCTCCCGCCGGATATAGCCTCGACCCACAGGAAGTGATCAACTACGTCTCAAAGCATGACAACCAAACCCTGTGGGATATCCTGATGTACAAGCTTCCTGAAGGTATGCCGACGGCCAACCGTGTCAAGCTGCATAATCTGGCGCTGGGCATCACGCTGTTAAGCCAGGGTGTTCCCTTTATTCATGCTGGCTCCGAACGGTTGCGCTCGAAATCCATGGAAAGAGACAGTTACGATTCCGGCGACTGGTATAACCGGATGCCTGACGACGACAATAACTATTGGAATCAGGGCTTGCCAAGAAAAGACAAGGACGGAGCGAACTGGGCCCTGATTAAAAAGATCATCTCAGATAGCACCACACGACCGGATAAGGAGAATATAGCTGCCGCAGATGCCTATTTTCAGAAGATGCTGAGAATTCGTAAAAGTTCTCCTCTATTTCGCCTCAAGACAGAGCAGGACGTTATCGACCGGATTACTTATCTGAACACCGGGCCGGACCAGATTCCGGGTTTGATTGTTCAGCGCATCAGCGATAAGGCACCATTTCAGAGTATTGATGACCAGTATGAGGTGATCATTGTTGCTGTGAACCCATCCGGTGACGAAATGGCTTTCGATCTGCCGGAATCTGAAAGTGGTACTTATTCACTTCACCCCTTTTTGCTGCAGGATATACCAGAGCGTTTCCGTACATCCTCCAATGGTCAATTACGGATACCGCCTTTGTCCATTGTCGTTTTTGTCCAGGATGAGGCTTAGGAACGGTCATTTAATAACTTTGACAGTTTAATAAGCGCTGCCCGCTGCCCGCCACCCGCTGCTCGAAAAAGACAGGCCGTTTGTGCTTTTGCGGGAAGCGGGAAGCAATGTCCTCTTTCTGATCTTCGGTGAAGACTTGGGGGCATTCACCCCACAAGTTGAAGCGGTAATGCCTGCTGCACACTGTGATTCCAATGAACTGGTGTTTTTTCCAGAACTGGTGATCACTTTATGACACCACCTGCGTATAAATCACGAACGCTGACCTGCATCTCCAGTCACGACATTCACACCCTCAAGACCTGATGGAACTGCAACGAAGGATTTACTTTGCTGGCGACGAAAACCGGCGTTTTTTTCAAAACTCCGGTTTGACCCGCAGAGCCTGGCCATAAAAAGGTTAAGAAGTGATGGTGACGATCGATTTTTCAGGAAGCAGCCAGGAAGGAACCATACTACTGGAGCCCAATAACTCCATGAGCTGGCGGCAGAATCTGCTGTTACTGGGGCTGATAACCCTAGTGTCCCTGGCCATCGCTGTCGGCTTCTATCTGGCTGGCGCTAAAGTGATCTTGCCTTTTTCCATACTGGAAGTGACTGCCCTGTCTGTGGGTATCTATTACTGTGCATGGCAACGTCAGCGGAAAGAGCTGATCACCTTACAGGAGCATCAGGTCACGATTCAGAAAGGCTTTTATCAACCACTGAGCACTCACCATTATCACCGCCTGTGGTGTCAATTGATTATTCGTGAAGCGACTCATCCATGGAAAGCGCCCTCCATTCATATTCGTTCTCACGGCAAGGAACTGGAGCTGGGATCTTTCCTGAACCGGCAGGATAAACTGATCTTGATTGAGCGCCTGAAGAGAGTGTTTAGCAACGCTTATATGTCTCAGTGACCACAAAGAAGCAGCACTAAAGTGAACATTTTTTTGCCCATCTTCAAACCCTGAACTAAATTCTTAAAAGACTCTGGCTGGCGAGGAGGTTGTCTGAGAATAGCGGCCGAAGCGAGGATGGCAGCACATTTTAACTTTGCTCAGCTAGCAGAGTATGGCTTTCAAAGCTTGGCTGGATTAGTAGATTTTCCGTTGTGCCTGATGTTTTCCTTGGCACTCGGTGAATGTAGGCTGCTGAGCAGCATTGAAAGTCTGAGCAACTCACAAATAACTAACCAGGATGACCCTCAACCTTACGTCGAGACTGTGTTAAATCATTAAACACAGTTCAATTTATACGACGTACCTATTACTTATCTTCCTGCATGGACAGCGGGCCTTGTTTTTCAACACACACTAACGAATGGCTACCTGCTTTACATGTTTGCCGGTTTTCAATTTCGCGGCCATTGAATCAGCATCACGCTTACCCTGACAGCATGACGCTGAAGAAGGCAGGAGCCAGAGCAACACACATGAAGGTAACTGGTTGTGACCAAAAATCTACGCATTCTACCTCTGGCTGGTGCCATAGCTCTGTTATCCGGCAATGCTATGGCCAGTGAAGCCTCCAAACCTACCGATATTTTGACCGATGGCTGGAAGGTAAATGGCTACATCCGTGCCAGCTGGAGGGTGGATGAAAATGGCACCTCTACCGACAATGAATATGGCAAGCCTGACTACAATCTGGCGGCTACTACCGGAAAAAACCCTAACCAGGTAGAGTTCAATATCAGCAAGAACACAACGTTCCAGAACGGCGTCTGGTCGCAGCTCGGTGTTCGTGCGGAATACGGCAATGGTGACTCCAACTTTTACTCCTCCACTGGTAGTGAAGACAGCAACAATACAAATGAAGGCCCCTTTGAAGTCAAAGAAGCCTATCTCCGTCTGGGGGGCTTGAGCTATCTGCCAGAAGATGCCGACATCTGGGCGGGTCGTCGCTTCCTGAACCGTGCAGCTGGCCTGCTCTCCGGTGAATTCTGGAAGCAGTCTTCCGGTGTTGGTTTTGGTTATGAGCAGAACAGCAACGGTATTGCGGTTGTTTCTGTAGACCCTGGTGAAAAGACCAACAAACCGGATGGCAAAACCCTCCACTCTATAGACCTTTATAGCTACAATCACGAAGCGCTCGGTGGCAGCTTTAACTTTGATGTCAAATTCATGATGGCCGGAGATAAAGATAAGTACACTGACAAGGAAGCCACTGACGGCATTGGTGCTGCTATCACCTATAACGGTAACTACTACGGCCTTGATGGCTGGACTGCCACCGCCCTGGCCTATGGCCGGGGGTTGGCTGCCAACCGGGGGGTAAACTTTGGTCAATGGAGTGGTGGCACATCCACAGTTGATAGCGATAAGGGTAATAGTATCTTTTTTACTTCCTACGGTGTTTTGAATATCAATGACCGTTGGCAGATGGCTTCTGAAGTCACCTACCTGCACGGTGAGAAGATCTGGGGCCTCGGTGCAAACCCAAATGCTGACGGTGATACCGTTGACCGTTTGCTGATTGCCCTGCGTCCTTCCTACATGGTTAACGATAACTTCCGCTGGGAGTTCACCGCTTCTTACGGCTTCGAGAAAGACTACTGGGGTGATATAAATCTCGGTGTTGGCAATGTAGAGAACAAAACCAATATCTACGCCGCTGAAATTGCAGCAGTATTTACAGTGAACTCCGATTACTTCGGCCGACCACAGATCAAACCGTTCGTTACTTTCATGAGCAAAGACTCAAGTAACGAAGTTATTGACAAATATGGCTGGGGTCCTAACTACAACAATGACAAAAGCACCTACCAGTTCGGTGTGGAAGGAGAAATCTGGTTCTGACCCATTAAGCTCCCCTCGTTCCCACGGTTCTCCGTGGGAATGCATAGCCGTAAATACAAACTGCGTAACTCCACACTCCCCGCAACAAAGAAACCAAACAGGTATCAATTCGGAACAACAAGGTAACCCATCATGAAGGCAGCTGTCGTTCATCATTTCAAAGATCAGCTTACCATCGAAGATCTACCGCTACCCAAACCAGGCCCACGGGATGCACTGGTGAAAATCCATGCCTGCGGTGTCTGTCATACCGATCTTCATGCCTGCCATGGAGACTGGCCGGTTAAACCAAAACTGCCACTGGTGCCCGGCCATGAAGGTGTGGGAACGGTCACCGAAGTTGGTGACCAGATCACTCATATCAAACCGGGCGACCGTGTGGGTATTCCCTGGCTCTATTCCGCCTGTGGTTATTGCGAGTACTGTCTGGAAGGCAAAGAAACGCTCTGCCTTGCCCAGCACAATGCCGGTTACTCCATCGATGGCGGCTATGCTGAGTACTGCCTGGCAGCTGCCGACTATGTGGTCAAAGTGCCCGACAACATCAGTTTTGTCGATGCCGCCCCCCTGTTCTGTGCCGGGGTTACCACGTATAAGGCCCTGAAAGTCAGCCGTACCAAACCTGGCGACTGGGTGTCCGTTGTCGGTGTGGGCGGACTTGGTCACCTGGCCGTTCAGTATGCCGTGGCCATGGGTCTTAATGTGATTGCGGTGGATACCGGGGCGGAAAAGAAAGCGTTATCCCTGGACTTGGGAGCCACTCACTTTATCGACTTTATCCGGGAGCAGCCGGAAGAAAAAATTCAGTCGCTGCTGGGTAACGGTGTTCACGCGACTGTCTGCACAGCGGTCTCCAAAGCGGGCTTTGACAGTGCTTATCGCTCCGTGCGCAGGGGAGGAACCTGTGTCCTGGTGGGACTCCCCCCGGAGGATATGCCCATTCCTATATTCGATACGGTAATCAACGGCGTTGCTGTTGTTGGTTCCATCGTAGGTACCCGCAAGGATTTACAGGAGTGCCTGGAGTTTGCTGCCCAGGGTAAAGTGAAGGCGATTATCCAGAAACGAACCCTTGAAGAGATCAACGCGATTTTTGACGAAATGGAAAAAGGTGATATCGCCGGACGTGTTGTTATGGAACTGGCCCAGTAATTTATTCAATTACTTAGTGCTCTAACATGGTTTCAATGAGTTTAACGTGTACAATCTCCGTTCACCCTGAGCGGAGTCGAAGGGTGCTTGGCACGATCTATCAGAGTCTGGAGTTTCCGCCTTTAGGCCCTATGGGTCCTTCGACAGGCTCAGGACGAACGGAGTGCGGAGGCACGACAACCCGTCAAACTCATTGAAACCATGTACTAGCTCTCTGTGGTTCCCAAAAACGCTTTTTCATCTGTCTTATGCCATAACCCTTATGCCATAACCCTAGCCTGGGCAAAATGGTCTACTACTGTCGTTTTGCCCGCTCTACTTCATACTTCTCCAGCCGCTTGTCCCAGTTTTTGAAACGTGTACGGCAATAAGCATCCAGTTCGTCGTATGTCTGAAAATACAGTTCGCAGCCATCATTAATGGGAGCGTCCCTCTCACAGGCTTCGTTACTGTGCTCCCGGCAGATAATGGGGCGTCGTTCATAGATACCACAGCGATTATCCGGCAACAGGAATTCACACCGGGTCTGACAGAGCAGGTACCAGCCATTGCCATCCTTGAAAATATGCACGCCCTTATGGGCCACCTGCCAGAGCAACACATCAAACGCGTGCATACTGCGGGGAGTGTCCAGTTCCTGGGTAATGTAAGAGCAACAAAGGGCAGTACACTGATCACACTTGTTGCTGGCAGTGATGTCCCTGGTTTCGATCCGGTTAACCATATCTGACACGATAAGTAATAAGTCCTGTTATTGGCTACGAACTAAAAAGCCGGGCTACTGTTTTCATGGGCAGAAACATGCGAACTTTACCATTATGTTCACACAGAACTGCAAATCCATATTTTGCATAAAACGTCTCTGCGGCATCGGTTAAACAATCAACAATAATGGCGTATGCACGCATGTGAGCGTTTATTTCCCACAGGTATTTCAAGGCATTTACCAGGCAGATTTTTCCTAACCCCTCGCCCTGAAATTCTCGATGAACCGCAAGCTGTGCGATCAAAAACACAGGAACAGGGTACCGTGGCAGCTTCTTTACCAGAGCTTCAGGTAAAGTGTCTCGACAGATTGAGCCTGGCGTAATGCTGTAAAATGCACAAATTGGTATTTTTTGATTTGGAAAAGGGTTTGATGCAGGCAGAACCATTGTACGACTGATACCTGCCTGCATATGTTTTGAGGCTTGAGTCTGGATGAACAAATTAAGTTCCGTTTCACCACAATCAAATGACGCTCTATCGTGGATACCTTTATCGAGTTCCACAAACTCCCTTGACCAGCTCACTTGACACCTTTCTCTTCGGTAAATGTCAGGGCAGCCAGCAAAGCCTTATTTGGTGCCTTTGCCTTTTCGCAGGCTTCTGTAAAGCGATCAAAGACATCGTTTTCAACTGTCATCTTTTCATATTCAGAAATAACCTGTGTAGCGTCTTCATCCATAAGCCTGACAACGTATTCGGTCAAGCTCTTCAGTCCCAGTAGAGCTGAAGCCTTCTCTGCCTTAGCCTTGATTTCCTCATCAAGTCTCAGGTCCAAGCGTGCAGTAGCCATATTTCACCCTCCATTTGTACGGATATCTTCCGTATAGGAAAAGCTTAGACCTGAGCACTCCTATAAGCAAGTTGTACGGATAAATGACGGATTATTTAGTGAATGTAACTTGGCAAAGCACCAGAACTCAAGCCACAATCTTCACCGGCACCCGACGACTGCCCCAAACGCCAGGCTGCTGTTCAAACACACCGGCAACCGCTGTCCCACACTGCTGGCAGACCCCCTCGCCGTCAGACGCATCAACTCCCCATTCCCCCAGCACATACCAGTCACGCTCAATAAGCAGACTATGGCATTGATGACAGCGGGTACTGCCACCGTCAGAATCATGGACATTGCCGGTATAGGCATAGCGAATACCATGATTCAGCGCTATTTGTCGGGCCATGGTCAGCGTAGCGGCAGGTGTATGAGGGTGCTCCCGCATTTTCCAGTCGGGATGAAATGCGGTGAAGTGAATAGGAACGTCCACGCCCAGGTGTTCAACAATCCATTGACACATGTCGTTCAGTTCACGTTCAGAATCATTTTCCCCGGGAATCAGCAATGTGGTGATCTCAAACCAGACAGAGGTTTCATGTTTCAAATATTCCAGAGTTTCAAGAACCGGTTGCAGAGCGCCGCCACAGATCTTTCGATAAAAACCTTCGCTGAACGCTTTCAAGTCAATATTGGCTGCATCCATATAGCGGAAAAACTCAACGCGGGGCGCATCACAGATATAACCGGCAGACACCGCCACCGACTGCAAATTTCTTTCATGAGCCGCCTGGGCAACATCAATGGCATATTCCAGGAAAATCACCGGATCATTATAAGTAAACGCCAGTGACCGACAGCCCAGCTGTTCAGCCGTATCCGCCAGTTCCTCGGGCGATGCCTGATCGGCCAGGGTGTCCATCTCACGGGATTTGCTCATATCCCAGTTCTGACAGAATTTGCAGGCAAGATTACAGCCCGCTGTACCGAATGACAGAACCGGGGTTCCCGGAAGGAAGTGGTTCAACGGTTTTTTCTCAATCGGGTCAATACAAAAACCGGAGGAGCGACCATAGCTGGTAAGAACAATCTGACCACGTTCACAGGCACGGACAAAACAGAGCCCCTGCTGCCCTTCACGAAGTTTGCAGGCCCTCGGGCAAAGATCACATTGGATTCGCCCATCCTCAAGTGCATGCCAATAGTTTGTTGACACATTTCCGGACGGTGTTTTTTCCCTGAGCATGTTCCATCTCCAGACCAGGTTCACTGCCTGATTGTCATCCTGATGATAGTAGGGCCTGTTGACGTTTCGTTGCGTGCTCAGTGGCTCAGAAAGGCGTCATATGCGCGAAAGACTTGTGCAGCGCGTAGTTATTCTACGCCAAGCAAGTCTGACAAAGCAGATGGCGCCTTTCTGAGCCACCCTTCGGGCGTATCAGGGCGCCCCTATGACTTCGTTGCGGCATTTTGAAAGGCAACCAGCCTTCCTGCAATGCCGCGCCTCGTCATAGGAGCGCCCTGATACGCTGAGCACGCAACGAAACGTCAACAGGCCCTAACCAAGGCTATAATTATAGGCTCTGCCGACATTATTTGAGCGATGCAAATAAAGAGAGTGGTTTATTTCGCTTGAAATGTACCGGTAGGCTCAGCCACTCCCGGGGGAGAACCCATAATGATTATTCGCCAACCCGCTGTAGCCGGAACCTTTTACCCAGACTCACCCAACGCCCTGGCAAGCATGATCAAAGAGATGCTCAGTGATGGCCGCACCAGGGATTTCTCACCGAAAGTACTGATCGTTCCCCATGCTGGCTTTATATATTCCGGCCCTGTCGCAGCCAGCGCCTACCGCCTGCTGCACTCAATGCGCAAGAATATTCGCCGGGTTGCCCTGCTCGGCCCCAGCCATAGAGTTCCCCTGCAGGGCATGGCCCTGCCAGACTGTGAAGCCTTTGCCACACCGCTTGGTAATATTCCGCTGGATATTGCAGCCATGGAGGAACTGAAACAGTTCAGCCAGGTAGAGACCGTCGATGAAGCCCATACCCACGAGCACAGTCTTGAGGTCCAGTGCCCGTTTTTGCAGGAATGTCTGGATGACTTCAAACTGATTCCAATCGTTGTTGGCGACACCAGCCCTATAGCGGTCGCTGAGGTGCTCGAACACCTCTGGGGAGAAGAGGAGACCCTGATAATTATCAGCTCCGACCTCAGTCATTACCACACCTATGAAGAGGCCTGTTATCGGGATAACCAGACGGTTAAAGCCATTGAACAGCTCAGCTGTAATTTAACCGGTGGACAGGCCTGTGGCTGCTATCCTCTTAATGGCATGTTGAAGGTTGCCCAGCATCGGGGAATGGATGTTATTACGCTTGATGTACGCAACTCCGGAGATACTGCTGGCGATAAAAGCAGGGTAGTGGGCTATGGAGCCTTTGTTATTCAATAGAGCGATTATCCTGCAAAATCCGCCCTGCACACATCCACAAACCAGACGCTCAACTGCTGTCAGATAACATGAAGCCGTTATTCAGTGGTCCCGTTGAGTGGCGATAAAAATCAGAAGGAGGCTATCAATGCCTCTAACGAAGGAAAACTGGAATTTTTACTGTGCAAATTGCCCCTACAGAAAGTCAGAAAAGAGAATTATTGCGCCTTGCCCGCAAGACCATCAGTGAAGGCTGTACCCGGAGCCTGCCACCGAAACCATTACCGGAAGAAGACCTGGCAGATTTCTTTCTGCAACAGGCCGCCAGCTTTGTAACACTGCAAAAGCGCGAGGAACTGCGGGGCTGTATTGGTTCAACCCAGGCTTACCGGACACTGTTGGATGATGTGATCCACAATGCCTTCGCCAGTGCATTCCGGGACCCACGGTTTCCCCCGGTGACGGAAAGCGAGCTGACCGATATCAAAATTGAAGTTTCCGTACTGACCCCTAAGGAACGCATGGACATTGCTGATGAGAAAGACCTTTTGCAGCAGCTGAACCCCGGCATCGACGGATTATTGATTCGCAACCCTCAATACAGCGCAACCTTCTTACCGCAGGTGTGGCAACAGCTGCCTAACGCCCGGCAGTTTCTGGCCCATTTGAAAAGCAAAGCCGGTATGACTCCGGGGTTGTGGCCTGATGATATGGAGTGCTTTCGTTATCAGTGTGTCAAGTTCAAAGAAAGGAGGAACTCTCAGGGTGGACATTAAGAAGCTTACCCCCATTTTCAATGGGTTTCCGATGGAACCACGAAGGACACAAAGAGCACAAAGAAGAGATTTTCTTTTCCTTCGTGCTCTTTGTGTCCTTCGTGGTTCCATCTTCTTTAACTTCCCGAAACAGGGAGTATGCGCTTAATGACACGCTTTTAATAACAAGAGCACAATTCAATCAAACCACTTCAAACAGAAAGTGATTTTTCTTACCCAATTTCACCAGGAAGAACCGGTCATACATGGCACCCCGGGCTGCAAAGCATTCTGCCAGGTTCATATTATCTGCCGAGCCACGGGCGACACCATTAAAGAACACCGCATTATTAGCCAGCGCATCTTTAACCTGCTTGCCTGACTTCACCATACCGACTTCTGCAAACAGCTGCGTCATAGCCTGGCCTTCCAGCCCGCTGTGCTCGATGGTGGCACTGGGCAGGCCATCCTGCTTCAGCTGCTCCATATCGGTTTCTGACAGCTGGGTAATGTCCCCGGAAAACAGTGCTTCGGTGATGCGCTCCGCCGCCTTGAGACCTTCCTCACCATGCACCAGGCGGGTGGCTTCACGGGCAAGAATTCTCTGGGCTTCCGGCCTGCCCTGACGCTCAGCATCCGCTTGCTCAATGGTCTCAATATCTTCCATGCTCAGGAAGGTGAAGAACTTCAGGAAACGATACACATCAGCATCAGCGGTGTTCATCCAGAACTGGTAAAAGGCATATTGGGAGGTCTTTCTGGAGTCCAGCCAGACCGCACCGCCTTCTGTTTTACCAAACTTGGTGCCATCGGACTTGGTAATCAATGGTACCGTTAACCCAAAGGTACGGGCCTTATTCTGACGGCGGGCCAGGTCAATACCGCCAACAATATTACCCCACTGATCACTGCCACCAACCTGCAGGGTACAGTCATAACGGCGGTTCAGCTCGGCAAAGTCCATGCCCTGCAGCAGGGCATAGGAAAACTCGGTAAAGGAGATACCGGAGCCTTCCCGGTTCAGCCGTTGTTGTACCGACTCCTTGTTGATCATGGCATTCACCGCAAAGTGTTTGCCGATATCTCTCAGGAAGTCCAGAACATTGAGGTCGCCGGTCCAATCCAGGTTATTGGCCACAACGGCGGAGTTTTCGCCGCAATCGAAGTCGATAAACTGACTCACCTGCCCCTTGATTTTCTCAACCCAGCCCGCCACCACATCCGGGGTATTCAGTTGACGTTCGGCCGCCTTGAAGCTTGGGTCACCAATCAGCCCGGTGGCCCCACCCACCAGGGCAATGGGTTTATGACCCGCCTGCTGGAAACGCTTAAGCACCAGCAATGGCACCAGATGACCAAGATGGAGACTGTCAGCCGAAGGATCGAAACCACAATAGAGCACCCGGGGCTGTTCGCTCAGATGCGTGTCCAGTTCCTCAACAGCAGTGGTCTGCGCGATAAGCTGGCGGGCCTGAAGATCTTTCAGCAACGGGTTTTGACTATCGGACATTTGCCTTTTCCTGCGACGATTCGATGATTCAACCGGAATACTGCGGTGGATGCCAGGGGCTCTGACATCAAATCAAGCAACAACTCCCTGCTCCGGTGGACAGGAAACAATCAATAAAAAATCAAGCCGCCCAAAATACAACAAAACCGTGCCGGAACAAATGCCTGACCTCTAAATAAGGTAAATTTCAGTCTATTTTTCTTACCAGGCCTTTACTTGATCAGACTGGAACTTACGTTAATTCCTAACTGTCGAATCAATCCAGAGTGCCTGCGAATGCCTGATACATTGGCTGATTCATGCCCCGTAACGAATCTGTCCAATCGGGCACTGTTTAATATTTCTGCTAAATCTCCACAATACCGGCACCATCAATAGCGGGAGGAAAAGTCCTTGGATTTGCCACAACCACTGTCGACACCAACAGCTTCAACCTACTCTGCTGCGCTACCGGCAACATCCGCAGCCTCCCAGGAAAAAGAACCTTCGTACAAATCTGGCCAGACGGGTTCAAATTTTTCCGTGGGTGATGCTGCCTGGGTGGTCATGCGATCCCTGTCAACAGCCGCTGAGTGTCTGAATTTTGTCTGCAGAAAAGTGGCCGTCCTGTCCAGTGTTTGTTTGGGTGGTTTGACCGGACTCCTGCAATATGCCCATGAGAACCTGGGGGATAGAACGGTTCAAAAGGTACCAGTGGCAGACAATAACAGAATTGACCCGCAGCCTGCTGGTGATAAACAGCCTGAAGATACAGCACAGCAAACGGCTTATCTCCAGAATCCCCCGGTGGAAGAGTACGTCAGGCAAGGTGGCAATAAGTGGAAGCACTTTATGGAGTCCGGGACTTCACCGGATTCTGAATACACCTGGATGGACCTTGCCGGCATGGTCATATCCATAACCCTTTCCATATCTGTGCTGGGCATAGTGGGTACAATTCTTCTGCATACGCCGCACTGGCTGTTTAAGGCAGAACCTTATATCAATCTCAATACACCAACGCCCCCCTCGCCTCAATCACTCTTCCAGTCGGCTGCAACTCTGCCTTCTGACCATCCGGATAGGCAATCCCCAGCCCTTGATCCGGCAGCGGCTAGCCGACCTCTGGATAACCCGGCCAGCCATCCCCCTGTCGAACTACCGCCAACCGCCGTAACCTCAAGCCAGAGCCCCCCATCATCGCCAGCAGTAAAAACAAGCCATAATAGCCAGGTCTCCCAACAGCAACCTGAACCCGAAAACCAACACCGCACAGCTTCCCTGCATGAGCCACTGACCAATGCTCAAACCACTCAGCAGTCAGCCACCTGCCCTGCAACCTTCCCACAGACCGACCAGCAACCCTTATTACAAACCAGCCCACACTCTTCTATTAACCCACCCACAGGCGATCGCATGCCAACATCCGTTTCAGTGCATAAACTCTGACGATGAACAACCCTGCATTGTCATTCCCCCTTGGAAAGACCAACCACAAGGCAATAGAATGATTCGTGATAATCAAGACTCTAATGAAAAAACAGGATAATTGGCCTTGTATTGACGTACCTTTTCTGACAGATATGATTTACGATATTTTTTATCGTTATAATTTACTGATCACCACACTGAAGACAGCGTTAAAATCTTAATGAATAAAGCCATCCCGAGGGGCGCAACACGGATCAACCAGCGCCTGAAACAGTTCCCCAGGCGACACTTGCTGCTGGCAAGTACCATCGCTGCCAGCGTCATGGGATTGATGGCTCTTCTACCTTCTGGTGACGTAGAAGCCAGGCGCAATGAAATCCCCATGTCCATTGATGCTTTCCAGCCTCAGGAAGCCAACACTGAACTGACCAGCAGCCCCACAATTCCCGAATCTCCCTCATTTGCCAGCAATCAGAACGCTGATCAATCAGAAACAGCCATCAAAGAAGCAGAACAGCAAGCAGAAGCCAAGGCTCTGGCAAAAGCCGCCTACGACCTGGAGCAAAAACTGGGAAAATGGCACATTGTCACCATTAAATCTGGTGATAATTTATCGGTGTTGTTTAATAGCCAGGGATTAAATGCCAGTGTTGTTTACCAGGTTGCCAACACCCCCAAATATGGCGAAACACTGGCCAGCATACGTCCGGGGGAATCCCTGGAATTCCGGATTAATCAGGAAGGAACCCTGACCCAGCTGCGCTACGTCAAGTCCAGACTGGAAAGCATCTTCTTTAACAGGGAGGACGATGGCTACCAGGCAGAACAGGTGACCCTGTCACCGGAAATCCACCCCACCTATGCCAGCGGCATTATTGAAAGTTCTCTCTTCCTTGCCAGCCAGAAAGCAGGCCTGTCCCAGAATCTGACCATGGAGCTGGCCGGCATTTTTGGCTGGGATATTGATTTTGTTCAGGATATCCGCAGTGGTGACCGCTTTAATCTGCTCTATGAAGAGAAGTACCTGGAAGGGGAAAAACTGGGCGATGGCGATATTCTGGTAGCCAGCTTCACCAACCAGGGGGAGACCTATACCGCCATCCGTTATACCGACAGTAACGGCGATACCAACTACTATACCCCGGACGGAAAAAGCATGAAGAAGGCGTTTCTCCGCACTCCGGTGGATTTTACCCGTATCAGTTCAAGATTTAACCCCAACCGCCTGCACCCGGTGTTCAAGACCAAACGCCCTCACCGGGGGGTCGATTATGCTGCCCCGATGAATACCCCGATTAAAGCCGCAGGCGATGGCCGTGTGCAGTTCTCCGGCTGGCAGAATGGTTTCGGCAATGTGGTATTTATTCAGCACCCGAATAATGTGGTGACTGTGTATGCCCATGCCAATAAACTGGCCGGTCTGAAAAAAGGCCAGAGAGTTCGTCAGGGCCAGACCATAGCCTATGTGGGCAAAACCGGCTGGGCCACCGGGCCTCATCTGCATTATGAGTTTCGTGTGAATGGCGTGCACAGAAACCCGATGACGGTTAAGCTCCCGGATGCAGCCCCTATCGCCAAAAACGAAATGGCTAACTTCCGGAAAAAATCCGAACTGATGATAGCCAGGCTTGAGAAGCACAGGGAAACACTGCTGGCCACGCAGTAACCCTGCAAGTGATTGAAAAAACCGTAAGTAGCTGGCCATATGGAATCATATATTTCTGGCTACTTGGGCAGGTGCTATGCGAGGCACAACGGAGGGAGCATAGCCGTAGCTATGTGACCGGAGTTGTAACGAAGCAGAGTGCCTGAACAAGGAGTCAGAAATATATGATTTCATATGGTTAGCTACTTAATGTGGGCACGTAAGGCGCAAAGCAATCTGGTTGTTTACTTTGCGCCTCACTGTCTTTGCCGTGAAAGAAAAATTGCCACGGAGACACAGAGGCACGGAGACAAGATAAAGTTTTACCTCTGTGTCTCCGTGCCTCCGTGGCAAATCTTTCATACCAGAGGGTGACGAACAATCGTCATGAGTATTTGTGGTTAACAATAATGTCCCGATAAACCTTCCTTCCAGAGGCGAACCATGTCTGATATCTATATAGGGCTTATGTCAGGTACCAGCCTGGACGCCATGGATGCTGCCGCTGTTCACTTTGCTGGAAAGAGTCCAACACTCCTGGCCCACCACAGTACTGAGTGGCCCACTGAGCTGAAGCAAAAAATTCAACAGCTCTGCCAGCCGGGTCATGATGAAATCCGTCTGCTGGCGGAAGTGGACCCGGCCATTGCTTATGTCGCTGCAGAAACGGTCAATGCGCTGCTGAACAAAGCAGGACTGAGTGCTGATCAAATCAAGGCCATTGGCAGTCATGGCCAGACCATCAGACACCTACCCGAGTCAGGCTACACCCTGCAGGTCGGTGACCCTAATATCCTGGCAGAGCAAACCGGCATTACCGTTATTGCCGACTTCAGACGCCGGGATATGGCCGCCGGTGGTCAGGGAGCCCCACTGGTACCGGCCTTTCACCGTGCGGTTTTTACCAGCGAAACCGGCCACCGGGTAATCGTCAACATTGGCGGTATCAGCAATATATCGATCTTGCCTGCTGAAAACGGTGAGCAAAAACCGGTAACCGGCTTTGATACCGGTCCCGGGAACCTTTTAATGGACTATTGGTGCCAACAGCAGTGGGGGCAACCTTATGATAAGGATGGCTTTCAGGCTGCCCGGGAGCCCCATGACCCGATCCTGCTGGAAACCATGTTAAGCGATCCCTTTTTCCGGTTACCCGCTCCCAAAAGTACCGGCCGGGAACTGTTTAACCCTGCCTGGCTCAACGCAATGCTCGAAGGCTTTCGTGGGCTGTCCCCGTCCACCATACAGGCAACCCTCTGTCGCTTAACCGCTCGTTGCATTGCCGATGCCGTACAGCAGCATGCCCCCGATACCGATGAAGTGTTTACCTGTGGAGGTGGTGCCAATAACAACACCCTGATGGCAATGCTGAAAGAAGAAATGCCCGGCATAAAGCTGGGATCAACCTCGGAGCTTGGTGTTGATCCTCAGTGGGTAGAAGCGATCGCCTTTGCCTGGTTAGCAAGACAGAATATGTTGCAGCTACCCGGCAACCTGCCTGCGGTTACCGGGGCATCGGGTTTGCGTTTGCTCGGTGGGTGTTATTACCCGTGACAGCGGCAATGCATTACACGATGGCTTCCCCACAAACCGCTGTGCCCGAAGAGTCGACTGGAAATGTACTGATAACCTCCGCCAGTGTCTGAACCAGCCGTTCTCTCCTTTCAGGAGTATCATCAGGGAATCTGCCAGTAACCATATTATTGATGGATTGCCTGATTCTGTCTTCGGTCAGACATTCCCCCAGGAAAATTCATCAGCCAGTTTTTTCTCAGCCATCATTACGTACAGTTACTATTGATGGTCTGTTCAATAAAGACACACAAGCGCAAGTTACCACTGAAACTATTGAGTTTAAAGCTCCTGAATCACCCCGTTTTGTTGCAACTGTGCCCTTCTCGCTTGCAGAAGCTCACGGGCAGTCGGGGAAATCGACAGTTTCCACACGAGCCCGGGCACAGCCCGAGAAGCGAAAAGCTTCCAAACGAGCCTGGGCACAGTCCGAGCAAGGGAAGGCTTCCAAACGCGCCTGGGCACAGTCCGAGAAAGGTAAGGCTTCGCTGAAGGCTTATGCACAGTTGGAGAAACGGAAGGCTTATGTTAAGGCTTACTACAAAGTTCTCAGGAAGACCGGTGATAAAGAACAAGCAAGAATCGCTGCTAATCAAGTTGCCGACTTTATAAAAGAATCGAATAAAAAAAAATAATAAGATTAAATCAACCTCTATTTCTCCCATGCCCGCTTTCAAGGCATTTTACATCGTTATTGCTGATATCCATATCAATTATTTATGCATTTTTGACACAAATAGCAAACAGCTTTAATCTGAAGGGAACTTTTATAAAGAATGAGAGGTCTTAAGCTTTAATTCAATATATCAATAATTCACTAATTCACTAATTCACTAATTCAATGTACATACCCGATTCAGACTCAATTTTCACTTCTGACTACTCATGGTTACAGGCGTTTCTGGATGCACACTCAATACCAAATGATCCTGTCGATACACAGCCAACTATGGCTGGCCACTCTATACATACATCTGACTCCTTCTATGATGGGTATTTAAATCAGGATGCAATAGATCTGGACACACTGCCGACTCCACATTCACTGAGTGATTTTTCAATTTCTCATTTACCATCCACAACAAATTTTGAGCAAATAACCCATAAGTTACCTCCGGAAAATTCATTAACTGTTTTTTCTCAGCCATCATTACGTCCAGTTGCTAAAGTTGATCCGTTACATAAAGACCCTCAAGAGCAAGTTACCATTGAAACCAGTCAGTTTAAAGCACATGAATCGTCCGGTTCTGATGAACCTCGGCCCCTCGCGCTCACTGTACCTCATGAGCAATCCGGGAAAATCAAGGTTGCCAAAGCCCGGGCACAGTCCGAGAAAGAGAAGGATCGCTGGAAGGCTTACGAGCAGTCCGAGAAAGGGAAGGCTGTCAGGAAGGCTTACCAGCAGTCTGAGAGAGGGAAGGCTGTCAAGAAGGCTTACGAGCAGTCCGAAAAAGGAAAGGCTCACCGGAAGGCTTATCTTGATTCCGAGAAAGGGAAGGCTGCCAGGAAAGCTCACGCATTGTCCAAAAAAGGAAAGGATTACCAGAGAGCTTACAGACAATCCGAGAAAGGGAAGGCTGTCAAGAAGGCTTACCAGCAGTCTGAGAGAGGGAAGGCTGTCAAGAGGACTTACCAGCAGTCCGAGAAAGGGAAGGCTGTCACGAAGACTTACCTGCAGTCCGAGAAAGGGAAGGCTGCCAAGAGGGCTTACGAAAAGACCGGGCAACGGAAGGCTTATATTCAGGCTTACTACAAAGTTCTCAGGAAGACCGGTGATAAAGAACAAGCAAAAATCGCTGGTAAGCAAGCTGCCGCCCTGGTAAGGAATAAAGCAAAAAATAATGGGCTTGAATCTACCTCTATGCCCTGAAAGAGGTAAGTAGTTAACCAAATGAAATCATATATTTCTGACTAAGAAATACTCGCTTACGGCATGGGATGAGTCTTTACCGGGCAGGAGCCGAACCTGCTTTCAACGAATGATTTCAGCTCATGGAGCCTCACACATCCTTGGGCTTAGGGCCTGTCATGAAGGAACTTTTATAAAGAGAAGTGATCAGTAATCATAAGTATTATTGAGTAATTCAGTCATCCCATGTTGAGCAATAACAATAATTTACGACAAATCTGTTTTTGCGGCCTCCTTGGCTTGGCTCCTGTCGCCCATACTCAGGCCAATGATCAATCACGCCCTGCCTTTTATCAACAAATTCCTGTTTCTTTAGCTTCCCCTCAGCCAGACAATTTAACTAACCAGTCGGAAAGGTTATCCAGACGCAATCCAGCGGCAAAAGACTCCAAGGGTAAAAAATTTACATGTAGCCGTAAAGGGTGTGGTGAAACATTCAAATTTGATTATAAACGTTGCCTACACGAGAGATCGATTCACCTGATTACAAAAAACTATAAATGCCACGTATGTAAAAAACGGTTTACTCAAAAATCTGGTTTAAAAAGACATGCCAATGTCCACTCTGGGGTTAAACCATATCTTTGCCTGATATGCGTTAAATCTTTTTCTCAATCTTCTAACTTATATACTCATATAAAAAACTGCCATCAGATTCAGCCTGTAAATCATGATAACTGGGTTAAAATTGAGGAACATGGGTAAGTAGTTCAGTCAGGGCCAGACCATGAAAACCTGTTGGTATACACTGATCCCCTGCTGCCTGGTTTTGTTTTCCCTGCAAACCAGTGCGCACCATGAGCCGAATATAAGCAGTCCTGTAGTAATCAAACCTGAGCCATGGAGCCCCCATACCTTACTGGTATTTGGGGACAGCCTCTCAGACAGTCATGGTGATGATTTTCATACACCTGATTCAGCGCTTTCTACCTTCAATCTGCTGAAAACCCTGAGGGGGGATTTCAACCCGATGGTCGAAGAGCCACCCATTGATCTGAGCCAGTTCTTCTCCCGCGCCAGCAGCATCCGGAATATTAAACAAACATTTGCACTTTATCGGATAGAACTTCAGGCAGAAAAACGGGAACAAAGCTTTATCCGGCGGCTAATGACCGGGTTGGAAGAGCATGCCGTGAACCAGCTGGAATCACTGCTGACGAACATACTGGCAGGCCTTGAATACATGGAACAGAAGCTGGACAGTCCACTGCTGGGGGCGGTACAACGCACCACCCGTTTTCTCCGCACTATTCAGCATTCCTATATTGCCCGTCAGATGCCCTCCATCAAAAGTATCA
Organism: Endozoicomonas acroporae; assembly: GCF_002864045.1. GTDB lineage: Bacteria > Pseudomonadota > Gammaproteobacteria > Pseudomonadales > Endozoicomonadaceae > Endozoicomonas > Endozoicomonas acroporae. The sequence goes on from NZ_PJPV01000024.1 coordinate 72,430, forward strand.
GCAGACTTCTGGCCAATAAGACCGAGGCCCTGGGTGAAATTATCAGGTCAGACCTGTTCTCTATGATTCCTGCCATGGCTGAAGAGACCTTACTGTCAACCACCAGCCAGTTTGCAGACCAGATCCCTCTCCTGCCGGACAGCCAGCACTACGAAGAAGGGAAGTGGACCACCGGCAGAGAGATGGATTTGATGTGGCCCGAGGTGCTGGTCAGAATGATGTCATACCCGAATCAGCACAAAGTGAACCTTGACAACCGGGCCATGGCAGGCAGCTGGATACTCTGTGCTGAAAGTAAGCTGGGCAGACCCGGTGCCTTCCTGAGTTCTGTGGAGGGGGTCATGGATGCTGTTGTCACGCTCTTTCAGGGCAGCCTTATACCCCCTTGCGAGGGTCTGATTGTGCAGTCCTATCTGAATGAGCGCAATGGCAAGGTCGGTAAAGACACTTCCAGCCCACTGATCCTGCCGGACACCCTGGTGGTCTTTTTTAATGGCGGTAATGATTTCCTGAATAACTGGCAGGAACCTGACGATATTGCCCAGGAACAGGCACAGGATATTTACAATGTGCTGCAAGCTGGTGCTCAGCGGGTTATCGTGTTTTCACTGCCCGATATCACTTCCACGCCCAGGTTTCTTAACGCCCCCGAACGACAGGAGCTGCATGAAAAATGGCGGGTATACAATGCCAGCCTGAGTATGAGAATCAACCTGCTAAGGAAAGCATTTCCTCAGCACTCTGGTTATCGTGTCATGAAAATTGATGGTGAAGAAGTGTTTGAAGTTCTGCGACAAGATCCTCAATGGGATTTTGTGCACCCTATTCTGAATATTCCGATACCGGGTATAGATGACGATGGAGAGGTTGAATTAGATCGCCGGGCCCTTATTGCACAAAAGCGAAAAGAGGCTGAACAGCAGCGCAACATTATTACCCGGGAACTGCTAAACAATGCGGCATTTGATGACAGCTGGCACCCCGTCCGCAATCATTTGTCTCAGATAGCTCCGGGCAAAACAGCATTTTACAGCGACAGTGTGCATCCGAGTGCAGAGGCCCATTATGCCATTGCAGAACAAGTGTGTCAGATCCTGGAAGACCGGTTTAACATTCCCTGCGATACCAGCAACTACCCTGAGGCACTGGCCATAAAAGAGGCACAAGATCGCAAACATCAATTGGTTTTAAGTAATTAATGCCAGGAGGCTGAAAACGATTGCTCTGACAACCAGGGCAGATAAAACCGACAATACTCGACTTGACATTTATTATTACTGGGCTTTTATAGTGACATTGTGCGAGTTGATTAAGACTATCCGATTACAAAATGCGAGCATGTCAAGGTAATCCTCAATTTGATCAATACAGTAGTAGATCAATTAGCAGGCCAGGGTCCCAGCGTCAGAATGATGTTGGTACATGGCATACTAATTCAGTTTCTGTAGAAGAGAATGTAGCCCACTCTATTCAAGCCTTACCTGAGGGGGGCAAGCAGGAACCAGCAACAACATCAGCAACAAAGCCATTAGAAGACAGGCAAATATCACAAAGCTTTCAGGTAACACATTCCCCGGATGGGAACGCTGCAAGGTGTCCGGTTACCCCTGTCTTTGTTGAATCAAAGGGGCAGAGGTACAAGCTGATGCAACTGCCCGACTTCGTTAAACTGCGTGACTTCGCCGGGAGCCAGGATGGCAAGTGGACAAAAGTCTATGAGGATAGCCAGAAAGCTCTTCTCGTGGAGTCCAGGCCAGAGGATCTGAAGCCTGGTGAGAAAGGCACCGGATTCAACATTGTCCGTGCAACTGTCCAGTGGGAGGATATTAATCCCGAAACGCTGTTCAACACACTGCATGATGCAGACTACCGCAAAACCTGGGACAAGAAGATGGTTGAGGGGCGCAACATCTGCCAGCTGGATCCCCGGAATGACATTGGATACTACGCAGTGCAACCCCTTTGGCCGATCTCGAAACGTGATTTCTGCAACATGCGCTCCTGGATGGAGTTTACCAACGGTGAGTATATCATTATGAACCACAGCGTGGACCATACAGACTGTCCTGAGCGGGAAGGATTTGTGAGGGCTCGCTCATTTATCACTGGGTATTACATGATACCGACCCATTGTGGCGGGACTAAACTGATATTTATCTCGCACTCTGATCCAAAGGGTTTCATACCGGCGTGGCTGGTTAACAATCTCTTGGGCAAGGTGATTCCAGACACTATTACTAACTTGCATGATTGTGCCCTGAAATACGACACCTGGGCTTCAGAGAACCATGGCTCTGATACAAAATATAAATGGCGTACACCAAAGATCGACTGGAACGACTTTACCCGGGAAGTATTATGATGACTGATCCTTATAAATCCATTAGTGTTATTTTAGATTTGGCTCCATGGCAAACCTCTTACCAAGTTCACGAATTCTTATTTAAATGATGACGCTCATGTAATTTCATATTTTTCCTTGTGATAAATCTCCTGCCGCAATCCACAAACTCACATTTATATGGTCTCTCACCCGTATGAAGGCATTGGTGTACTTTCAGATTTTGCCTTGTGGCAAACTTCTTATTGCAACCCACATACTCACATTTATGTGGTTTCTCACCCGTATGAATGCGCTTGTGTATTTTTAGATCATGCTTCTTGGCAAATGCTTTTATGCAACCCTCAAAATCACATTTATACGGCTTATGCCCTGTATGAACGGATTGGTGTGATTTCAGATCATAATTCCTGGTAAATGCTTTGCTGCAACCGGCAAAATCACATTTAAACGGCTTCAGCCCTTGATGAGTAAGTTGGTGTATTTTCATATTATTGCTTCGAGTAAATGTTTTACCACAACCATCCCATCTACATCGATAAGTTTTTCTTTCTTTTAATGGCAGGGCTACTTTACTGGGCGGCTGGTACTCCTGTTCACTGGTCTGTGAGTTTTGCCCATAACATTCAGCCAAGGGGTAAAACCCGTAGCGTTGACTGTTCTGACCCGGTCCTGAAAACAGTTGACCCTGTCTGCCAGAAAACTGGTTTGCACGGGTGGTTAATGTGCATATTTTCTCGCTGAAGTCTTGAGTCACACGCTTTTCTTCGCCGGGCTGACGTTTTATGCCAGAGTAAAAAGGCTTGTCTTGAACTCTTACCTGTCGGTTAAAAGATGTTGAAACCGATGCGGTTTGCCCGGCAATGGCCTTGGTTGCTAAAAATTGAGCGATAAGTTCAACTTTTGAGCCGGGCCGGTTAGCCGTAACATTTAATGAATTCATGAATTTGTCATCTTTATTTGATTGATACTTGAATTATGACATATTCATGGTTGTATGGTTGCATGATGCTTCATCCGGAATATGGATAAAACATCCGACTCCAGGAGGCTGCATTGAAAAGTAATGATGCCCGCTTTTGCATGCATCATTACGTCCCATCAAAACAATTTTCAGGCGTGCATTTCCGGATCAAATAAGCTGACCATTGACGGATATCTGAACATCAATGTTGCCACGGACGGCATTAGAGTATGGACACACCTGATGTGCAACCCGAACCAGTTCCAAAGACTGCTCCCGGGGTAAATCCAGGTTTACTGTCAGACTGACAGTGAGTGCAAAGCCACCGCTGCCATTCGGGCCAATGCCCACTTCGGATGTGACCGGGGCAGCTTGCAAAGCCACCTTGCTTTCACGGGCAACATGAAGAATGGCGTTTGAGAAGCAGGCAGCGTAACCCGCAGCAAACAGCTGCTCAGGATTCGTCGCCGCACCAGTACCACCCATTTCTTTTGGGTAGGACAGCTCCAGACTTAATATACCATCGTCTGTTTTTACCTGCCCGTTACGACCAGCCAGAGCAGTTGCCTGAGTTTTGTAGATAGAAGTCATGGTAATATCCTTTGCTATTTATATTGCAAACAACTTAATTGTTGGCAATATTTTATCTAAAAAAGAGCGAAAGACAAGTATATTGTGTGCAATTTATTTTATGGGTGCGACTGATGGCTCTCTGTGAACAGAAAACTCAACTCTCTGCGGAAGAGCACATGTTGCTCGATCATCAGGTGTGTTTTCCGCTTTATAGTGCATCAAACGCCGTGGTTCGGACTTATCGTCCATTACTGGATAAGCTGGATCTGACGTATGCCCAATATCTGGTGATGATGGTGTTGTGGGAAAATGATGGCATCAGTGTCAAGGATATTGGCGCAAGACTGCATCTGGATTCTGGCACATTAACCCCTCTTTTGAAGCGACTGGAGGGCAAGGGCTTGGTTGAACGTGGACGCAGTGAGCAGGACGAACGCGTGCGCGTGTTAAAACTGACTGAGGAAGGAACCGGATTAAAAAAAGAGGCGTTGCAGGTGCCTGCTCAAATGAAATGTAAAATCCAGCTTGACCTTGATGAATTAATCACTTTAAAAAAGCTGTGCGAAAAAATAGTTGCAACGCTGTAGAACATTAATGCAAAAAAGGCCTGACACCCCTGCAATGCACACTCTCTGCCCGGGAAAGACATACCAGTGCCTTCAGGATGTGACACAACCGTTAAACACTGTGCCGTCGACTCAATGTCTGGCGGGCAACGTCGTTGCCGGGATTATTAGATAACCTGACGTTATTATCCTGATCGTTGGTTTCCAACCACTGATTGATTGAGGCTGCTGTGGGAGTAACAGTGTGATTATCTGCACCCGGGAACAACGCATTCAAACCATTGGTAACATTTCGCACACCATCGACAACCGCCAATAATGAATGGTGGATTGAATACCCACATAAGTAACCCAGGCCTGCGCCAACCGCACTGGAAGCAGCCAACGTCACCAATCCTGGATCCTGGACTTTTTTAATGCAAATAAGAAACCCTGCGAACACCCCATAGCCTGTAAGTGCTTTTACCAGGTTAGGTGTTTCAGCTTGCTGCCCGGAAGTAGCAGGCGTATAAGAAATGCTTATGTTCATTATTCTTTTCCTCAGGATCACGAAAGTCTCAGAGTAGCACAAGAGACAGACTGTAATTAATTTGGAGGCATTGTGGAGTTTTCAGTTTACCATCCGGGTGACATTGACGAGATCAGACATCTCTTTACCAGGACATTTACTGACTCGGAAAGTGAGACGGAAGGAGCAATAGTCGGCAACCTCGCTTATGAGGTAATGAAGACAACAGACGACAATGACCTTTTTGTTTTTGTTGCTCTGGATCATAGCCGACCACATGGCAAACAGATTGTCGGCTGCATTATCTTTTCCCGGTTAACTTTTGACAGTGGTATTGATGCTTTTCTACTGTCGCCGGTTGCTGTCGGCACTGATTACCAGGGTAAAGGTACCGGTCAGACATTGATCCACTTTGGCCTGCGCGCATTAAAAGACAATGGCACAGAGTTGGTATTCACCTACGGTGATCCTGGTTACTACTGTCGAACAGGTTTTGCGCCTGTCAGTGAAACCGTGATCAAAGCACCTCTGCCGTTGTCCCATCCGGAAGGTTGGTTAGGCCAGTCGCTGGTTAGTAAGGAGATTGAGCCAATCGCTGGCAAACCACACTGTGTCGAGGCGATGAATAAGCCGGAAGTCTGGTAATCACGCGACAGGGAAGTCAATGTCTGCCGCTGACAGGAATGATGTCATCCGATAGTACAAAATAGCCATGGTAGCAGGCACAGCATTAGCATCAGCATCAGCATCAGCATCAGCATCACGGATGATTTTCTCCACGGCATAAGCCGTTTCAACATTCTCAGGCCAGGGCTTGCGAAACCTCAGCGCTGATATCCAGGCATGGTGACAACATGCCTGGCCTCCAAAACTTTAACAAAAGTGCTTTGGCAACATTAGCAGCGAATAATGGCTGAAATACTTTTCCGGGGGACATCAAAAGCCCCCCTACTCGCCTGAAACTAGCTGGTTATGCCTTCAATTGCACAAATCCGGCCCTGATCACGGCTTCAGGAAATCCGATAATTTTCAACTAAAATAAGGATTTACCATAAAGAAATAGCATTTTTTCATCTTTGTCGGGAACTTGTTACTGATAAAGCGTTCCAAATAAGTAAGGGGGCAAAAGTCAGCGGAGCCGTTTCACTTTCATATTGAAAGGAGAATGTATGATGCAGAAAAATTTAGCCCCTCAAATACTGATTGCCCTGATACTGGGAATGGCCACTGGCATCATTATCCAGCTGGCTGCCTCTCCCGAAGGTATTATCCAGGAATACCTGGTCAGCGGCCTCTTTCATGCCGTTGGTGTGATGTTCGTGGCAATGATAAAAATGCTGGTTGTCCCCCTTATTTTTGTCTCCATTGCCCACGCTGTATGCAGCATTAACGACATCACCCAGGTCGGCAGACTGGGGGTTAAAACCTTTGGCATCTATCTGGGCAATACATTTTTTGCCATCCTGTCAGCCATTGTTATCACATTGATGGTGGCACCGGGTACCGGAGCCAATCTTGGCCACGTTGACCAACTGGTTCGCTCTGGCCAGTCTGAACTCCCTTCACTGCTGAATATGATTATTAACGTGGTACCAGTAAACCCCTTTCAGGCGTTGGTAGAAGGCAATATTCTGCAAATCCTGTTTATGGCAATCATTACCGGGGTTGCCATAAAGAAGCTGGAAAACCACGAAACCCACAGTGTCAGCAATGCTATTTCCCTGGCCAACAGCGTGATGATGAAACTGATTGGCATGGTGATGAGCATGGCTCCCATCGGGGTTTTCTTTCTGACCGCCAAACTGGCTGCCACATTAAACGGCAGCAGCATTTTAAGTGTGCTGTCCTATGTGCTGACCTGCCTGCTCATTATGTGCCTCTGGCTGTTTGTTATTTATCCGGTGCTGATTGGGCTGGTGATTAAACGTTCCCCGCTGGTGTTTATCCGTCACACCCGTGAACAGGTCATTTTTGCCCTCTCTACCGCCAGCTCTAACGCCTCCATCCCCATTACTTATCAGACACTGATCGAAAAGTTCCAGGTCCCGGCACATATCGCCGGCTTCACGGTTCCCCTGGGAGCCACCATTAATATGTCCGGTTCTGCTATCTATATGAGCGTTGCCGCCCTGTTTGTGGCCAATGCCTGGCATATTGACCTGAGCCTTCTGGAAATGGGCACCATGGGCTTCACCACCTTCCTTCTGGCCGTTGCTACTGGCGGTATACCCGGCGGTGCAGCAGTCTCCACCGGAGTACTGTTACACACCATGGGGCTACCCGTTGAAGCCATGGCGATTATTCTGGCAACTGACCGGATTACCGATGCTGGCTGTACGGTCACCAATGTTGTTGGCAACACGGTTGCCGGCATTCTCTGCTCAGTGGGCGAAGCCCACCCTGAAGCCGACGAAGATAGCTCAACAGTAAGTGAGAGAGCTGCCATCGATGCTGATGCATTACCGGGCAAACCTGATGTTTGTTAGAACACATTTTTTCCACGGAATATGATGAATACTGGTCTTATGGTTAATAATGAACGTCCATTAAAGACAAGGACGATAAACTGGTATAATCTGCCGGATATTTAATAATTGGGTATGGACCATGCATAGATTTCACGGCCTGTACGGTATTACCGATAGTCAACTGCAACCCGATGACAGAATACTGCTCGAAACGGTAGAGCAGGCTCTGATGGGCGGTATGAAAATCCTGCAATACCGCGATAAAAGCCTCGACTCCGGTAAAAGACTGCGACAGGCCGGGGCATTGAAGGTTCTCTGCCATCAATACCAGGCCATGCTGATCATCAACGATGACATTGAGCTGGCCCTTGATGTGGAAGCCGACGGCGTTCACCTTGGCCAGCAGGATGACAGTATTGCCGATGCCAGAGCCCGTCTGGGTGATTATGCCATTATCGGCATCAGCTGTGAGGGATCTCTGGAAAAGGCAAAAGCGGCTGTTGAACAGGGTGCCAACTATATTGCCTTTGGCAAGTTTTTCCCCTCCCGAACCAAACCCGATGCTAAAAATGCCGAGCTTGCCATCCTGACCCGGGCACGGGAAATGTTTGACCTGCCCATCGTCGCCATTGGCGGCATTACCACGGACAATGCTTCTGAGGTGATTGCTGCCGGTGCTGATATGGTTGCCGTCGTTAATAACCTGTTTGCGGCACAGAATATCCGGGATCGGGCCCGGAATTTTATAGCTCTGTTTAACGATACACAGCGTAAAGCTGTTTAACCTTCCACAGTTGCACAATAAAGAATAGCGGCCAAAACCTCGGGGTTAAGCCGCACAGCCTATGTTAAGGAATTGCCACCATGTCTCGTTCTGAACAACTTTTTGACGATGCCCAGACGGTCATCCCCGGGGGAGTGAACTCACCGGTCAGAGCATTTAAAGGAGTTGGCGGCAAGCCCATCTTTTTTAAAAAAGCCCGTGGCGCGCATCTTTATGATGTGGATGGCAGGGAATACATTGACTACATCGGCTCCTGGGGCCCCATGATCCTCGGCCACAACCACCCGGATGTGATCGCTGCCGTGCGTGATCAGGCCCTGGCTGGCATGAGCTTTGGAGCACCCACGGAGCTGGAAACCCGGCTCGCCAAGATGGTACGGACGATGGTGCCTTCCATGGAGCTGCTGCGCATGGTCAACTCCGGTACTGAAGCGACCATGAGTGCCATTCGTCTGGCCCGGGGCTTTACCGGTCGCGACCGAATCGTCAAGTTTGAAGGCTGCTACCACGGCCACTCCGACTCACTGCTGGTAAAAGCCGGTTCCGGTGCCCTGACCCTGGGTGTGCCCAATTCACCGGGAGTACCCGCTGCGCTGGCGGAAAAAACCATTACCCTGACCTATAACAACCTGGCTGAGGTGGAAGAAACCTTCCAGCAGGTAGGCGATGACATTGCCTGTATCATCATTGAACCGGTGGCTGGCAACATGAACTGTATTCCACCCGTTCCCGGTTTTCTGGAAGGCTTGCGAAAGCTGTGTGATGAATACGGCACTGTCCTTATATTTGATGAAGTCATGACCGGTTTCCGGGTTGCACTGGGTGGTGCCCAGGCCTATTACGGCGTAACGCCGGATCTGACGACACTGGGTAAAATTATTGGCGGTGGCCTGCCCGTGGGTGCTTTTGGTGGTCGCCGGGAGATTATGGAGCACCTGGCACCACTGGGTCCTGTCTACCAGGCCGGAACACTCTCTGGCAACCCGCTGGCCATGGCTGCCGGTCTGGCCACACTGGAAAACCTGTCTACCCATGGCTTTCATGAATCCCTGACGGAGAAAACTGCGGTACTTCTGCAAGGTCTCAAAGAAAAAGCAGAAGCCGCCGGTATTCCTTTTACCACATCCCAGGTAGGCGGCATGTTTGGTCTATTTTTTACCGACCAGCATCATGCCGACAATACCATAGACAGCTTCACCAAAGTGATGGCCTGTGACACCGGGCGCTATGCCAAATTCTTCCATGGCATGCTGGATAATGGCGTATACTTGGCACCCTCTGCATTTGAGGCAGGATTTATCTCCATAGCCCATGGTCAGGCAGAGCTGGACGCTACATGGAGTGCGGCAGAGAAAGCATTCGCCCGCTTATCCTGAGTCCCTTCAGGATAATCTGATCTCCGGAGTATTGTATGAAATGGGTTACTGTGTTCTTAATGAGCATCTGTTCAACGCTGGTTTATGCTGACAGTTCGCTTGAGACATCCACCGAGTGGCTGAAACTTCTTGATGCCAGGGCATATCGGGATGGCTGGAATGCAGCAGCCCCCTTGCTGCAATCACAGGTTACTGAGTATGAGTGGGCAACCTCTGTTCAAGCAGTCCGGAACCCGTTAGGAACACTGACTGCCCGCCATTTGATCAAATCAACTGATCACCATGAGCTGGCAGCGGCACCGGACGGCCAGTACCGGATACTGACCTTTAACTCCAGCTTTGAAAATAAAGCCACCGCTACAGAAACGGTCGTATTATCAAAGGTAAACGGGCAATGGCTTCCCGCTGGGTATTTTGTTAAATGACTGGTTAAGCAATTTTGCAAACAATGAGTTCTCTGGCTATTTCCGATGCCGTGCTGGCCTTTGCCTGCCTTTTTGCTGTTTTCCTTATGGCGCAGCAAAAGAGTTTCGCTAACGTTCATCGCTTTTCTGCCACTGCTGCCCTGTTGGGATTCCTGCTAATGGCACTGGCATCCATTACTGGCAGCCTGCGTTATGGTATCTCCAGTGCCTGGTCAGGCCCCCACGAGATGCTGGTGAATGCTGCCATGTTTCTTGCGCCGCCTCTGACCGGCATTGCCACCTGTCTTGGCGTTAGCGTCAGCAGCTGGAGTCGGGCCGCCTGGGGCAGGCTGATATTGGGGGTGTGCGTGGTTTACGAAGTCTGTCGATGGTACGGTTTAGACATTATTTACCGTGACCTGCAAATGGCTGTGCTGCTGATTTTCGCGTCATTTCTGCTATTGCGTTCATCGGTGGAGTCCGGTCCGAAGTGGCTGATCATCGCTTCTGTTACCAGCTATTTTACCGGCGCGCTGATCATCGGTACTGAAGGCACACTGGCTGGCTATCTGAGGCTGGATTTATTCCGATACCTGATTGGACTGGGCAACCTGCTGTTGAGCAGTGGACTGTATCTGGTCTTTAAAAACCGGTATCAAAACGACAACGACAAGCAGTTATCGGCCTGAGCCTTATCAAGCCGGGAACCTAGGAGCCTGTCCGAGAATAGACTGCCCTACTGCGGTGGCAGCAAATTGGTCTAAAAATTCCGTTTTGTTCGGCAAATAGCCCCGCCATTCACCTCAAAAACGAAATTTTTATCCTCAATTTTCTGCCATCCTCGCTACGGGCGCTATTCTCGGACAGGCTCCTAGTACATGGTTTCAATGAGTTTGAAGGGTTGTCGTGCCTCCGCACTCCGTTCGTCCTGAGTGCTGAGCTTGTCGAAGCATCGAAGGGCGGAAACTCCGGGCTCTGATAGATCGTGCCAAGCACCCTTCGACTCCGCTCAGGGTGAACGGAGATTGTACACGTCAAACTCTTTGAAACCATGTACTAGGCAATATCACACCCCCAGGTAATACAGAGGATCAGCAATGCGTTTTAACGCAAAAAACTCATGCCCCTTGTCATCATAAACTTTTCTTAGCTTGTGGCTGCTGACCAGGCCACTCAACTCAGAAAAAACATGGCCAAAACCGGAGCATCCGGATCGCAGGCGCTTGCAGGCCTCAGCGTCCTTTTTTTGCTCCGGGTTCTGATGGTGCCGCTGAATCAACATCTCCTGCAACCGGCCACTGAGGATACGCTTCTCTATGGGCTGTGCCAGGTAACAGGCCATGGCCCGGGAGACCCAATCCAGGGCAAAGTGCAGCATTTGCCATTTTGCCTCCTTCTCATCATTCAGTTGGTCACCGACCAGGATGACCGCGTTCATCTGCTCGGGAAAAATGCACTGCCGCAAATAGAACCAGGCCGCATCTTCGCAAACACGCCCATAGACCCGGTCCTGCATCAGCCACTGTTCAATACACAACTTCTCACTGGCAAGATCACTTTTGTTTCGATGGGCATTAATCTCCCGAACAAACCTCTGAACCATCAAATCACTATCGCTGAAGCGCCCCTCCCTTGGCATAAACAGCTGCCGTGGGGCCGTTGTCCCGACCAATTTCTCAGGCGCTGGCCTGAAAGGTGTAACCGGTGAAAGTTGGTCTATCTGTACCGCTTCCGGGGGCTTATCCGGATGTTTGCGGTCGTCAGAATCTGATTGTTCAGGCAAATCTGACACCGACGGCAAATGCCTCTGCTCAACCGGCCGGGAGACTTCAGGTGTTTGCTCCGTATCCGGGCTGCGCTGCTTCGGGGCAACCACGTCCCCTCTGAACTCCGTCCTGCTGCGCTGACGTGTTGTTCTTTTTTTCCTGCTTTTCGTGCTGCCAGCTTCAACGACAACCGGCGTTTTAACAGCATCTGACGCTGCAGTGCTGGTGATGGCAGGAATATTTAACTCACAGATTTCAATCAATGAATCCAGCCTTCGCCTGAGGGACTCTGGCAAACCGGGTAAGCTGCGCAGCTTTTGATACAGTTCCCGGGACTTTTCAAACCGGCCAAAACCCAGGTTAATATCACCCGCATCTTTGAGCAGCAGCGGGGACAAGCCACTGTCTGCCGCATTAGCCAGATGTATAAGGGCGATCAGCGGATGTTTTTCAAACCCTGTGGAACAAAGGTACATTAGCCCTTTGGTCAACTTCATGAGCCCAATGACAAAGCGTGACTCCTGCGTCTCAAGATGTTGCTCGAAGTACTTATACAGTCTTCTTTTCGTATCCCCCTTGCCAGCATCCTTGAATACCCCGCCAAGCAGATTATTTATTGTGCCTTTCGATACCCGCAACTTCGCCCCCGTTTCCTCAAACACTTGCCTGAGATCATTATGGTTATAGCGGTTGCGCCTGGAGCGAAGTTCGAGCCTGCCACCTTCCTGTCGGGAACGAATAATGTCACTCCAGTCCAAAGTAATGATCTGTCTCAACCCTTCCGGATAGTCAGCAAATGCTTTGAACTCAGGCTTGGTGTTGGCACCCATTAGCAGCCCGCCCAAATCCATCATAAAAAGGTCCCGTGGCGTCATTTTTTCAAGGCAGCTATTGAAGTTTTTGTTAGTCAGCTTGAGGAGGGTAGTGAATGCATCCATCAGCTCCCGGGCAAAAGTCCGTTGCAACATAATCATTTCAGCGCTCCGACTCATGAACGGGACCAGCAGACGCGGAATAAGAAAGGGTGAAACCAGCAGGAGCTTATCCGTATTACAACTCAGCTTCACCAGCAGCCAGGCGGCGGGAAAAAATTCAGTCTCCCGGACCAACTGAGAAAGCTCCTGCACCTGCTCATAATCCATAGAAGAGGGTGACTGTCCGGAAATCAGCAAATATAGCTCAACAGCCCTGAGATAAAGGTCGAGAAAATCCTTATCAATATTCTTAAGCTTGGCCAGGATGGGTTCAGTGGCCTCAGGCTCCCCGGCATATTGCAAAGCCAGAAATCCTGACAACAGAAAATTGCATTTCTTACCATTACTGACGAAGGGAGACAATTGCTCTTCTTCATCACAAATGCATGCAGCTAAAATGCGCATTATCGCCCGGCTATCGAAGGGGTGCGATGTACCAAAGGCGGACATTACCGCGACCACTTTTTCCCGGCTTGATAAATGGTTGTTCTTTTCGCTGTTAACAGGGTTACCCATTAACAGCCCGGGGCCATGATCAGATACAACGGTTGCAGAGGTGCAGGGAGCGGCATCGGGGAACGTAGCATCAGGGAGCCCTGAACATGCCGGTGATGAGACATTAACCACTGCCAGCTCTCGTCCCCACACGATGGCTGAGGCTGAACCAAAAGCAGACATCGCATCACTGCCCCCTGGGACAGCACTGCCAACTTCCAGTGACTTAAGAGAATCTGACAGTGAATCCATAATATCCCCCCACTACCAGCACAGGCCAAAGGATGACGGTGCTGATGCCATGGATACGAGCTGTGACTGCCTAACCAGCGGTTAAGTTCAGTCCCTGCTGGGAATATGGGGCATCACGGGGAAGGGTCGGACATTATCACCCTGTGCTTCGGATACCTTGCCAGTTCCCTCTTTTTCCACCTCATCAATACGAATAATGGTATTCAGTGGAATGTAACTGCGCTTTACACCGTCAAACGCTGCCTTCAGTTTCTCTTCGCCCGGGTCAACCAGTAGCTGACTGCGCTCACCGAAGACAAACTCCTCAACCTCAATGAAACCCCAGAGTTCACTCTGGAAGATCTGTCGGGCGTAGATTTCAAACACTTCGCCCTGATTTTGAAAAATCACACGGAAAATGGGGGTTTTCGCCATTAGGTTCTAGTACCACGTTAATTCTGCCCAGGCGTTTTACGGCTTGAGCTGACCATAGGATGTCAGGGCGCAGATCATAACACAAAGCCTGACCGCAATGGTTTGCCTAAATACACTGGAATGTACAAATCTGACCGGATCGATTATTCGTCATCCCACGCCCGGACTCTGCAATGACCACAATACAATCTATGTAATCACGGTTTAACCGGGCTCATCCTTGACTATCCTCCATGGTGCAGGGTAGCTATAATGCCCGGTTTATGAACAACAGGCTTAGCCTCGCTGCAGGTTTGAGCCCTCCAGGAGGCTGTCCGGGAATAGCGCCCGCAGAGTGGACTATTCCCACACAGCCTCCCGGCACAAGCCAGTAAAGTGTGAAATGAGCAAAAAACTGTATATCAAAACCCATGGTTGCCAGATGAACGAGTACGATTCCGCCCGTATGGCTGATCTGCTCGGCGAGACCCATACCCTGGAGCTGACGGACAATCCGGAAGAGGCGGATGTCCTGCTGGTAAACACCTGCTCCGTGCGGGAAAAAGCCCAGGAAAAGCTGTTCCACCAGCTGGGTCGCTGGCGAAAACTGAAAGAGAAAAACCCGGACCTGATCATCGGCGTTGGCGGCTGCGTTGCCAGCCAGGAAGGTGATGAGATCCGTAAACGGGCACCCCAGGTTGATGTGGTGTTTGGCCCGCAGACCCTGCACCGTTTGCCGGAAATGATTGATGCCAGCAAGGCCAACCATATTCCCGTGGTGGACGTTACCTTCCCGGAAATTGAAAAGTTTGACCGTTTGCCGGAACCCAGTGTGGATGGTCCAACGGCGTTTGTCTCCATTATGGAAGGCTGTGACAAGTACTGCACTTACTGCATCGTTCCTTATACCCGTGGTGCGGAAATCAGCCGCCCCATGGATGACGTTATTGCTGAATGTTATGGCCTGGCGGAAAAAGGCGTTCGGGAAATCAACCTGCTGGGGCAAAACGTCAACGCCTATCGCGGTGAAAAACACGATGGTACGGTCTGTGACCTGGCGGAATTGATCACGGTGGTGGCTGCCATTGACGGGATTGACCGTATCCGCTTTACCACCTCTCACCCACTGGAGTTTTCCGACAGCCTGGTCAATGTCTACGCCGAAGTGCCCGAGCTGGTCAGCCATCTGCACCTGCCGGTTCAGAGTGGTTCTGACCGGGTCCTGCAACTGATGAAACGGGAGCACACCACAGCAGACTACCTGAAGAAAATACGACAGCTGCTGGCTATCCGCCCTGACCTGAAGCTCTCCTCGGACTTTATTGTCGGCTTCCCGGGAGAAACCGATCAGGACTTTGCAGACACCATGAACCTGATTGCGGAAGTGGGCTTTGACGCCTCGTTCAGTTTTATCTTCAGCAAACGCCCCGGTACTCCCGCCGCCGACATGAAAGACAATGTTCCCGAGGAAGTGAAGAAACAGCGCCTGCAGATTTTGCAGAACCGCATTAATCAGCAGGTTATTCAGATCAGCCGTCGTCTGGTTGGCAGCACCCGGAAGATCCTGGTGACCGGTTACTCCAGGAAAGATCCGGGACAATTATCAGGGCGTACCGAGTGCAACCGGGTAGTGAATTTCCAGTGTGCTGACCCTCGCCTGATTGGCCACTTTGCGGATGTCGAGATTGTTGAAGCGTTGCCGCACTCTCTGCGTGGTACGCTGATCAGTTCCGAGCTGGACAGCGTGGCCTGAGAAAAAGAGGCGTAATGCCTCTTATTCCTGACTGGCTTACATTCAGAGACCATCGTAATATCTTACCTGAATCCACTTGTAGTAAAGGCTAAACACTGACTTTGAATACCAAAACACAAGGACAGGACTCTTCCGGAAGTAACAACGCCTCTGGCCATCATGCCACTGATCAAAACGTCTGCCGCTTCTCTCTTGAGCCTGATGAGCCACAAAGGTTCGCCGAACTCTGTGGGCAATTCAACCAGCACCTGAAACAGATCGAAGAACGTCTCGGTGTCACCATCCGTCATCGTGGTAATGTCTTTGCCATCCAGGGTGACAATGGCCGAGCTGAGGTAGCGGGCGAAGTAGTCAAGCGACTGTTCAGAGAAACCGGTAAGGACAACCCCCTCAGCCCGAACACGGTTCACCTGTTCCTGCAGGAATCGGCCATTGAGTGGATACACGAAGAACCCGAAGACAAGCTGATCTCTCTGCGTACCCGCAAAGGCCTGATTACGCCCCGGGGCCCTAACCAGCAAAGTTATGTAAAGTCGATTCTGCAGCACGACATCAATTTCGGTATCGGCCCTGCGGGTACCGGGAAAACCTACCTGGCCGTTGCCGCTGCGGTACAGGCCCTGGAAGAAGAACAGATCCGTCGCATTCTGCTGGTGCGTCCTGCGGTGGAAGCGGGAGAAAAACTGGGCTTTCTGCCTGGCGACCTGTCCCAGAAAATCGATCCTTATCTCAGGCCTCTCTACGATGCCCTGTATGAAATGCTGGGGTTTGAGCGGGTTGACCGACTGATAGAGAAAAATGTGATTGAAGTTGCCCCGCTGGCCTATATGCGGGGTCGTACACTCAATAATTCATTTATTATTCTCGATGAGTCCCAGAATACCACTCAGGAGCAGATGAAGATGTTCCTGACCCGTATCGGCTTTGGCTCTACCGCCGTGATTACCGGTGATATCACCCAGGTTGACCTGCCCCGGGGGACACGCTCCGGTCTGGCCAGTGCCATTGACGTCCTCAAAGGGGTCGACGGTATCGGCTTTACCTGGTTTAACGCCAAGGATGTGGTACGCCATCCCCTGGTACAACGGATCGTGCAGGCCTATGACCGTTTCGACAAACTGACCCAGGAGCAGTCAACAGGAAAGCATTCCCGACCGGGTAAGCAACCTCCTGCTCACCAACCTGCTCGCTCTCATCTGGCTGAAGGCTCTTTACCAGCTGAAGGCTCTTTACCAGCTGAAGGCTCTTCATCACCCAGAGGCGCACCATAATGGCCTCGATTCATATCGATGTGATGATTAACAGCTGCAGCACACAGCTTCCCGAACAGAGTGAGCTGGAAAAGTGGGCCGCAGCTGCCGTTGGCCAGCTCCGTCAGGAAGCTGAAATCAGCCTCCTGATCGTCGATGAAGATGAAGGTGCCGAGCTGAATCGGCAATGGCGGGGCAAGGAAGGGCCAACCAATGTACTGTCCTTTCCTTCCGATCTGCCTGCCGAACTGGAGTTGCCATTACTGGGTGATTTGATTATCTGTGTCCCTGTTGTTGAGCAGGAAGCTATTGAGCAGAAAAAAAGTCTCAATTCCCACTGGGCTCATATGATGGTTCATGGCACACTGCACTTGCTTGGCTACGATCACATTGACGATCAGGACGCCGAAGAAATGGAGTCTCTGGAGACGGAAATTCTTGGTCAGCTCGGCTATCCTGATCCCTATCAGGACAGAGAGTCATCCTGACAGGCTTTGGATCACGTTTAACACATTCATCAGTAAACCGCCCACCGGGAGGTGGGCATAGCCGTGAAGACAGAGGGCAATGAGCGACGACCATTCGACGGAAGATCATCCGTCACCATCATGGATGGACAAACTGACCAGCATATTTCACCAGGACCCCAAAGACCGCAACGCGCTGCTGGGCATACTGCGAGATGCCGGAAGCCGGGGCATGCTCGATGATGAAGCGCTAAGCATCATCGAAGGCGCTGTTCAGGTCGCGGACATGCAGGTTCGTGAAATCATGATCCCCCGCTCCCAGATGGTCTGTGTGGATGAAGACCAGAACCCGGAAGAGTTCCTGCCCCAGGTTATTGAGTCGGCCCACTCCCGCTTCCCGGTTATTGGCGATACCAAAGATGAAGTTATCGGTATTCTGCTGGCCAAGGATCTGCTGCCGTTGATTCTTAACACCGGTGGCAAATTCAATATCAAGAACCATTTACGACCAGCGACTTTTATCCCGGAAAGCAAACGCCTGAATGTTTTGCTCAGGGAGTTTCGCACCAACCGTAACCACATGGCTATCGTTATTGATGAATTTGGTGGCGTTGCCGGACTGGTCACCATTGAGGATGTGCTTGAGCAGATTGTTGGCGATATCGAAGATGAAACCGATGTTGATGAAGATACCTTTATCAAACCGGCGGATGACCTTGAACACGCGTTTATTGTCAAAGCGCTGACGCCCATTGAAGACTTTAACGAGCAGTTTGCCACCAGGTTCCCGGATGACGAGTTTGATACCATTGGTGGTATCGTCATGCAGGAGTTTGGCCATATGCCAACCCGCAATGAATCCGTGGAAATTTCCGGCTTCCGCTTTGATGTACTGAACGCCGATGGTCGTCGGATTCGACTGTTGCGGGTAACCCCCTGCTGATGCCTGCTGCGACTTCCCGTTCATCTCTTCAGGTTGTGGTGCGCTACCTGCTGTCGCTGGCCGCAGGTGCGGCCATGCCCCTGGGCTTCAGCCCTTTTGACTTCTGGCCAGTTCCCATGCTGGCTGTTGGCATGATCTTTCTTTTGACCCGAACATTACCCATCAAGACCGCAACAATGTGCGGTTTTCTTTTTGGCGTCGGGATGTTTGGGGCCGGCACATCATGGATATACGTCAGTATCCATGAATTTGGGGCCGCTTCCCCCATGCTGGCCGGACTGCTGACCGGGCTTTTTGTCCTGGGCATTTCCGCCCTGATGATCATGCCGACCTTCCTGCTTTACAGCTGGCTTAATCAGCGAAAAGCCGGGGCACTGCCACCCTGGCAGCAGGCACTGATGTTTTCAGGGCTCTGGGTGCTGTTTGAGTGGGTGCGCAGCTGGTTGCTGACTGGCTTTCCGTGGCTGTTATCGGGCTATGCACTTCTGGACACGCCCTTTGCTGCGCTGGCTCCCGTTATCGGAACCTATGGCTTAAGCCTGCTGATGGTAGCCACAGCCTGCCTGTTGTTTGCCCTGATTATTCCGGCTAAACAACAGCAGCGAACACCCCATATTATTGCTTTATTCATCGCCCTGGCAGGTTGGGGGCTTTCGTGGCCGCTCAACAACATTACATGGACAGAAAAAACCGGCGATATCTCCTTCAGCGCGGTGCAGGGAAATATCCCCCAAAACCTGAAGTGGGACCCTGACTTTATTCACACCACCATCATTAATTACATTGGCCTGAGTGAAGACCAGTGGCAGCAGGAATTGATTGTCTGGCCGGAAAATGCCATTCCACTGTTTTATAACCGTGCCCGGGGCTTGATGGCCCAGCTGGACAGACTGGCCCGTCAGAATAACAGTACATTAATTCTTGGTATGCCAGTGGATGATAATGCTGGCAGCGAAACCCGTTACTTCAACAGCATTCTGTCTCTGGGAGAAGGCTATTTACCCGCAGACGGCCCCGGCCGCTACGACAAGCAGAAGCTGGTGCCATTTGGTGAGTACGTTCCCATGGATTCCCTGCTGCGCGGGCTGATTGATTTTTTTAATCTGCCCATGTCGGAATTCTCCCGTGGAGACTCAGAACAGACCTTACTCAAGGCGGGCGAGGTAACCATTGCCCCTTATATCTGTTATGAGGCGGTTTACCCGGACTTTGTCGCACAAATGGCGCAAGAGAGTGGGCTGCTGATTACCATCAGCAACGATACCTGGTTTGGCAAATCCATTGGCCCTGTCCAGCATTTCCAGATTGCCCGGATGCGAGCCCTGGAAACCGGACGCTTTATGATCCGGGCCACCAATGACGGCATTACCGCCCTGATTGATGAAAAGGGACGTGTGGTAAAAACGATTCCACGCTTTACCCATGGTGTTTTGTCAGCAACCGCAGAGGTTCGGACCGGGCAGACGCCGTTTATGGTCTACGGCTCCTGGCTGGTGTTATTACATGGCTTTCTGATGGTTATACTACCGCTGTATTTTAATCTTCGGAAAAGACGTCAATAAAGTGAAGCAATATTGCAGAAAACCGGTTGCTTTACTTCGCTGTCATTCCAAATAGAGTGACAGCGGAGTAAACCGAAAGATTTTTAAAACAGCCTCTTAATGCCTCCCCCCCCTGAAAAGAACAAGGTGTTATCGCAACTAACTAAACGGTTAGTGATTTATGTCAACGCAAATTGCTAATTTAATACCGTTGACAAATAACTCAGCATTAATGAACGGAAAACCTTGAGTATACATCGGGCCAGGCTGGAAACTGGCCTTTTATGGTTTTCCATAAGATAGCTTAAGGAGAAGACATGAAAACATTATTATTACTAATCAGTATAATCACAGCCAATACCTCTATGGCCTCAGTCATTATTACCGACTGGTATCGCATAAATGGTTCGGGAGCAGAAGTTTGTTTTAGAATATTCCCTTCTTCAGGTCAGCCTGAACTTGTCAGAGTGACAGTAGATAAGGGACATAGCAAAGAATCCCATTATTTAACCTGGGTAACGTCTGATGAAAAATATTGCAAGGTGGTTGCAACGAGCAAAGGTCGGGTTGAAGTTCAACAACACAATACTGCCGAGTCAGATTCGAAATATTTTAATCTTTTTCATTAATAGAAATTTTTCAACCGGCCCTATGGCCGGTTCTACTGACTGGTTTTTTCTGTTTATTTTAATGCCTGAAAATAAAAAAATAATGGCGAAATCCCGACCTAAGGAGTTGTCTGGAAATAACTTCCCTATTTTCATTGCCTGACTCCGTTCGGACTGAGCTTGTCGAAGTTCGGTGGCACGACCCTTCGATACTTCGACAAGCTCAGCACTCAGGGTGAACGGAAATCGGGAACTTATTAAAAGACAATTCCTAAGGAGCCATTGTCCTCCCAAGAGCGACGCCTCTGATTAAATCCATCTCCTGCTCAAATCGTTCAAACGCAACGATAAGTTCAGACACTATCGTTTCCAGCCTGCTCTGTCTTACATCTTCTTCCAGCCCGGATAATCCCAGATATTCCACAACATAACCCATTATCTGATCAATCATCTGCTCATCAGGCTTGAGATGATCCAATGGCGAATTACCCTGGTTATCCAGATTTCCCAAACTCGGCCAGGCTCCTTCTGCTAACAATAATGCAAATACTTTAACCCTCTCGGGATGTTCACTTCTGCCTGCGTGATGAAGTGGTCTTACACCCGCATTGGTCGGATGATTGATGGCGATTTGATAGTCAGGGTCAGCCCTGAACATATCACAGTACCACCGCACAACCTCCTCCCTGCCACCGGCTGCCAGATTGAACCGGTTATTACCCGTATTATTGGCAGCCTGTCCCTTTAAATCCCCCGGAGTTAATATTGCCTTGATGGATCGAAACAGTTGGTGATATTCCGCCCGCAGCGCTTCGGGAGCACTGTTTAACAGAAAAACCAGTATTTGATCCGGACAGTCCCGGTTGATTGCCGGACCCACTTTACCAGCAACTTCATAGGCAATTTCATCGACTGATCTGGCCCCATTGGGCTCATTAAACAGTGATACAATCCGCTCACGGGAAACTGAATTACAAATCACCTGAAATGCCTGAGAATCTGCTGCAGCACATGCCCAATGAAGAGGGTTCATGCCAAAAGGGCACTCAACATCCCTGCCAATACGTAATGCTTCAACAGCCATAGAAGCCAGAGGTTTTGCCTTATCAGCAAAATCAGATACGTGTCGGCACCTGGAAAAATCAAGCACCTCTTGCTCCATAGTTGAAGCAATTCCACCACTGGCAATCGCCTCTCCAGACACATGTCTGTACGGATCAACAGGCTGAGTTACGGGGGCATCCATCAAAATATCCTCTCGACGCTAAAGTAGTTTGATCTTTTGATTGGCAATCCAGCAAAAAGTTTCGTCCAACATTCCTTATAAAAAAAATGGAACCGGAAAGTCACTGCAAGGTCAAACGGCGATATTTAAAGTCCAGGTGTGCAGGGCCTGCCATTAAATGGCCAGCCGGTCACAGCGGATGCAGTGGTTCAGAGTTATCAGGTAGCCGGAGCAACACTGGAGCTGACTCGCTTCAAAGCGGAATATTGCCTGAGAGACCTCCTGTTGAATGACCAGCAGGCCTCGCTGGATGCGGTGGATTATGAACGGGATGGCTGGTTGCTCGAAAACACTATTTTGTATTCTCAGCTGCCATTGAAGACCAAAGTATTGGAAAGTATCTGGGATAACCAGCAAGTATTAGACGCGTTTAATGAAATACCCGGCGATCATTCCAGGCTGTCCTTCGAGGTTAAACACAACAATCAGCTGCGATAGATCAGCCAGTACCATAAATACCCGGCGTACTCTCTGAAAGCACGTTCACTGTCGCTCAAATGACGGGCACTGGGCAACCATCGACTGATACGAAAATCTTTTGAGGCATTGGCCAGCATACCCGGTGCCGGAATCACCTGAAAACCCGCTCGTTCAAAGCTGAGAACGGCCCTTGGCATATGCCAGCCATGGGTCACGAGTAAAACCGACTGAATATCCTCAGGCAGCATTGCACGGGCATACACTGCATTTTCCCAGGTTGTAGTACTTTGATCCTCCAACCACCGGGTTTCCACAGCAAAATCATGTTTAAGACTTTCTGCCATGATGGCGGCTTCCGGTCGGAAACCGCCACCACTGACCATCACCGGCAGCTCAGTCTGACGGCTCAGCCATGCGCCATAACGGAGTCGCTCCAGGGTAAACATGGAAGGGCGAAATCCTGACATCTCGGGACTGATACGAGGTAAACCACCACCAAGAATCACCACTGCCTGAGGCTCTACAGGTTGTGTTTGCCCCGGCGTAAAGACCGGGTAACGCTCAAGACTGCGAATAAGCAGCGATGCAACCGGCTGGGTTGAGAACAGATAAAGAATGACCAGTACCAGCCAGGCAATCCATGACTTAAAAATCAGTCCCATTATGATCAGCCAAATCAGCAACATGAAAAAAGGAGTCCATTTGTTTTTCTAGGAGCCTGTCGGACTTAAGCGTCCGTCTAGGCGACCCCGTAGCGAGGATTGCGAGAAATTGAGGATAAAAATTTCTGCTTCTGAGGAGAATAGCGGGGCTATTTGACGAAGAAGCAGGAATTTTTAGACCAATTTATCGCAACCGCACGACTGCATGGATGCAGAAGCTAGGGCAACGCAGGAGCAGTTGCCGTG